>CAYVGE010000038.1:8384-21451 GCA_964450395.1 uncultured Actinomycetota bacterium
GCCGGTCCCCGATGGCTCCGAGGCGCTCGAGGACCTGTTCGAGACGTACTTCACCTGGCAGGAGATCCCCTACGAGGACAGCGAGTTCTCGGGGCGCAGCGACTACCAGGCGTTCATCAACAACGACATCCCCGCCAGCGGCCTGTTCACCGGCGCCGAGGTCCTCAAGACCGAGGAGCTGGAGGAGATCTGGGAGGGTGTCGCCGGGGCGCAGTACGACCCGTGCTACCACCTGGCGTGCGACAGCCTGATGCCGGAGTACGACGACCCCGCGCTCGCCGCTGTCTACGACGAGCTCGATGACGAGAACGACCTCGTCGGCAACGTCTCGCTCGAGGCCCTGGGGGTCAACAGCGACGCGATCGCGTTCGCGGTCCTGACGCTGGCCTACTCGACCGAGGACGTCAACGGCGTCGCCGGCAAGTCGGTCCCGGGCAGCAGGCCGCTCGACCTGCCGGAGGAGTTCGCGGGCCCCGAGGGCACCGTCGGTACGGACGGCGGGGACGGTCCCGCCGCCGACGACTCGTAGGCACCGACGAGCACGGACGGGGCGGCCTGCGGGCCGCCCCGTTCCGCGTGTGCGGCCGCGGCCGGCGTGGCACCCGAGGTCCGGGGGAACCCTCGCCACCGTGGACGAACTGACCGGGCTGGTGCTCGCGGGCGGCCGCAGCCGTCGCATGGGCCGCGACAAGGCGCTGCTCGAGGTCGACGGCCGTCTCCTGGTCGAGCACGTCGCCCGGCGGTTGGCGTCGATCTGTGGCCGGGTGTTGATCGCACCGGGTGACCTGGCGCTGCCGCAGCTGCCGTGGGAGGCCGTCGCGGACCGCGAGCCGGGGGCCGGGCCGCTGGCGGCGATCCTCGGTGGGCTGGCGGCGACCCGCACACCGCTGCTGGCCGTCGTCGCGGTCGACATGCCGGACGCGGACCCTGCGGTGCTCGTCGACCTGGCGTCGCGCTGGGACGGGTGGTCCGAGGCGGTCGTGCCGCGACACGCCGGACGGCTGGAACCGCTGCACGCCGTCTACGCCGCGGCGGCGCTGCCACGCGTCGCTGCGCTGTTCGACGCCGGCGAACGGTCACCCACGCGGGTGCTGGCGCGATCGGCGGTGATCGTCGTCGAGGTCGATGACGCCGCGTGGGCGGGCAACCTCAACACACCGGCCGACGTGGCACGCCGGTTCGGGCGGCCCGGGCCGGTGGCCGTCGAGCGGCAGCGAGAAGACTAAGGTCTCATTGTGACCCACGGCAGCGACTATCCTGCGTCGGGCATGTCGACCCCACCCCCCGGCCCGACCGTGGGCGCGACCGACATCTGGTTCCGGGTGCGCCCCGACGCCGATGGCGTCCACGCCGTCCGGCTGTGCCAGCAGATCACCCGACCGCGGACCGCCGCGCTCCGTCGGCGCGACGGCGACGCCCCGCTGTGGGAGGCCCGGATCACCCGCCCCGCCGCCGACCGCCTCGAGTACCAGTACGAGCTCGAGTTCGCCGACGGCCGGCGCGAGCTGACCGTCGACCCGCACAACCCGTTGCGGGCGGCCGGGCCGTTCGGGGAGAAGTCGGTCGTCGAGCTTCCGACCTACCGGCCGCCGGCGTGGCTCGACCACCCCGACCCGGTTGCCGGCCGCTTCCTCGGCCTGCGGGTCGCCAGCGACCACCTGGGCGCGGCCATGGACATCGGCCTGTGGACCAGCGAGGGGCTGGACGTCGAGCACGAGGCGCCGCTGGTCATCGCCCACGACGGGCCCGAGTACGACCGCTACAGCGGGCTGCTGCGCTGCTGCGCCGCGATGATCGCCGACGGGCGCATGCCGCCGCTGCGGGTCGCGCTGCTGCCCCCGGTTGATCGCAACGACCACTACGCGGCCTCCCCGGTCTATTCCCGCGCGCTGGCACGTGAGCTCGTCCCCCTGCTCGACTGGCTGGCGCCGCAGCCGCCGCCGCGTGCCGACGGTCGGTCGTGGCGCATCGGCATGGGCGCCAGCCTGGGTGCGCTGGCGACGTTGCACGCGCACCGCCGCTACCCGACCCTGTTCGGCGGGCTGTTCCTCCAGTCGGGCAGCTACTTCCAGGCGGCGACCGACGCCCAGGAGTCGGGGTTCGCCCGGTTCGACCGCATCGCGGCGTTCGTCACGCGGGTGATGGGTGAGCGGACCTGGGGCCGGCCGGTGCCGGTCACGATGACGTGCGGCACCGTCGAGGAGAACCTCGCCAACAACCGGCGGATGCGCGACGCACTGGCGCTCCAGGGCTACGACGTCGGCTTCGCGGAACCACGGGATGGGCACAACTGGGTCGCCTGGCGGGATGCCCTCGACCCGCACCTGGTCGACCTGGTCCGCCGGGCGTCGGCATGAGCACGGCACGGCGTACGGGATGGGCACGGTGACGCGTGCCCCGGGCAACGGCAGCAGGGGGCACTTGCGATGAGGCGCGAGCACCTGTATCTGGACTCCCACAGCATCGGCGCGGCCGGCGGCCTGATCGCGTACGGCCACTACGGGCGCCCGCTGCTGGTGTTCCCCTCGGAGGCCGGCAACTGCTGGGACTACGAGGACCGTGGGATGATCGACGCCATCGCGTGGCTGATCAACGACGGGCGGGTCAAGGTCTACTGCGTCGACAGCTACGACGGTGAGACGTGGGGCAACACGACGATCGAGACCGAGGAGCGGGCGGTCGGCCACGGCCGGTACGAGCGGTGGATCGCGACCGAGGTCGTCGAGTGGATCTGGCGCGACTGCGGCGGCCGGCAGGACATCATCACGACGGGCGCCAGCCTCGGCGCCTACCACGCCGCCAACTTCACCCTCAAGCGCGCCGACCTGTTCCCGCTCGCCATCTGCCAGAGCGGCACCTACGACATCGCGCACACCGGGTGGGGCCACCGCGGCGACGCGACCTACTTCAACAACCCGATGGACTACGTCGCCAACGCCGAGGGTGACCACCTCGACTGGTTGCGCCGCCGGGTGCGCCTGCTGCTGGTCTGCGGGCAGGGGCAGTGGGAGGACACCACCGGGTCGCTCGAGTCGACCCGGCGGTTCGCCCAGGTCCTGGCAGGCAAGCAGATCCCGTTCGAGATCGACCTGTGGGGCCACGACGTGCCCCACGACTGGCCCAGCTGGCGGGCCCAGATCGCCCACCACCTGCCGCGGGTGGTGTGACCGAGACCTGCACCTGCGCGAGGAGCACACGTGACGACCCACCTGATCGGCCTGCTGCTGGGCACCGAGGACGACTGGCCGACGGCGTTCGAGCAGTTCATCCGGCGACTGGCTCCGCAGGTGCGCGTCGGCGGGGAGACGTACACCTTCGACACCGAGCGCATCACCATCGAGCCGTTCAGCCTGCGCCAGCCGGCCCGGCACGCCCTGGTGATCGATCGGCTGGCGTACTGGTACTACCACCCGCGCGAGTGGCTCAAGAAGGTCGCGCTGCTGGACGGCGTCTACCTCCCCAACAACCCGTTCACGTTCCAGAGCATGGAGAAGCACGCCGCGTTCTGCGCGGCCATCCGCATGGGCTTCGACGTACCCGAGACGTGGCTGCTGCCGCACAAGGTGCCGCCGGACAACGAGCGGTTCGCGCCGACCGCGGAGCGCTACAACCGCATCTTCGATCTCGACCAGGTCGGCGAGGCCGTCGGCTATCCGATGTACATGAAGCCGTTCCACGGCGGTGGGTGGGTCAACGTCAGCCGCATCGGCAGCCCCGCCGAGCTGCGGACCGCGTTCGAGGGGTCGGGCCGGGAGCTGATGCACGTCCAGGCGGGCATCGAGGGCTACGACGTCTTCGCCCGTGGGCTGCAGATCGGTGCCGAGACCACGGTGCTGTCCTACGACCCCACGAAGCCGCTCCACGAGCGGTACAGCGTCGCGCACGAGTTCCTGACGCCCGAGGCCGGCTACGAGATCGACACCTTCGGCCGCACGGTCGGGGCGTTCTTCCGCTGGGAGCACAACTCGTTCGAGGTGATCGTCCGCGACGGCGGGATCCACCCGATCGACTTCGCCAACGCGGTGCCCGACATGGCGATCATCAGCCTGCACTACTACTTCCCGTGGGCGATCCGGACCCTGGCCAAGTGGGTGATCTTCTGCATCACCACCGGGCGGAAGATGCACCTCGATGGCCAGATCCGGGATTTCTTCGCCGTCGCCGACGATCCCGACCGCAGCTGGGGCGCCAAGCTCGACGCCTACCGCGCGCTGACCGACGACTACCTGGAGCGGGAGCGCTACGAACAGTTCTGCGCCGAGCACCTGCCCCACGTCGACGAGGTCATGGTCGACTACGTCGAGAGCGGCGAGTTCGACGACCACCTGGTCGCCACGATCTGCGACGCCTTCCCGCCACACGAGCACGAGCAGTTCATCGCCCGGTACCGTGGGTTGCTGACAGCGTGGGCCACCGACCAACGCGCGCAGGCATCGGGGTGAGCCATGGCCGAACAGGTCACCGTCCGGCGGCGGATCCGGAAGATCGAGGGCACCTCGACCCGGCCGTCCGTCGACACGCTGGCGGCCGAGGAGCCGCTGGAGATCCGCGTCGGGGGCGAGGCCGTCTCGGTCACGATGCGCACGCCGGGCTCGGACTTCGAGCTCGCCGCCGGCTTCTGCCTCACCGAGGGACTGATCGACAGCCCGGGTGACATCGCCGGCATCCGCTACTGCGCGGGCACCGACCCCGAGACGGGGCTGCAGACCTACAACGTGGTCGACATCGCGCGTCGCGACGGCCGGACCGTGCCGGTCGACCTGCGGCGCAACGTCTACACGACGTCGTCGTGCGGCATCTGCGGGACGGCGAGCATCGAGGCGGTCCGGCGGGACTACCCGGACATCGACGACCCGGTGGTGGTGCCCAGTGCCGTGCTGTCGGCGCTGCCCGAGGCCATGCGGGCCGCCCAGCGCGTGTTCGACCGGACCGGCGGCCTGCACGCGGCGGCGCGCTTCAGTGCCGATGGCACGCTGCTCGACCTGCGCGAGGACGTCGGGCGGCACAACGCGGTCGACAAGCTGATCGGCCGGGCCGCGCTCGACGGCGCACTGCCCCTGCGCGGGCAGGTCCTGCTGGTCTCGGGACGGGTGGCGTTCGAGATCGTACAGAAGGCGCTGCGGGCCCGGCTGCCGGTGATCGCCGCCGTGTCGGCACCGACCTCGCTGGCGGTCGAGCTCGCGGACGAGGCGGGGATGACGCTGGTCGGCTTCGTCCGGGGTGACCGGATGAACGTCTACACGGGCACCCAGCGCATCATCTGAGCCCGATCGGCGCGCCGTGCGATGATTGACGGGTGATGCACACGTTGTCGGGCCGCACCACCGCGCTGATCGGCGCGGGGGTCGCCACGCTGCTGCTGGTCATGCAGCTGCGGTCCGAGGGCGCGGCCGGCTACGACATGGGTGACGTGCTGTCGATCGTCGTCGCGGTGCTGCCGGTGCTGTTCCACGGGGCCCGGGTGCACGCGCCCCGTCGACCACCGGACCGCGAGGGCGGGGAGGACCGGGATGGCCCGGCCACGCCGGCGCACGACCACCCCGACGCGCCCCCTGACGATGGCGGGCCCGGCGGCGTCCTGCAACCGCTCGTGTCGAACGCGGTGGGGTGGCTGCTGGCCGGCGTGAGCTGGCTGCTGGCCGTGGGCCTCGTCGTGCTCCAGGCGTGGCCGGCGGCCCTGTCGGCGGCGATCATCTTCGTGGTGGCCGCGTCGGCGATCAGCCCGGCGCCGGCGGCCGAGCGGACGCCGACGTCCGCCGGCGGCCACGCCGACCGCCGTTGACCCCTCACCCCTTCTGGGTCGATTTCTGGACGGATATCGGGCGAAGTCGCCCCAGTGGGCGGCGGCGTTCCTCCTGGGTCGATTTCTGGACGGATATCGGGCGAGATCGCCCCAGTGGGCTGCTGCCGCCGGGGCACCGCTAGGCTTCGCCGCGACCGAGCCCGCAGCGATGGACACCAGGTGGACCCCAGCACACGCCGACTGACCGAGTTCAGCCACGGCGCCGGGTGAGCGTGCAAGCTCGCCCCCGGCGAGCTGGCGCAGGTCCTGCGCCGCCTGCACCCCGGCCGTCACGAGCGGCTGCTGATCGGCGCCGATCCCGGCGACGACGCCGCCGTCTGGCGACTCGACGACGACCGCGCGCTCGTCGCGACGGTCGACGTCATCACGCCCCTGGTCGACGACGCGCGCCTGTGGGGACGGATCGCGGCGACCAACGCGGCCAGCGATGTCTACGCGATGGGTGGGCGCCCGCTGTTCGCCCTCAACATCGTGGGGTGGAACCGCGACGAGCTGCCGCTGGAGCTGCTCAGCGACGTCCTGGCGGGAGCCGACGACGCCGCGGCAGCGGGCGGCTGGATCACGGCGGGCGGCCACACGATCGACGATCCCGAACCGAAGTTCGGTTGTGCGGTGGTGGGTGAGGTGCCGCTGGACCGGCTGCTGCGCGCCGACGCGCTGCGGGCGGGTGACGAGCTCGTGCTGACCAAGGCGGTCGGCATCGGCATCATCAGCACCGCCGTCAAGCGGGGGGTCGCCTCCGCGGCGGCGGTCGACGCGGCCGTCGCGTCGATGACGCGGCTGAACGCCCGCGGTGCCGAGGTGGCGGTCGCCGCCGGAGCGACCGGGGCGACCGACGTCACCGGGTTCGGCCTCCTCGGGCACCTGCGGCGCATGGCCGAGGCGTCACGCGTGGACGTGCGCGTGGACGTCGCCGCCGTACCGGTGCTGCCGGGGGCCCGGGCGCTGCTGGCGGAGCGGATGGTGCCCGGCGGCACGCGGCGGAACCTCGACTGGGTCCGCGACGCGCTCGACGTCGACGGAGTCGCCGACGAGGCGCTGCTGCTGCTCGCCGACGCCCAGACGTCCGGGGGGCTGCTGTTCGGGGTCGCCGACGGTGGCGCGGCGGTCGCGGTCGAGCAGCTGCGGGCCGAGGGGCACGCCGCCGCCGTCATCGGCCGGGTCGAGGGTGTGGGCACCGGACGCATCGCGATCGCCTGACCCACCCGCCGGGTGCCGTCGCTCCGGTGCGGTCGATGGTGCTCCCGATGCCTCGGGCGGCCCGGGCCGGGGAGGGGGAGCGCCCGACGGCGTTCGCCGAGGCGTTCGTCCGTCCCGAGGTGTCCCAGGTCAGCCGTCGAGCACGGAGACCAGCGCGTCGGCCAGGCGGTCGACGTTGCCCTCGGTGATGCCGGCGACGTTGATCCGGCTCGACCCGACCAGGTAGACGCTGTGCTCGTCGCGGAGCTGCTCGACCTGTGCCGGCGTGATCCCGAGGAACGAGAACATGCCGCGCTCGTCGGCGATGAAGCCGAAGTCGGCGCCGCGGTCGGCCATGCGCGCGGCGAACAGCGCGCGGACGCCCAGCAGGCGCTCGCGCATCGAGGCCAGCTCGGTCTCCCAGTCCGCCGTCAGCTGGACGTCGCCGAGGATCGTGCCCACGATCGCCGCGCCGTGTGCCGGTGGCATCGAGTAGATGCCGCGCGCGATCGAGTTGAGCTGGCTGGTGGCGGCCGCAGCCGCCTCGGCGGTGGGCGTCACCGCGCACACCAGCCCGGCCCGCTCGCGGTAGAGCCCGAAGTTCTTGGAGCACGAGTAGGCGACCAGCAGCTCGGGCAGCCGTTCGGCGAACAGCCGCACGCCGTAGGCGTCGTCGGTCAGGCCGTCACCGAGCCCGTGGTAGGCGAGGTCGATGAACGGGGTGAAGCCGCGTTCCAGCGCGAGGTCGGCGAGCGCGTCCCACTGGGCGTGGGTCAGGTCGGCGCCGCACGGGTTGTGGCAGCACCCGTGCAGCAGCACGACGTCGCCGGGGCCGCGCAGCGCGAGCGCGGCGTGCATGGCGTCGAAGTCGATCGCATGCGCGTCGTGGTCGTAGTAGGGGTACCGGTCGATCCGGCAGCCGGCGTCGCCCAGCAGGGGCTCGTGGTTGGGCCAGGTCGGCGTGCTGACCCACATCGGCGTGCCGGCGTGCAGCCGCTCCAGCAGCTCGGCAGCGAGACGCAGTGCGCCGCAGCCGCCCGGCGACTGGACGGCACCGACGCGGCGCTCCGCCGGGGCCGGGTGGTCGGCGCCGAACAGCAGCCGCGTGACGCCGGCGATGAACGCGGGGTCGCCCGGCGGCGCCACGTACGCCTTGGTGGTCTGGGCGTCCAGCACCCGGCGCTGCGCTGCGGCCACCGCGCCGAACACCGGCGTGGCGCCCGCCCGGTCGCGGTAGACCCCCGCGCCGAGGTCGATCTTGTCGGGGTTCGGGTCGCGCTGGTACGCGCTGATCAGCCCCAGGATCGGGTCGGGCGGCAACGGCCGCACCGCCTCCAACATGGCCTGCTCCTGCCGTCGGCTCGGCCCGCATGGTATGCCGCGGCGGCTGGTGTCCCGTCGACGCCGCGATGGTCACGTCAGCGCCGTGATTTTTCGGGGCGTTCGCGCCACAATCGCATCGCTCACGCCCGGGCACGACCGAGAGAAGGGCCGCTGGTGACCACGGCGCAGTCCAGCCGCGAGTTCCACCTCGACCGCGCGACCTACGACGAGATCGTCGCGCACGCGCGCAGCGACTTCCCCTACGAGGTCTGCGGCCTGCTCGCCGGTGTCGACGGCCGGCTGACGGCCCTGTACCGCGTCCCCAACGCGGCCCGGTCGATGACCTTCTACAACATGGACCCCACGGCGATGCTGCGGGCCATGAACGAGATGGACGACCACGCGTGGGACCTGCTGGGCATCTACCACTCGCACACCCACACCGAGGCCTACCCGTCGGCAACCGACATCGAGCTGGCCTTCTACGCCGACGCGGTCTACCTCATCGTGTCGCTGCAGGACGCCGAGGACCCCCGCATCCGCGCGTTCGACATCGTCGACGGCACGGTCACCGAGCGCACGCTGCTCGTCGACGGTGCCCCCACGCGGTGAACCCGCGGCCCGGCGAGGGAATGTCCAGGCATCGGGCCATGTTGACCCTATTGTCACCAGCGTCCCGGCGAGGCCGATCACTACGCTGGCGTGCGATCAGACGGACGTGAGGATTCGATCAGACATGGCGATTGAGGTTCGGGTGCCGACCGTGCTGCGCAAGCACACCGACGGCGAGCGACGGGTGTCGGGCGACGGCGCCGACCTGCGCGAGCTCATCAAGGACCTCGACAGCCGCAACAGCGGCCTCGGCGAGGCGCTGGTCGCCGACGACGGCAACCTGCACCGCTTCATCAACGTCTACGTCAACGACGAGGACGTGCGCTTCATGGACGGCATCGACACACAGCTCGAGGACGGCGACGTCGTGTCGATCCTCCCCGCGGTCGCCGGCGGCTGACCGCCCGACATGCTGGTCTCTGATCCTGCCCTCGCGGTCGGCGACACGCCCCTGGTCAAGGTGGCGGCGCTGTCGCCTGCCGGCTACGAGATCTACCTGAAGCTGGAGGGCAACAACCCCACCGGCTCGATCAAGGACCGCGTCGCGCTGTACCTCATCGAGGACGCCGAGCGCCGCGGCGCCATCGGCCCCGGATCGCGGATCATCAACACCGGCATCGCCCTGGCGGCGCTGTGCGTGGCCCGCGGCTACAAGCTCACGTGCGTCATGCCCGAGAACACGTCGCGGGAGCGCCGCACGCTGCTCGAGCTGTACGGGGCTGACATCGTGCTGTCGCCCGGGACCGAGGGGTCCAACGGCGCCGTGAAGCTCGCCCGTGAGCTGGCCGAGGGCGACGACGACCTGTACATGCCGTTCCAGTACGGCAACGACGCGAACCCGCGGGCGCACTACGAGACGACCGGGCCGGAGATCATCCGGGACCTGCCCGACGTCGCCGCGCTGGTGTCCGGTCTGGGCACCGGCGGCACGTTGGCCGGCGTGGGCCGGCGGCTCAAGGAGCACAACCCCGCGATCAAGGTGTTCGCGGCCGAGCCCGAGTACGGCGACCTGGTCTACGGCCTGCGCAACCTCGACGAGGGGTTCGTGCCGCCGATCTTCGACCCCTCGCTGCTCGACGGGCGCATCAAGGTCGACTCGGAGAAGTCGCTGCTGGCCACGCGCGCGCTCGCGCAGGAGGCGGGGATCTTCGCCGGCGTGTCGACCGGAGCGGGCCTGTCCGTCGCCCGGCGCATGTGCACCCCCGAGCGGCTGCCGCGGGGCTCGCGCATCGTGGTCATCTCGGCCGACGGTGGCTGGAAGTACCTGTCGACGGGCGCCTTCGACGTCGGCGACGCGACCCAGCTGGCCAGAAAGCTCGAGGGCACCGTCTGGGCCTGACCCCCGGGGCCGGTCACGCGCCGAGGTGCTCGAAGAGCACCAGCAGGTGACGGGGCGGGCGCACCGACCCGCGGGCTGCGCACCGCATTGTCACGGGTGCTGCGACAGTACCTGTGACGTCGAGGAGGGAACGGCCCGGTGGAGCACGGTGACGGACGCGGCGCGCAGCGCCGCCCGCGGACCTGGATCGTCGACGCCTACAACGTGCTCGGCGCACGACCCGACGGCTGGTGGCGCAACCGGATGCTCGCACTGGCCCGGCTGTGTGACGCGATCGCGACGTGGTCGCGCGGCGACGACGAGGTCGTGGTGATGGTCGACGGGTGGCCCAAGGCGGAGGTGCCCGAGGGGCGGTGGCAGAACGTCGACGTCCGCTACGCCCACCGTCGCGGGCCGGACGGCGCGGACCGGGCGATCGTCGACCTGCTCGTCGACCTCGACGACCTGGCGGCGGTGACCGTCGTGACGTCCGACGCCGACCTGCGCGCACAAGTGCGGGCGCTCGGCGCGGGCGTGGAGGGCGCCCGCACCTTCCGCGACCGGCTCGGGTCCGCCTGACGGCGGGCTAGACTCCCGCGTCATGGCTGCCACACCCGACGCCCGGCGTCGTGATGGCTGATCGCCGCCCCATCGGGGTCTTCGACTCCGGGGTCGGCGGGCTGACCGTCGCCCGGGCGCTGCTCGACCTGCTGCCCGACGAACGGATCGTCTACTTCGGCGACACCGCCCGCTTCCCGTACGGCACCAAGAGCATCGCGCAGGTCCGCGGCTTCGTCGACGAGATCGTCGCGTGGCTCGACCGCGCCGACGTCAAGATGATCGTCGCCGCGTGCAACAGCGCGACGGCCGCGGCGATCGAGCCGGACGACGGGCTGTCGCTCGAGTCGCCCATCCCCGTGGTGGGGGTCATCCGGCCCGCCGTGGCAACCGCCGCCCGGGCGACGCGCAACGGGCGCGTCGGGGTGATCGGGACCGCGGCGACCATCGGGTCACGCAGCTACGAACACGCCTTCGCCGCGCTGGCCCCCGAGGTCACGGTGGCGGCGCAGGCCTGCCCGGCGCTGGTGTCGTTCGTCGAGGAGGGCCGCACCACCGACCCCGAGGTGATCACGCAGGTCCGCGCCGACCTCGCGCCGCTGATCGAGGCGCAGGTCGACACGATGATCCTCGGCTGCACCCACTACCCGTTGCTCACCGGTGTGCTGTCGTACGTGCTCGGCCCGGACGTGCTGCTGATCTCCAGCGCCGAGGAGACCGCGCGGCGCGTCGTCGCGCGGCTCATGGACACCGACCTGCTCTCGGACCGGCTGGCCGGCGACCACCGGTTCGTGTCGAGCGGGGACCCCGACGCGTTCCGCGGCCTCGCCATGCGGTTCCTGGGTCCCCGCCTGGCCGCGGTTGACGTCGAGCAACCCTGGCGTGAACTAGCCTCGTCCTAGAGGATCACGACCGACGCCGGCGCCACCGGCGTCGACGGACGTGCGCGCGGCCACGCGCACCGGCCCCGAGAGGAACGGCGAATGGTCAAGGTCACGGTGCTGGGCAGCGCGGGCAGCCACCCGGGGAACGGTCGCGCCTGCTCGTCGTACCTGCTGTCCGCCGGTGACCGCCACCTGCTGCTCGACTGCGGCAACGGCTCGGTCGCGAACCTGCTCGACGCGATCGACCCCGCCGACCTCGACGGCATCATCATCAGCCACCTGCACCCCGACCACTTCGTCGACCTCTACGGGCTGCACTACGCGCTGAAGTTCCACGAGCTCGGAGGCCAGCGGGCCGACGTCTACGCGCCGGCCGGCGCGGCGGACCTGTTCGTGTCGATCCTGCTCGGCGAGGCCGGCGACAGCTTCCTGCGCCACCTGCCGGTCCACGTGGTGTCGGCGGGCCAGCAGCTCGACATCGGGCCGTTCCACGTCGAGCTGTTCGCCGCCAACCACCCGATCGAGACGCTGGCGTCGCGCGTGACCGTCGACGGGCGCATCATCGCCTACAGCGGCGACAGCGCCGCCACCGACGAGCTCGTCGCCTGCGCCGCCGACGCCGACCTGTTCATCTGCGACGCGACCTGGGTGTCGCGCGACGCGCCGTTCCCCAGCGGCGTCCACATGACCGGGACCGAGGCCGGGCAGCAGGCGGCGGCGGCGGGCGTCGACACGCTGATGGTGACCCACGTGTTCCCCAGGCGTGAACCCGAGCAGGTGGCAGCCGACGCGGAGAACGTCTATGACGGTCGGGTGTGGGTCGCCCGAGACCGTGAGGAGTACGAACTGTGAGCACCTCCAGCAGCGCGAGCGTCGACGACCGGACGGCGCCGCCGGACGGCCAGGGTCCGCGCCACGACGGACGCGCGGTCAACCAGCTGCGGCCGGTCAGCTTCGAGCTGGGCGTGCAGCCGTTCGCCGAGGGGTCCGTCCGGGTGCGGTTCGGCAGCACCGAGGTGCTCTGCGCGGCCAGCGTGCTGCCGGACGTGCCGCGGTGGATGCGTGGCTCAGGTGCGGGCTGGGTCACCGCCGAGTACGCGATGCTGCCGCGCGCCACCTCGGAACGGACGCGGCGCGAGGTCGCCTCGGGCCGCCCGAAGGGGCGCACGCAGGAGATCCAGCGCCTGATCGGGCGCGCCCTGCGCTCGGTCATCGACCTCGAGACCCTTGGTGAGCACGCCATCGTCGTCGACTGCGATGTGCTGGTCGCCGATGGCGGCACGCGGACCGCGTCGATCACCGGTGGGTGGGTGGCGCTGTCGCTCGCCCTCGACGGCATGGTTGCCGACGGCACCCTGCGCCAGACGCCGACGCTCGACCCGCTCGCTGC
>CAYVGE010000038.1:21461-22402 GCA_964450395.1 uncultured Actinomycetota bacterium
GCCAAGCTGCCGATTATTCCGGGACATCAAGTCGTCGGCATCGTGGACGGCGTCAGCGTCCTCGACCTCGACTACACCGAGGACGTCGGCGCGCAGGTCGACATGAACGTCGTCGCGACCGCCGACGGGCGCGTCGTCGAGATCCAGGGCACCGCCGAGGAGTTCCCGTTCACCCGCGAGCAGCTCGACGAGCTGCTCGACCTCGGCCTCGTCGGGTGCCGGCAGCTGACGCTCGCGCAGGCCGCCGCGCTCCGCGACGACGCATGACAAAGGTCGTCCTGGCGACGCACAACGCCCACAAGGTCGTCGAGCTGCGGCGGATCCTCGAGGGGACAGGCGTGGAGCTGGTCAGCGGCATAGAGCTCGACCTGCCTGACGTCGAGGAGACCGGCCAGACGTTCGCCGAGAACGCGGTGCTCAAGGCCGGCGCCTGCATGCGGGCGACCGGGCTGCCGGCCGTGGCCGACGACTCGGGGCTCGTGGTCGACGCGCTCGATGGCGACCCCGGCGTGCGATCCGCACGGTACGCCGGCGGGCACGGCGATGACGACGCCAACCTGCGGCTCGTGCTCGACAACCTCGGCGCCACGACCGAGCGCTCGGGGAGGTTCGTCTGCGTGGCCGCTCTCGTCACCCCCGACGGTCGGCAGGTCACCGAGGAGGGGACCATGGAGGGCGTCATCACCGACGCGCCCAAGGGGACCGGCGGCTTCGGCTACGACCCGATCTTCGTGGCGACGGGGCAGCAGCGGACCAACGCCGAGCTGACCCCCGACGAGAAGGACGCGATCTCGCACCGCGGTGCGGCGTTCCGGGCGCTGCGGCCGCACCTTGCGGCGCTGGTCTCGACCTGACCGGAGTTCCGCAGTTGGAAGCCGGTTCTGGACATGTGTGACGGCATATGTGCTGGTCAGCGCGGTGCGGGTGCTCTGAGGTGCCGC
>CAYVGE010000039.1:0-1353 GCA_964450395.1 uncultured Actinomycetota bacterium
TCGACTTCGACGTCGGGGTGCTCGGCGGCTGCGGCGCGGAAGCGTTCGTCCCAGTACGGCATCGTGTGGATGATCCCGTTGGACTTCGTGGCCGACGTGACGTGGCCGCGCCGCTCCTCGGCGCGGGCGAACGCGTAGGCCATCACCCGGTCGACGCCCTGCCGGGTGAAGATCGTCTGCTGGACGGCGAGCTCCTGGTCGGTGCCCTCGTACAGCCGCCCGCCGATCTCGGAGTACTCGCCCTCGTTGTTCTCGCGGACGATCAGCATGTCGACGTCGTCCGGCCCGAGGTCGCGCAGCGGTGAGGTCAGCCCGCGCAGCAGCCGGACGGGCCGCACGTTGACGTACTGGGCGAACGTCCGGCGGATCGGGATCAGCAGCCCCCACAGCGACACGTGGTCCGGCACCTCGGGGTCGCCGACGGCGCCCAGGAAGATCGCGTCGTGGTCGGCGAGGCGCTCGAGCCCGTCGGCCGGCATCATGCGCCCGTCGCGGGCGTAGCGCTCACACGAGTAGTCGAACTCCGCGTAGTCGAGGCCGAAGCCGTGCGCGGCGGCGATCGCGTCGAGCACCCGGACCGCCGCAGGGATCACCTCACGGCCGATGCCGTCACCGGGGATCACGGCGATGCGGTGCGTGGTCATGGACGATCCTCCCACGGGACGGGATGCGGCGGTGCCGCGGCTGGTCATGTGGCGCGGCCGACGAACCTCAGCAGTGCGTCGCGGGTCTGGTCGGGCGCCTCCTCGGGCAGGTGGTGCCCGCACGGCAGCGCCCAGCCGTGCACGTCGTCGGCCCACGCCTGCCACTCGCCGACGACGTCGTAGTGGCCGCCGACGAAGCCCTCGCCGCCCCACAGCGCCAGGACGGGGCACGCGATCCGGCGGCCGGCGTCGAGGTCGGCCCGGTCGTGCTCGAGGTCGATGGTCGCCGACGCGCGGTAGTCCTCGCACGACGCGTGCACCGTCGCCGGGGTGAAGCACCGCACGTACTCGGCGACCGCCTCGTCGGTGAACGCGGTCTCGTCGCGGCCCCACTGGCCGAGCTTGCGGCGCAGGAACCACTCGCGGTCCGCGCCGATCATCCGCTCCGGCAGGTCGTGCGGCTGGATCAGGAAGAACCAGTGGTAGTAGGCCTCGGCGAACGTCATGTCGGTGGTCGTGTACATCGCGTACGTCGGGGCGATGTCGAGCACGGCCAGCGACTGCACGCGCTCGGGGTGGTCCAGGGCCAGGCGGTGCCCGACCCGGCCGCCGCGGTCGTGGCCGGCGAGGGGGGCGTGGTGGAAACCGAGCGCATCCAAAACCGCGACCAGGTCTGCGGCGGGCGCGCGCGTGGAGTAAGGGGCGTGGT
>CAYVGE010000039.1:1363-22054 GCA_964450395.1 uncultured Actinomycetota bacterium
GAGTCGCCGTAGCCGCGCAGGTCGCTGGCGACGACCGTGAACCGCTCGGCCAGCGCCGGCGCGACCTTGTGCCACATGACGTGCGTCTGGGGGTAGCCGTGCAGGAGCAGCAGGGGCGGGCCGTCGCCGCCGACGACGAGATCGATGGTCACGTCGTCGGAGACGGCGATCCGACGCGGGTCGAAGCCCTCGAACACGGCCGCGCCGGGCTCAGTCGGTCCTGGCGGTCAGCCCGACCGACTCGATGCCGGCCACGACCGCGGCCTCGTCGTTGTCGGAGGTGTCGCCGCTGACGCCCACCGCCCCGATGACGGCCCCGTCGCCGTCGGTGACCAGCACGCCGCCGGGCACCGGCACCAGCGCGCCGCCGATCGCCGCGTTGGCCGCGCTGATGAAGAACGGCCGCTCCTCGGCCATGGCGTTGATCGCCCGCGAGCCCACCCCGAGGGCGATCGCGCCGTGCGCCTTGCCGTGGGCGATCTGGAACCGGTGGGTCGACGACCCGTCCTCCCGCTCGAAGGCGACGAGGTGGCCGCCGGCGTCGAGCACGGCGACCGACAGCGGCTTGAGCCCCTTGTCGGATCCGGCGGTGCGGGTGGCGGCGATGATGTTGCGGGCGGTGGCGAGGTCCAGCGTGGTCATGTCGGGTGCTCCTCGGTGGTGGCCATGGGCTCTCGTGTCGTCCTGTCGTCGGCGGCGCAGGGCGTCAGGCGACGCTGCCCTCGGGGTCGGGCGCGGGGGCGTCGGGCTCGGCGGGGAAGCCCTGCTCCTTGGCCTGCGCGCGCCGGTCGTGCAGCACCGGCTCGGTGTAGCCCGACGGCGTCTCGGTGCCCCGCATGATCAGGTCCCGCGCGGCCAGGAAGGCCGGGCCGTCGAAGTCGGGCGCCATCGGCGTGTACAGCGGGTCGCCGGCGTTCTGGCCGTCGACCTTCTCGGCCATCCGGCGCAGCGCCGCGTCGACCTGCCCTGTGGTCACCACGCCGTGGCGCAGCCAGTTGGCGATGTGCTGCGACGAGATGCGGCAGGTGGCGCGGTCCTCCATCTTGCCCACGTCGTTGATGTCGGGGACGGTCGAGCAGCCGACGCCCTGCTGCACCCAGCGGACCACGTAGCCCAGGATCCCCTGGCAGTTGTTCTCGAGCTCGTCCGTGATCTCGTCGTCGCTCCACGACGGGTCGGTCACCGGCACGGTCAGCAGGTCCGACAGCGGTGCGAGCGCGCGGTCGGCCAGCTCGTCCTGGCGCGCGAACACGTCCACGTGGTGGTAGTGCGTCGCGTGCAGGGTCGCGGCCGTCGGCGATGGCACCCACGCGGTGTTCGCGCCGGCGTTCGGGTGGCCGATCTTCTGCTCGAGCATGGCGGCCATGTTGGCCGGCTCGGCCCACATCCCCTTGCCGATCTGGGCGTGGCCCTGCAGGCCGCACGCCAGGCCGATGTCGACGTTGCGGTCCTCGTAGGCCTGCATCCAGGGCTGGGCCTTCATCTCGGCCTTGCGGACCATCGGTCCGGCCTCCATCGACGTGTGGATCTCGTCGCCGGTGCGGTCCAGGAAGCCGGTGTTGATGAACGCGACGCGGTGCTGCGCCGCGCGGATGCACTCCTTCAGGTTGGCGCTCGTCCGGCGCTCCTCGTCCATGATCCCGATCTTCACGGTGTTGGCCGGCAGGCCGAGCACCTGCTCGACCCGCGTGAAGACCTCGTCGGTGAACGCGACCTCGTCGGGCCCGTGCATCTTGGGCTTGACGACGTAGACCGAACCGGCGGGGGAGTTGCGGTCCGCCTCGGGCCGGTCGGCGTCGCGGGTGGCGCACAGCACGGTCACCATCGCGTCGAGCAGGCCCTCGAAGACCTCGTCACCACTCGGGTCGAGCACCGCGGGGGTGGTCATCAGGTGCCCGACGTTGCGGATGAGCATCAGCGAGCGGGCCCGGACCGGCACCTCGGAGCCGTCGGGCGCCGTCAGCGTGCGGTTGCTGTTGAGGCGGCGGATGAACGACTCGTCGCCCTTGGTGACGCGGGTCTCCAGCTCGCCGGTCACCAGACCGAGGAAGTGGCGGTAGGCCGTCGCCTTGTCGAACGCGTCGACCGCGGCGATCGAGTCCTCGCAGTCGACGATGGTGGTCACGGCGGCCTCGAGCACGACGTCGGCGACGCCGGCGCGGTCCATCCGACCGATCCGGTCGTCGGGGTCGATGTGCAGCTCGATGCCCAGGCCGTGGTTGCGCAGCAGCACCGACGTGGGCGCGTCGGCGTCGCCGCCGTACGCGGCGAACCGGTCGGCGTCGGCCAGCCCGACCGGGTCCTTGCCCTCGATCTCGGCGACCAGCCCCCCGCCGGCGACGCGGTAGCGGGTCACGTCGGCGTGCGAGGCGCCGTCGAGCGGGACGACCTCGTCGAGGAAGTCGCGCACCCAGGCGATGACCCGTTCGCCGCGGTCGGTGTCGAACCCCCCTGCGGGCGGCTCGTCGCCCATGGCGTCCGTGCCGTATACCGCGTCGTAGAGCGACCCCCACCGGGCGTTGACGGCGTTCAGGGCATAGCGCGCGTTGGTGACCGGCACGACGAGCTGGGGGCCGGCGACGCCGGCGATCTCGGGGTCCACCCCGCTGGTGTCGACGGTGAAGTCCCCGCCCTCGTCGACCAGGTAGCCCAGCTCCCGCAGGAAGCCCAGGTACTCGTCCTGCTCCCAGCCGTCGGGGTGCTCGCGGTACCAGCCGTCGATGGCCGACTGCATCCGCTCGCGCACCTCGAGCAGCTCCCGGTTGCGGGGGGTCAGGTCCGCGAGCAGTGACGCGAAGCCCTCCCAGAAGGCGTCGGCGTCCACGGGCGATCCCGGGATGGCCTCCTCGACGAGGAAGTCGTGCAGCGGGCGCCCGACCTGCAGGCCGGCGGCCTCGATGCGTTCGGCTGTGGACATGGGTGCTCCCTGTGGTCGCGGTCGGCGCGCGGCCCGGCGCGCGCCATCACAGGCAGACCATGCCCGCCCGCGGGGCGGGGGATGCCAGGCGAGCGGTCGGGCGGGGCGGGCTGCAGGCGATCGTCAGGTGACGGTGAGCTCGCCCGAGTCGGGGTCGTAGGTGATGGACCCGCGCTCGAAGTGCCGCAGGGCGTCGCCTGCACCGCGCAGCAGGTGTGCGACGTGCCCGCGCGATGCCGGATGCGCATCACGTCGCGTGATGGTGCTCGGAGTGTGGACACGGTGCGTGGCTGGTGGCATCCTCACGCAACCGGCAGTGTGGAACCGTCCGGCGCGGGAGGTCCCGGAGCACCGCACCCGCGCGCTGCTGTCGGGCTCGAGCGGAGGTTCGTCATGCACGTCCGTCGGTTCGTGCAACCACGTCGAGCATCGGCGTTGCTGGTCGTCGCCGCGATGGCGCTGAGCGTCGTCGTCGCTGAACCCGGAGCGGGTGGGTCGACGGGCGACCACGATCGGCAACCAGCGCGGGGAGTGGTGGGCGCGCCGGGCGTCGGTGACCCGCTGTTCCCGAACTTCGGCAACGGCGGGTACCAGGTCGAGCACTACGATCTGGCGCTCCGGTACGCCCCGGCCAGGAACCGCCTGGCCGGGCACGCCCGGATCCATGCCGTGGCCGAGGCGGACCTGCGGCGGTTCAACCTCGACCTGGTCGGCATGCGCGTGCGCCAGGTCGAGGTCGACGGTGTCCGTGCACGCTGGCGTCGCACCGCTCACGAGCTGATCATCACGCCACGCCGCGTGCTCGACGATGACGAGCGGTTCACCGTCGACGTCCGGTACGCCGGCACGCCGAAGACGTTCGTCACCCCCGACGGCGACATCGATGTTTTCGGTGGCGTCATCCCGACGGACGACGGTGCACTGTTCATCGGGCAGCCCGAGTCCGCAGCCGCGTGGTACCCGGTGAACGACCACCCGATCGACCGGGCCACCTACACCTTCCGCATCACCGTGCCCGAGCGGGTGCAGGCGTTCGCCAACGGCCTGCCCGGCCCGCGTCGCGTGCGCAATGGGTGGGCGACCCGGACGTGGCGGACGTCGGAGCCGATGGTCAGCTACCTGTCGACGGTCGCCATCGGGAAGTGGCACGTCCGCCGCTACGGCATCGGGGATCTGCCCGCCATCGACGCGGTCGACCCCGACCTGTCGAAGGCGCCGGCGGTCCGCCGGTCGCTGGCGCAGCAGGGGCGGATCCTGCGCTTCCTCGAGCAACGCTTCGGTGCGTACCCGTTCGAGACGGTCGGCGCCATCATCGATGACGAGCACGAGCTGTGGTACGCGCTGGAGACCCAGACGCGACCGGTCTACCCCGAGGAGTTCTTCATCCAGGGCGGCGTCCAGGGTGGCACCTCGGTGATCGTCCACGAGCTCGCCCACCAGTGGTTCGGCAACCTGGTCGCGATCGAGGAGTGGGACGACATCTGGCTCAACGAGGGGTTCGCGGTCTACGCGGAGTGGCTGTGGGCCGCGGAGCGGGGGTGGGCCCCGTCACCGCAGGCGATCTTCGAATCGGCGTGGCGGGAGCGCCCACCGAGGGCGCCGTTCTGGAAGGTCAGGGTCGGCGATCCCACGGTCGAGCAGCTGTTCCACCCCGCGGTGTACGACCGCGGCGCCATGACGGTCCACGCGTTGCGCAACCGGGTGGGTCACCGCGACTTCGACCGCATCGTGCGCCGGTGGATCGGCGAGCACGCGAACGGCAACGGTGACACCGCCGAGTTCATCGCCCTGGCCGAGGACGTGTCGGGGAAGCACCTCGACGGCCTGTTCCGGCGGTGGCTGTACACGCCCGAGCGCCCGCCGCGATCGGCGGTGGTGCGCCGCGCCCGGTAAGGCGGGCACGAGCTCATTGCGCACGCGGACGCCCCGCCGGTCGCGTCACCCTGGGGAGACGGCGGCGGCCATGCGCTCGACGGCCGCGGTGAGCAGCTCGGGCGACGTCCCCAGGTTGAGGCGGACGTGACCACGGCCGACGACCCCACCGAACGTGTGGCCGGCGTTCAGGGCCACGCGGCCACGGTCGAGGAAGACCGCGGCGGGGTCGTCGCCCAGGCCGAGCGGCCGGCAGTCGAGCCACGCCAGGTAGGTCGCGGCCGGCGGCCGGTAGCGCACGGCGGGCAGGTGCCCGGCGAGCAGGTCGGTGAGCAGCAGCCGGTTCGCGTCGAGCCGCCCGACCAGGTCGTCGAGCCAGCCCACGCCGTCGGTGAAGGCGGCCTCGGCGGCGATGGTCCCCAGCAGGCCCGCACCGGCCTGCACCAGCCACGGCAGCGCGGCGACGGCCGGGGCCGCCTCGACGCCGGCCGGTACGAGCGCGGTCTTCAGGCCCGGCACGTTCCACGCCTTGGACGCCGACGTCACCGCCACCCCCCGCTGCGCCCCGTCGTGGTCGATGGACAGCCACGGCACGAACGTGGTCCCGGCGTAGGTCAGCGGGGCGTGCACCTCGTCGGCGATGACCAGCACGTCGTGGCGCGCGGCGAGGTCGGCGACGGCCGTCAGGTCGGCTCGGGTCCAGACCGATCCGGTCGGGTTGTGCGGGTGGCACAGCACGTGGGCGGCAGCGCCGGCGTGGAAGGCTTCCGTCAGCCCGTCGAGGTCCAGCGACCACGCGCCGTCGTCACCGGGGGCGAGCGGCACCTCGACGACGGTCCGGCCGGCCCCCTCGATGCACTCCCGGAACGGGGGGTACACCGGCGGGTTGATGACCACGCCGGCGCCTGGTGGGGTCGCGCTCCGCAGGACGGCGGCGATTCCCGCCAGCACGTCGGCGGCCAACGACGTGCGGTCGGGATCGGGCGCCCAGCCGAACCGGCCCGCCGAGAACGCCGCCCACGACTCGCGCACGTGGCCGCCGTCGGAGTATCCGGTGTCGCCGCGCGCGACCGCCGCGGTCAGGGCCCGTGCGACCGCCGGCGCGAGGGCGACATCCATCTCGGCGACCCACAGGGGCAGCACGTCGTCGGGGTGCTGCCGCCACTTGACGCTGCGCCGGTGCCGCAGCTGCTCGAGGGACAGGAACGTCGCGGTGTCGGGTTCGCTCACCGGTCAGACGCGGCGCGGACCATCCGCGGGTCGAAGCCGAACGGCAGCGCCAGGCGGTGGCGGGCGAGCAGCGCCTCGTCGGCCAGCAGCTCGTCGGTCGGGGCATCGGCCACGACCCTGCCGCCGTCGATGATGACCGCGCGGGGGCACAGCTCGAGCGCGAACGGCAGGTCGTGGGTGATGACCAGCTGGGTCATCGGCAGGTGCCGCAGGACGTCGACCAGCTCGCGGTGCCCGGCGGGGTCCAGCCCGCTGGTCGGCTCGTCGAGCACCAGCACGTCCGGGTGCATCGCCAGCACCGTCGCGAGCGCGGCCCGCCGGCGCTCGCCCCCGCTGAGGTGGTGCGGGGTGCGGTCGCGCAGCCCGGTCGCCCCGACGGCGGCGAGCGCCTCGTCGACCCGGACGCCCAGCTCCGCGCCCCGCAGCCCCAGGTTGGCCGGGCCGAAGGCGACGTCCTCGCCGACGGTGGGCATGAACAGCTGGTCGTCGGCGTCCTGGAAGACCAGCCCGACGCGCCGGCGGATCTCGGGGAGGTCGGGCTCGGTCACCGCGAGGCCGCCGATGCGCACGATGCCCTCCTCGGGCTCGTTGATGCCGTTGAGGTGCAGCGCCAGCGTGGTCTTGCCGGCGCCGTTCGGACCGAGCAGCGCCACCCGCTCGCCCGCGCCGACCGACAGGTCGAGCCCGTCGAGCGCCCGGTGGCCGTCGGGGTAGGCGAAGCGCAGCCCCGCGACCTCGACCGCCGCCGTCATCGTCCGCCCATCCCGCACCCGCCCGTCATCCGGTGACCACCACCAGCGCCATCGCCGCGGCGACCCACGAGACGAGCGGCAGCACCGCTCCCACCGTCCAGTCGGACCGCGTCGCGCGGCGCTGGTCGAGCTCGGGCATCGCCCCGGTGTAGCCCCGTGCGAGCATCGCCGCATGCACGCGCTCGCCCCGTTCGTAGGACCGGACGAACAGCGCACCCGCCGACGTGGCGACCGGGCGCGCCTGCCACAGCCAGCGGGGCGCGTAGCCGCGGGCGGCCATCGCGGTGCGCATGCGGCCGAGCTCGCCGGCGATCACCTCGAGGTAGCGCACCATGAACGCCGCGATGGCCGTCAGCACGCCGGGCACCCGCAGCCGGGTCATGCCGGTCAGCATCCGTGGCACCTCGGTCGTCGCGGCCAGCACGATGCTCGCCGTCGCGCCGAGCGTGGCCTTGGCCAGGACGTTCCACGTCCCCCACAGCCCCTCGCGCGACACCGCCACGCCCAGGACATCCACCCGCTCGCCCGACGCGACGAAGGGGATGGTGAACGCGAACGCGACGAACGGCAGGATCACCAGCAGGCGGCGCGCCACGAACCCCGGCCGCAGCCGTGCCGCGGCGACCGCGGCCAGCAGCGCCAACGCGTCCAGACCGAAGGCCCACACGGCCTCGCGAGGGGTCACCGCGACGCCGGCGACGAAGCCCACGGTCGCGGCGACCTTCACCTCGGGCGGCAGCCGGTGGACACGGGTGTGCCCGTGGACGTACAACGGGTGGCTGTGCCCTGCCCCCATGTCAGCCGGCGCCGGCGGTGCGTGGCGCCCGGTCCTCGTGGGCCGGACCGCGGCCCCGGCGGTCGCGGACGGCCGCCACGACGCCCAGTCCGACCAGCAGCGTGATCACGACGCCGGTGACGCCGGCGATGGCCAGGCTGAGCGTCTCGTTGCCCAGCCCCGCCGTCGCGTAGTCGGCGAACGGGCTCGCCGCCAGCGCGTGGTCCTGTGCGCTCTCGATGAAGCCCTGGTCCTCGGCCACCCGCTCGAGGCCGTCGGGGTCGGGGGCGGCGAACTGGCTGAGGACCGCCGCGAGCACCAGGGCCACCAGCCCCGCCCCGATCACGAAGCCGCGCATGCCGATCCGCTCGCGTGTGGCGGTCTGCGCGCGGGACAGGTCGCGCGCGCCGTACACGAGGTCGGGCCGGGCGGCCAGCACCGCGCCCACCGCCATCGCGCTGATCAGCCCCTCGCCGATACCGATCAGCAGGTGCACGCCGACCATCGCGCCGAAGACCGTGTCGAACGGCACCGGAGCGCTCGCGCCGAACAGCCACTCGATGGCGAAGGCCATGGCCGACAACGGCACCGACAGGCCAGCGGCCAGCCCGGTGGCGACCACGACGCCCGTGGCGTTGGCGGGCAGCACCCGGCGCAGCAGGACGAACATGCCGTAGCCGCCGAACGCGGTCACGACAGCCATGTTCAGCACGTTGTAGCCCAACGCCGTCAGGCCGCCGTCGGCGAACGCCAGCGCCTGGACGACCACCACGACGGTGACCACCACCGCCCCCGTCGCCGGGCCCAGCAGCACTGCGGCGAGCGCTCCGCCGAGCAGGTGGCCGGTGGTGCCGGCGGCCACCGGGAAGTTGAACATCTGCGCGGCGAAGACGAACGCCGCGGTCAGGCCCGCCAGCGGCACCTGCTTGTCGCCGAGCGTCGTGCGCATCTGCCGGAGCGACGCGCCCACCGCACCGACGCTGACCGCACCGGTCGCGACGGCGGTGCCGGCGTTGAGGAACCCGTCGGGTGCATGCATGTGCTCATCTCCTGCTCGCCTCGCCGTGGCGCTCCCGCCGGAGCGCGCCGGCGAAGCAGAACAGTAGTCCTTATCGCAACTGGTTTGCAATAGTTCCGCTGCGGCGGATGGCGTCAGTCACCGGTGTGCGAGGTGCTCGCGCAGGCCGCGCACCGGCCGATCACCGACAGCTCCACCGCGTGCGCCTCGAACCCGTGCCCGTGGCGGAGGTGCTCCACGATGCTGGCCACCAGGTCGCCGGCGTGGTGGTCGACGCCGCCGCACCGGTCGCAGACCAGGTGGAAGTGCTCGTCGGGGTGGGCGAGCTCCCACCGGGTCGCGTCGGTGTCGCCCAGCCGTGACTCGCGCACCAGGTCGAGCTCGGAGAACAACGCCAGCGAGCGGTAGACCGACGCGAGGTTGATGCCCGGCTCGCGGTCGGCGACGCGCCCCGCGATCTCCTCGACCGTCAGGTGGCCGTCGGCCTCGTTCAGCGCGCGCCACACCGCCTGGCGCGGCCGGGTCACGCGGTAGCCGCGGACCCGCAGCCGCTCGCTGAGCTGCTCGCTGTCGATCACGCACCCACCCTAGAGGTGCGCCGCCCCCTGATGCCGTCAGCGCACCGATGCACCAACGCGCCGGGTTCGGACCCCCGCCGGCGCGCGGACGGTGGCTGGGTCGAGTTCGCCACGGATAGCGGTCGAAGTCGACCCACGGCGGGTCCACAGTGCGTCCGGATCGGAGCGGGTCACGCGGCGGCGCGGCGGGCGGTCACCAGGTAGCGCGTCGCGTCGGGCGCATAGGTGCTGCCGAGCGGTTCGAGGCCGGCCGCGCGCAGGTCGTCGTCGAGGTCCTCGTGGGTGAACGGGTGGAACGTCAGGCGCTCGTGCAGGGTCGTCACGTCGTCATCGGGGTCGATGCGCGCCACCGCGACGTCCAGGTGGTGCGGTGCGGCCCAGTCGTCGGGGAGCGTCCACGCCCGGACGACGAGGCCGGCGCGGCCCTCTCGGTGCACGAGGCGTTCGCCGACCTCGATCCCCGGTCGCGCGGCGCGGAGCTGCTCCCAGTTGCGTGACGTGACGGCCAGCACACCGTCGTCGGCGAGCACGGCGCGCATCTGCGCGAGCGCCGTGCGGCGGCCCGCCGCACCGACGGCGTGGGTCAGTGCGTTGCCGACGCACAGCACGGCGTCGAAGGGGCCCGACACCGCGGCGCGGAGGTCGTCCCAGGCGCAGACGGCGGTCCCGAGAGCCACGCCGTGGCGGGCGGCGAGCCGGCGGGTCTGGTGGATCATGGCACTGCTGCGGTCCGAGGCGATGACCCGGTGGCCCAGCAGCGCGAGGCCGACCGCCAGCTGCCCCGTGCCGGCGGCGCAGTCCAGCACCCGGCTGCCCGGCCGCAGCGGCCCGATCGCCGGCGCGAACGCGGCGGCGGCGCCCTCCGGCTCGATCAGCTCGTCGGGCACCAGCCACGCGTAGGCCGACGCCAGCGCGTCGTACTGCTGCCCGGCCACCGACCACTCCGTCCGCCGACCCGGTGACCAGTCTGCGCCGGCGCACGCGACGGTCAAGCCGGGCACGGCGTACAGTGCTCCCGGTCGAGCGACGATCCGGGAGGCGACATGGCCGACGATGCCAGGAGCGATCCGCACCTCGAAGCCGAGGAACCCCGTGAGGCCGGGGTCTCGGAGGCCGATCCCGACGCATCGCACGTCGAGGCCGCGAGGGTGCTGGCGGACCAGTCCGAGGAGCGACTGCGGGAGCAGGGGTTCACCGACGACGAGATCCGCCGGTGGGCGGAGGCCTATGCCCGTGAGGTCGGCTCCGGCGACGTCGACAGCTTCGTCTCCTGGATCGCCCGGCAGGAGCACGGCGCCTGACCTCGGGCGGCGCCGAACGTCAGGCGTCGCCGAGCTCGGCCCGCACCGCCGGCGCCACCTTGGTCCCGTACAGCTCGATCGAGCGCATGATCTGCGCGTGGGGCATCGTCCCGACGCTGAACTGGATGAGGAACCGCTGGTGCCCGAACAGGGTGTGCTGGTGCAGGATCTTCTCGGTCACCTCCTGCGGGCTGCCGACCAGGTTGGCGCCGTGCAGGTTGCGTGACGCCTCGAACTGCGCGCGGCTCATCGGCGGCCACCCGCGCTCGCGGCCGATGCGGTCCATCATCGTGGCGAACGGTCCGAAGGCCTCGTCCGCGGCCTGCTGCGACGTGTCGGCGATGTAGCCGTGCGAGTTGAGCGACAGCGCCGGCGGCTCGTGCCCCGCCTCGGCGGCGGCCCGCTGGTGCAGGTCGGCGATCGGGGTGAAGCGCGCCGGCTGTCCGCCGATGATGGCCAGCGCCATCGGGAGTCCGAGGGCGCCGGTTCGGATCGCCGAGTTGGGCGTGCCGCCGACGGCGACCCACAGGGGGATGGGGTCCTGCACCGGCCTGGGGTAGACGCCGCGGTCGGGGATCGGCGCGCGGTGGCGACCGCCCGGCCACGTGACCCGCTCGTGGTGGCGCAGCGCGACGAGCAGCTGCAGCTTCTCGGCGAAGAGCGCGTCGTAGTCGTCGAGGTCGTAGCCGAACAGCGGGAACGACTCGATGAACGATCCCCGGCCAGCCATGATCTCGGCGCGCCCGCCCGACAGCAGGTCGACGGTGGCGAACTGCTGGAAGACGCGGACCGGGTCGACGGAGCTGAGCACCTACACCGCGCTGGTCAGCCGGATCCGCCGGGTGCGCGCCGCGGCGGCGCCCAGCACGACGGCGGGGGCCGACACGGCGAAGTCGGGCCGGTGGTGCTCACCGACACCGAACACGTCGAGCCCCACCTCGTCGGCGAGCTCGACCTCCTCCACCAGGTCGGCGAGCCGCTGCTGCGGGCTGATCGTCACCCCGTCGGGATCGGGGGTGCGCTCTGCGAAGGTGTAGATGCCCAGTTCCATGCGGTGATCCCATGCTCGACGCGGGTTCTGCCGACAAGCGGACCCTGGTCCGATGCTACGCCGGCCGCTCGTCCGGCGGCGGCGGCGCCCGGCCGCGCTCGTGAGCGCAGCCGTTGCCCGCGTGGGTCCGAGGGATTAGGTTCACACCTGATCGTCATCGGCGGCGCCGGCCGTCTCCGGGGTGCGCATGGGTGCAGCAGGCGATCCGCGGGCGCTGCGGTTCGGCATCGAGGCGGAGTTCGCGCTGGTCGACGACCGCGGCGGCTTCTGCGACTTCCGATCGCTCACGTGGCCGCGGACGCAGCGCATCGTGCGCCACCTCGACCGCGCCGGCCACCCCGAGCTGACGTGCGGAGACCTGGGCATCAAGGCGGGCCGCTGGTACGTCGAGGGTGACGAGCGCTTCGACGCCGCCGGCCGCTTCGTCGACTGCGTTCCCAAGGGCATCGAGACCCGGACGCCGCCCGTCACGGGCATCGCCCGGGCCGTCGGGCTGCTCCGGCACCAGACCACCGCGCTGGCCGGCGCGGCGCTGCGGGAGGGCTACCGGCTGGCGTCGATCGGGTGGAACCCGTTCGCCGACGCCTACCGGCCCCGTCCGGCCTACAACCGGTGGGAGCTCGCGATGCGCGCGGCCCGTCCCGAGTACGAGGCACCCGACATCTACATGCTGTCCTACGGGCCCGACCTCAACCTGTCGATGCCCGGGTGGTCCGACGCCGACGCCATCGACGCCGCGGCACTGCTGACCGCGCTGAGCCCGGTGCTCGTGCCGTTCAGCTTCAGTGCGCCGTTCGGGGAGGGCGCGCGGGCGCCGGAGCTGTCGCGCCGCACGGCACGGCGCACCGGCCGGCGTCCGGCAGTCCGGGTCTTCGTGGACGACGCCAACGTCCCGGAGCGCCAGCCGGCGCCCCCGATGATCCACCCGGCGCGCATTCCCAGCGAGCGCGGTCGCGTGGAGTTCAAGGCGTTCGACGCGATCATCGAGCCGTCGCTGTACCCGGCCCTGCTGGCGCTGCTCGCGGGGGTGGTCGTCGCACGGCCGGCGTGGGCGCGTGCAGCCGTGCCCGACGCCGCCGCACACGCGGCCGCCGCACGCGAGGGGTTCGCACGGGTCACCATCCACGACGGCGCACAGGCCGCGCTGCGCTGCGCGAGCCGGGTGCTGCGCGGCAGCGGCCTCGCCGAGCTGCTGGACCCGCTGTGGCGCGCGTTGCGGTCGGGCCGGACCCCGGCGCACCGGCTGCTCGACGACTTCGCCAGCATCGGGGTGGTGCCGCTGCCGGCCGTCGACGGGGCCTGATCAGTCCCAGCCGGCGCTGGTGCGCGGCATGCCGCTGTCGCCGTCGTCGCCGGTCTTCACGCCCAGCACCTGGTGGGTCGCGATGCCGTTGTCCTCGAACCCGATCGCCGAGCCGGCCATGTACAGCCGCCACACCCGTGCCCGACCGGGGCCGACCAGGGCCACCGCACGGTCCCACCCGGCCTCGAGGTTCGCGACCCACGCCCGCAGCGTCCGGGCGTAGTGCTCGCGCAGCGACTCGACGTCGCGGACCTCCAGCCCGCTGCGCTCCATCGCGAGCACGATCTCACCGACGTCGAGCAGTTCGCCGTCGGGGAAGACGTAGCGGGCCGCGAACGAGCGCGGTGCCAGCTTGGAACCGTTGACCGATGAGATCGCCTGGTTCAGCAGCCTGCCCCGCGGCACCAGCAGCCTCGTGAGCGTGGTGAAGTACCGGTCGATCCGGCTGGACCCCACGTGTTCGGACATCCCGACCGACGAGATGGCGTCGTACCGCTCGTCGCGCACCTCGCGGTAGTCCTGGAGCCGGATCTCGACCTGGCCGCCCAGCCCGGCCTCGGCCACGCGGCGGCGCGCCAGATCGGCCTGCTCGGCGCTGATCGTGATCCCGACGACCCGCGCGTGGTGCTCGGCGGCGGCGTGCATCGCCATCGCGCCCCAGCCACAGCCGACGTCGAGCAGCCGCATGCCCGGCTGGCGGTGCAGACCCAGCTTGCGGCAGATGAGCTCGTGCTTGGCGGCCTGCGCGGTGGCGAGGTCGTCGTCGGGGTGGACGAAGCGGGCCGACGAGTAGGTCATCGAGGGCCCCAGCACCAGCCGGTAGAACTCGTTGCCGACGTCGTAGTGGTGGCCGATGGCCGCGGCGTCGCGCGTGACGCTGTGGCGCAGGCCGCGCTGGTGGGCCTCCTGCGGTGGCGGCGGCAGCGGTGGACCGAGCACGTCGAGGCGGCGGGCGGCGTCGGCGACGGCCCTGACCAGGTCGACGCCGAAGCGCAGGTTGGTCGGGGTCGCATCGCGCAGGAGGGTCAGGACCTCGAAGATGTCACCCTCGACGTCGAGGTCACCGGCGACGTAGGCGCGGGCGATGCCCAGCTGGCCGGGTGCCCACAGCATCCGGCGCAGCGCCGTCGGCGAGGTCACGCGGACGGTCCCGGGCGCATCCGCGCTGCCCAGTCCGCTGTCGTCCCAGAACACGAACCGCACGGGTGGGTCGTCGCCGACGGTCGCCCGCAGCACGGGGGTCAGCACGTCCGCGGCGGTCTCCCGGACCGGTGCGCGCGGTCCGGGGCGGTGGGTGGTCGGTGCGCTCCTGACTTCACTGGTCATAGCGTCCTCCTGCCTTGGGGGTGCGTAGCAGGCTCTGCAACCCGAACCTAGGGCAGGATCGGTGCGTCCGGGTGAAGATCCGCCCCGAGCAGGCCAGAATGCCCGGGCTCACCGGGTGGGGATGACGGAAAGTCAGATAACAGTTGCTGCCTGTAGTTCCAGGGCGAGGAGGGCGGCGTTGACGACCGTGCCGGCGTCGGTGGCGGTCAGGGCGCGCAGCTCGTCGATGGTGCCCGACTCGCCGAAGCGGTCGACACCCAGGGGGATCTGCGGCACCCCCAGCGCGGCACCGACCCACGCCAGGGCGTGGCTCGCGCCGTCGTGGACGCTGACGACCGGACGGCGCGGGCCGCCGACCACCCGTGCCAGGTGGTGGCCGCGCGTCTGGTGGTGGGCGGCGACGGCGCCGTCACGCAGGCCCCGCTGCCAGTCGCGGTAGGCGCGGTCGGCGCTGGTCAGGTTCACGATCTGCACGGCGACGCCCTCGGTGTCGAGCTCGTCGGCCGCGGCGACGACCTCCGGCATGACCGCGCCGGTGGCGACCAGGACCACGCCGGGCCGGTCATCGTCGGGCGCCGGCCGCAGGGTGTAGGCGCCCGCCAGGACGTCGGCGCGCATCTGCTCGGCACCGACCCGGTCGTGCGCCGCCCAGAACGGCGCCTGGTCCAGCGGCCGCGTCGACAACCGCAGGTACTGGCTCTCGGCGTCGTCGCCGCCGAGCCGCGCCAGCCCGTCGCACAGCAGCCAGTCGACCTCCTGGGCGTAGGCCGGCTCGACGGCGGTCAGCCCCGGCAGCTCCAGCCCGACCGACGGGGTGATGCTGGACTGGTGCGCCCCACCCTCCGGCGCCAGGGTCACACCGCTGGGGGTGCCGGCGACGATGAAGCGCGCGCCGCTGTAGACGCTGTAGATCAACGCGTCGAGGCCCCGCAGCACGAACGGGTCGTAGACCGTGCCGACCGGCAGCAGCAGCTCGCCGTGGTGCTCGTGGGTCAGCCCCAACTGCCCGAGCAGCAGGAACAGGTTCATCTCGGAGATGCCCAGCTCGATGTGGCGTCCGTCGGGACCGGGCTGCCAGCGCAGCAACCGGTCACCGCCGCCGTAGTCGTCGGCCTCCTCCGGGGCGTAGACCCCGACCTTGTTGATCCAGGCGCCGAGGTTGGTGGAGATCGACACGTCGGGGCTCGAGGTCACCAGCCGCTCGCCGACGCCCTCGACGTCGGCCAGCGACGACAGCGTACGGCCGAACGCCTCCTGCGTCGAGGTCGCCGAGGTCACGCGGCGGCGCGCGACCGTCGCCGGTACGGGCACCGCGGGGCGCGGCGGCGGCGCGACGTTGTTCAACCGGCTGCCCACCTCGGCGCACAACCGGCCGGCGGGCGCGTCGTCGGCGAACCGGTCCCACTCGGTGTCGGCGGTCAGGCCCACACGGCTGCGCAGGGCGTCGACCTGTTCGCCCGACAGCAGTGCCGCGTGGTTCAGGGGGTCGCCGGCAGTCGGCAGCCCCCACCCCTTGATCGTGTAGGCGAACACCACGCTCGGGCGTCCCTCGGCGTCGTCGCACGCGCGGAACGCGTCGAGCAGGACGGCGTGGTCGTGGCCGCCGAGGTCACCGAGCAGCCCCGCGAGGTCCTCGTCGGCGACCTCGCGCAGGTTGCGGGCGACCGCCGGGTCCGCGCCGTCGAGGAACGCCTTGCGCAGGTCAGCGCCCTCGCGACCCAGCAGGGCCTGGTACGCCTCGTTGGGCATCGCGTCGATGTGGGCGCGCAGCGCGTCGCCGCCGTCGCGCGCGAACGCGGCCCGCAGCCGGCGGCCGTACTTGGCCTCGGCGACGTGCCAGCCCGCGTTGGCGAAGAACTGCTGGATCCGCCACGCGGCGATGCCGGGCACCACCCGGTCCAGGCTCTGGCGGTTGAGGTCGATGATGAGCATGACGTCGCCGAGCCCGGCGGTGACCGGGTCGATGACCGCCTCCCACACGTTGCCCTCGTCCAGTTCGGCGTCGCCGACCGTCGCGATGAAGCGACCCGAGCCGCCGCCCCCGACGTGGTCGCCGAGGTAGCGGCGCGCCGCCGCGCCGAACAGCGGCGCGACCGCACCGAGCCCGACCGAGCCCGTCGAGTAGTCCGCGACGTCGGGGTCCTTGGTCCGCGACGGGTACGCCTGCAGCCCGCCGCGGCGCCGCAGGCGGGTCAGGTAGGAGCGGTCGAGCTCGCCAGTCAGGTACTTGATCGCGTGGTACACGGGTGACGCGTGGGGCTTGACCGCAACCTTGTCGTCCGGCCCGAGGTGGCAGAACCACAGCGTCGTCATCAGCGAGACCATCGACGCGGACGACGCCTGGTGCCCGCCGACCTTGATGCCTCCGGCATCGGACCGGTTGGCCTCGTGGACCATCCGCACCGCCAGCCACAGGATGCGCTGCTCGATCTCCTGCAGGACCGCCGCGCGGTCGTCGTCGAGGTCGGCTCCGGTGGTCCGGGCGCTCATCGGTGCTCCCTGCTGCGCCACCGGGCGCGGTCCACCCTCACGGACCGCCCCGGGTGCGCGTCGACGTCAGTCGGACCCGCCGGCCGGCGTTGGTTCGACGGCGTCGTCGGCGACGGCGTCGTCGGCGGTGGCCCACTCGGGCGCCAGCGCCATGGCGGGTTCGGAGCGCAGGCCCACGATCAGGGCGAACATCATGCCGAACACCATCAGGAAGATCGGCAGGCCGATCACGGCGATCACCTGCTGCAGCGCGGTCAGCCCGGCGTCGCCGGCCAGGACGATCAGCGAGGCGGCCAGCACACCCTCCGCCGCTCCCCAGAACACGCGCTGGCGCACCGGTCCGGGGTCCGCGTGTCCGGTGCAGAGCATGTCGACGACCAGTGAGGCGGAGTCCGACGACGTCGCGAAGAAGATCGCCACGATCAGTACCGACAGCGCCTGCACGAGACCGGTGAACGGGAAGCTCTCGAGGAACCGGTAGATCGCCAACGCGACGTCCTCGTTGACGGCCGCCACGATCTGCCCACCGTTGCCGCCGATGCCGTCGAGCTGCATGGCCTGCCAGCCGAAGATCGCGAACCAGATCAGCGTGAACAGCGACGGTGCGAACAGCACGCCCATGACGAACTCGCGGATGGTACGGCCGCGGGAGATGCGCGCGACGAAGATGCCGATGAACGGCGACCACGTGACCGTCCACGTCCAGTAGAAGACCGTCCAGCCGCCCTGCCAGCCCCACCCCTCGTCCGACGTGTACTGCGCCAGCGTGTCGTTCCAGAAGCCCAACGGGACGATGTTCGACAGGTACAGCCCCACCGTCTCGATGATCCCGCGCAGCAGGAAGACGGTCGAACCGGCGAGCAGGACGAACACCATCAGCGCGACGGCCATGCCGATGTTGATGTTCGACAGCAGCTTGATGCCCTTGTCCAGGCCGGCGACGATCGACGACACCGCGACGGCCGTCAGGATCGCGATGATGGTGACCTTGACGGCGGTCGAGTTGCTGATGCCGTACAGCTCGGACAGCCCCGCGTTGATCTGGGACGTGCCCAGGCCGATCGACACCGCGACCCCGAACAGCGTGCCGAGGATCGCGAAGATGTCGATCGCCTTGCCGATCGGCCCGTGGATCCGTTCCTTGAGGAACGGGTAGAACACCGAGCTCGCGCGGATCGGGAGGTCGTAGCGGTAGATGAAGTAGGCGAACGCCAGGCCGGGCAGCGCGAAGATCGCCCACGTGTGCAACCCCAGGTGGTACAGCGCGAAGCTCATGGCGTCCTGTGACGCCGCGACCGAGTAGGGCTCGACGCCCGGCCGGGGCGGCGTCGCGAAGTGCGAGATCGGCTCGGCGACGCCCCAGAACATCAACACGGTGCCGATGCCGCCCGCGAACAGCATCGTGAACCACGACACGTTGCTGTAGTCGGGGCGCGCGTCGTCGCCGCCGAGGCGGATGCGCCCGTACTTGCTGGCGGCGACCCACAGCAGGAAGACCAGCCACGCCGACACGCCGAAGATGAAGAACCACCCGAGGTTCACAGCGATCCACTGCCGGCTCTGCTCGAAGCCGGAGCCGACGCCGTCGGGGTTGATCACGAGGGCGACGAAGAAGAGCACCATCAGGCCCGCGGACCAGAAGAAGATGGTGGAATCGGTCTCCAGCCCCAGCTTGCGCGCGAGCGAGTCGAGCATGTGGTGCCCCCTGTGGTCGAGCTCCTTGTCAGCGGGTTGCCGACCTGGCGCGGCTCCTCACCTGACCTTTACCCACGGGCGACCACTCGTCAAGAGAAGGCTGGTACCGTTCCGTCACGCGGAGGCGACGCCGGGTGGCGTCGCTGCACGGCGAGCCAGTGCCGCGACCTGGTCGTCCTCGGCGTTGGCGCCCGACGCGATCACCACGGTCGGACCGTCAGCCGTGACCCGCTCCGCCAGCAGCGCGGCGATCCCGACCGCGCCGCCCCCCTCCAGCAGCAGGCGGTGCCGGTCGTAGGCGAACCGCATCGCGTCCCAGATCTCCTGCTCGTCGACCAGCACGACCTCGTCGACCAGCGCGTCGGTGATCGCGAAGGTGCAGCGGTTGTCCAGCCCGATGCCGCCCTGCAGGCTGTCGGCGAGCGTTTGCGCCTCGTCGAGCTCGACCGGTGCGCCCCGCTCGAGCGACGCGGCCATCACCGCGCCGCGCCGCATCGACACGCCGACGATCCGCACGTGCGGGCGCACCGCCGTGACCGCGACGGCTACCCCCGCGAGCAGCCCGCCCCCCGACAGCGGGACCAGCACCGTGGCGACGTCGGGTGCCTGCTCGACGACCTCGGCCCCGATCGTGCCCTGCCCGGCGATGACCTCGGGATCGTCGAACGGGTGCACCAGACCCATGCCGCGCTCGGCGACCAGCTCCGCCGCCCGCGCCAGGCCCTCTGCCTGCGACCGGCCGCCGACCAGCAGGTCGCACCCCAGCTCCCGGAGCGCCCGGATCTTGCCGTCGGGCACCAGCTCGGACACGCACACGGTGGCGGGCACGCCGAGGGTGCGGGCGACGTGGGCGACCGCCCGGCCGTGGTTGCCCGTCGACGCGGTCACCACGCCCCGGGTGCGGGTGTCGGCGTCCAAGGCGCTGATCTTCGCCGCCGCGCCGCGGATCTTGAAGCTGCCGGTGGGCTGGACGCCTTCGAGCTTGAGCATGATCGGCACGCCGGCGTCGCGGGTCAACCCGTCCGAGGGCACCAGTGGCGTGCGCACCGCGACGCCGGCGATCCGCTCGCGCGCCGAATCGACGTCGCGGCGGGTGACGGGCAGCTCAGGTGGCAACGCGCGCCCCTCTGCCGGCGTCCAGGCAGCGGCGCACCGCGAGGCTGGCGATGGCGGTGTCCTGGGCGCCGGTGCCGGTAAGGTCGCAGACGGTGATGTCGTCGGCGCCGGTCCGCCCCGGAGCGTCACCGGCCAGCACGGCTCCGAGCTCGACCGCCACCTGGGCGTCGACCCCCGCGTCGAGCGCGGCCCGCAGCTCGCCGAGCCTCCCGCTCTGGCCGATGTGGTCGCACACGAACCGGTCGGCGGCGGCGACGACCGACGCGTCGAGCTCCTGCTTGTGCTCGGCGTCCGACCCGACCGCGGTCACGTGCAGGCCCGGGTGCAGCGCATCGGCGTCGAGCAGTGGCTGCGTCGCCGGGGTGGTCGTCACCAGCACGTCGGCCGCGGCCGCGGCCGCGGGGCTGTCCGCCGCCTCGACCTGGATGCCGAGCCGGTCCGCCAGCCCGGCCGCCACCTCCGCCGCACGGTCGGCGCGGCGCGTCCAGATCCAGGCCTGCGCGATCGGTCGGACCTGGGTCAGCGCCTCGAGCTGCAGCCGGGCCTGCACCCCGGCGCCCAGCACCCCCGCCGTCGTGGCGTCGGGCCGGGCCAGCGCATCGGCGGCGACCGCGCCCGCGAGTGCGGTCCGCAGATCGGTCAGCCAGCCGTTGTCGAACAACGCGGCCCGGGGGATGCCCGTCTCGGCGTCGAGCACCACCATCAACCCGCCCAGGCTGGGCAGCCCCCGCTCCGGGTTGTCGAAGAAGCCGGCCGACACCTTCACGGCGATGCCGTCGTAGCCGGGCAGGTACGCCGACTTGATGTCGATCTCGCCGTTGTGGTCGTCGACGTCGATGCGCATGATCGGCGGCAGCACGGCCCGCCCGGCGCTGATCAGCGGGTACACCGCCGCGACGGCGGCACGCTCCTCGTCACCGAGCCCCACCTCCGCGCGCAGGTCCGACTCGGTCAGGACGTGCACGTCCGGCATGGCAGTGGCCCCCGCGGTGGTCGCGTCGTGCGCCCTTTACGGCATCGGGCGACCACCATACGCTGACACCCCCAGACGACGAGGAGGCGGACGGCCGGGTGCGGGACGACGACAGCGACGGCGAGACGGATCGGCTGCCCTTCACCCGCGACGAGTACGACCAGCGGCTGGCGAAGGTCCGGTCTGCGATGGACATCGCCGGCATCGAGGTGCTGGTAGTGACCGACCCGTCCAACATGGCCTGGTTGACCGGCTACGACGGCTGGTCATTCTACGTCCACCAGGCGGTCGTCG
>CAYVGE010000040.1:0-21916 GCA_964450395.1 uncultured Actinomycetota bacterium
GGCGTCGACGACCTCGCCGGCGCCGTGATCGCCGGGGTCGGTGACCGCGACGACCCTGCCGCCGGCGATGTGCACGGCGGCGGGACGCTCGCCGGCGGGCAGCACGACCCGCCGGCCGGTGATCACGAGATCGTCAGGGACCATGGTGGGCCACGGTGTGGGCTGAGCGCGCAGAAGTCAACGACGGGCCCGCTGCGCCCCGCGGTGGTTGACAGACCCGCGGCGCCTTCGACATCCTGCGCGTTCCTGACGACGAGGAGCTGCCATGGCCCCGACCGGATCCCGACTCGTCCTGCGGGGCGCGCGGGCGCCGGGTGACGTCGCCGTCGTCGACGGCCTGGTCGCCGAGGTCGGCCACGTCGAGCCGCGCGACGGCGACACGGTGCTGCGCTGCGACGGTGACGTCATCACGGCCGGGCTGGTCAACACCCACCACCACCTCTACCAGTGGATGACCCGCGGCCGGGCGATGGACCGCGACCTGTTCGGCTGGCTGACCACGCTGTACCCCGTGTGGGCGCGCATGACGGTCGACGACGTGCACACCGCGGCGCTGGTCGGGCTCGCCGAGCTGGCGCGGTCCGGGTGCACGACGGCGGCCGACCACCACTACGTCGTGCCCCACGGTGACGACCGCGTGTTCGACGCGCTGGCCGACGCCGCCGACCAGGTCGGCATCCGCATCCACCTGGCCCGCGGATCGATGGACCTGGGCGAGTCCGACGGGGGCCTGCCGCCCGACCACCTGGTCGAGGACGTCGACGCGATCCTGGCCTCGACCCAGGCGGTGGTCGACCGGCTGCACGACGGCGAGCGGGTCACCGTCACGGTGGCGCCGTGCAGCCCGTTCACCGTGTCGACCGAGCTGATGCGGCGGTCGGCGGAGCTCGCACGGTCGCTGGGCCTGCGGCTGCACACCCACCTGGCCGAGACGGTCGACGAGGAGCGGGACTCGCTGACGCGCTTCGGCATGCGCCCCGTGGAGCTGCTCGACGACCTCGGCTGGATCGCCGACGACGTCTGGGTGGCGCACGGCATCCACTTCGACGACGCCGAGGTGGCGCGGCTCGGCGCCGCGGGCACGGGCGTCGCGCACTGCCCGTCCAGCAACGGACGCCTGGCCGCGGGCATCTGCCGGGTGACCGATCTGCGCGCGGCCGGGGTGCCCGTCGGCCTGGGCGTCGACGGCGTCGCGTCGAACGAGGTCGGCGGGCTGTTCCCGGAGCTGCGGCAGGCGTTGTGCTACGCGCGGCTGCGGGCCGGTGACGCGACCGCCTTCTCCACCGCTGACGCCTGGGACCTGGCCACGGCGGGCGGTGCGACGTGCCTCGGCCGCGACGACATCGGGCGGCTGGAGCCGGGCTACCGCGCCGACATCGTGGTCTGGCCCGGTGACGACCTCGCCGACCTGCCGGACCCGCTGGCGGGCATGGTGCTCGGCCCCGACCGCCACGCCCGGCACCTGTTCGTCGACGGGCAGCCCGTCGTGCGCGACGGCGTGCTGCTGGGCGTCGACCTGCCGGCCGCCCACCGCGGCCTGGCCAGCGCCGCCCGCCGCCTCTGGGACTGATCCGCGCCGGGCATGCGCCCGCTCGGCGGGTCACGCGGTCATCGCACGACGACCCCCTCAGTCGCCGGCTCCGGGCCGGGACGGCAGCACCGGCGGCGTGCTCGCCTTCAGCTCGCCGACCCCAGGTTGCCGCCGAGCGTGCCCGTCAGGCGGTGCGCGGTGCGCGGGTCGCGTGGTCGCGCAGCTGCGCGATCAGCCCGTCGACCCGGGCGGGCTCGAGCAGGTGGTCGATCATCATCGTCGCCGCTCCGGTGATCCCCGCGCGGTCCTCGAGCGTCGAGCGGACGATGCGCAGGTGCCTCGTCGCCAGCGGCAGGGAGCGCTGGTAGATGATCTCGCGGACGCCGGCCAGCAGCTGCTCGTGCGCCTGTGCGACGGTGCCGCCGAGCACGATGACCGCAGGGTTCAGCAGGTTCACGGCCGTCGCCAGCATGTGCCCGAGCGTCCGCCCCGCCTCGCGCACCAGGCGGCCCGCGTCGGCGTTGCCCGACCGCACGAGCCCGACCACGTCACGCGCGGTGTCGGTCGAGTACCCCAGCCCGCGCAACCGTCCGGCGAGGGCGGCGCCGCCCGCCACGGCCTCGAGGCACCCGATGTTCCCGCAGCGGCACAGGGCGTCGGACTCCCCCGGCACGCGCACGTGCCCCATGTCGCCGGCCGACCCCTGCGCCCCGCGCTGGATCCGGTTTGACGCGATCAGGCCGGCGCCGATGCCGGTGCCGACCTTGATGAACAGCAGGTCGCTGACGTCGTCGCGGTAGACCGCGGAGTACTCGCCCAGGGCCATGATGTTCACGTCGTTGTCGACGAGCACCGGGACCGGCCAGACGCCGGCGACAGCGTCGGGCACCGAGAACCCGTCCCACCCCGGCATGATGGGCGGGCTGACCGCCCGCCCGGCGGCGAACTCCACCGGGCCGGGCAGGCCGACACCGACGCCCCAGACCTCCGACCGGTCCCGGCCGATGCGGTGCAGCAGGTCACCGAACCCGTCGACCGCCCAGCGCAGGATCGCCTCCGGTCCGCGCGCGATGGAGATGTCCTCCGCCAGCTCTGCCAGCGGCACCGCCGTGAGGTCGGTGACGGCCAGCCGAGCGTGCGTCGCTCCGAGGTCGGCGGCCAGCACGACGCCCGCGCGCGCGTTGAAGGCCAGGCGCATCGGCGGCCGGCCGCCGGTCGACGGCGCCTCCCCGGCCTGGTGCAGCAGCCCGGCGTCGATCAGCAGGTCGACGCGCTGGGCGATCGTCGAGCGGGCGAGCCCGGTGAGCGCGGCCAGCTCGGCTCGGGTGGTCGCCCGGCCCGTGCGGACGAGGTGGAGGAGCGCTCCGGGGATCGACGGATCGAGGCCGTGCCGGAGCGCGTTGGTCACCACCGCATCCTACCGTTCGGCCCGATTCAGCCCGTCGGCCGGTGGTCGCGGGCGCGCACGTCGCTGGGGTCCCAGGTGCCCTGCGCGACCTCCGGCACGTAGTCCTCGAGGCCGGTGACGGGCCACCGGAGCGTCTCGCCCAGCTCGGCCGACAGGTACGCCGCCATCAGCAGCTCGGTGATCAGCAGGCCGTCGTGCAGGTCCTCGTCGGGCTGCTCGCCGGACGAGAACGCCCGCACCATGTGCCGGTTCTCGTGGAGGTAGCCGTAGCTGTAGCCCTCGTCGGCCAGCACGGGCAGCAGGCCCTGCTCCGCGTTCTGCTTCTCGACCAGGTCCTCCCCCGCCTCGCCCGAGATGTTGCGGCTCAGGTAGATCTCGGCCGGCGTGTTGAGCGTGTTCACGCCAAGCGAGTACTCGGGCCCCAGCAGCTCGAACGACAGCCGGAGGCCGGCGCCGACGAAGCCCCACGACGTGGTCGCCTCGACCACGACCTGCTCGCCGTCGGCGTTGGCGAACAGCACGGTGGCCCGCGCGAAGTCCTCGGCGGGCTGCCGGCGGTAGTCGATGCCGGGGTAGGCCGCGGCGAGCTCGTCGGCGTAGCGGTCACGGCTCCACTTGAGCGACGCGATCGTCGCGCTGATCGACAGCGGGGTGAGGAAGTCGCGCTTGCGGACGTCGAGCGGGGTCAGCAGGTGGCGGCCCGCCTCGATCGAGTGGCACAGCATGTCGTTGAGCACGCCCCCGCCCTGGCGGGTGCCGTCCCAGAACCAGCTGGCGTGCGGCCCGGAGTGCTCCTCGGCGGCGCGGGCGAGGTAGGGGTTGCCCGACAGCGCCGCCCCGCGCTTCCACACCAGCTCCTTCGCGCGGGTCACGGCCGGGGCGAACACCTGGTTCTCGAGGTAGCCGTGCAGCAGCCCGGCCTCCTCGATCGTGGTCAGCACCCGCCGTGCCTCGGCGACCGTGCGGGCGAGCGGCTTCTCGATCGCGATCCCAACCAGCTCGGCGCGCCCCGACGTCACCTCCTCGCAGATCTGCTCGACCACCTGCACGCGCAGGTCGTTGGGCACCGCGATCCAGATCGCGTCGACCCGCTCGTCGCGGACGAGCGACGCCACGTCGTCGTGCACCGTCGGGTCGCCCACGTCGCGCGCACGGCAGTGGTCGGCGACCCGCTGGGCGCTGTCGCGGGTGCGGCTGGTCACGCCGGTGATGTCGGCGTCGCGCACCCCCTCCCAGACCCCGACGTGGAAGGTGTCGACGATGAATCCCGCACCGATGAAGCCGATGCCGAGGCGGTCGGTCACGATCGCTCCTTGCTGTCGTTGGGCAACGTCACTGTCGCAGCCGTCGCTGGCGGCCGTACGCGGAGAGCAGCACGATGAGCACGACGCCCAGCACGATCTGCCGCTGGGAGGCGTCCATGCGGATCGTGGTCAGCAGGGACTCGAGGACGGTCAGCACGACGGCGCCGACCGCCGTCCCCGCGTAGCCCCCGACACCGCCGGCCAGCGTCGTGCCGCCGATCACCACCGCAGCGATCGACGGCAGCATGTACTGGTCGGCGAGGTTGAGGAAGACGGTCTCGGTGAAGCCCAGCAGGAAGAACCCGCCGAGGCCGGCGAGCAGGCTCGAGCACACGTAGACCGCGATCACGTTCCACCGGACCGTGACGCCGCTGAGCTCGGCGGCGCGACGGTTGGCTCCCAGGCCGTACACGCGCCAGCCGAACGTCGTGCGCCGGAGCACGGCGATGAGCAGCGCACCGAGCAGCAGCCAGATCCACAGCAGGCCGGGGATCGAGAAGACGGTGTCGCCCTTGACCAGCCGCACCATGACCGGGGCTGCGCGTCCGGCCGCCGTGCCGCCGGTGTACAGCAGCACCAGGCCCTGGACGACGCCGATCATGCCGAGCGTCATGACCAGCGGGGGGATCCGCGCGTAGGCGATGCCGATGCCGTTGACGAGCCCGATGAGGGCGCATGCGCCGAGCGCGAGCGCGAGTCCGGAGAGCACCTGCGCGTCGTCGCCCTCGATCGTGCGCGCGGCGATGATGGCCGCGAACGTCGCGACCTTGCCGACCGAGAGGTCGATGCCCTCGCCGCCGGACAGGATCACGACGGTCTGGCCCATCGCGATGATCCCGAGGAACGCCGACACCCGCAGGACGCTGATGACCTGCCCGTACGAGGCGAAGCCCGGTGAGATCACCTCGCCGATGACGAACAGCGCGACCGCGATCAGCAGCGCGATCGCGACCGGGTTGTCGGCGAACCAGCGGGTCACGCGGTGCAGCGGCGCCGGCATCGTGGTGGCCTCCGAGGCGCTCACCGCACGTGCCCTGTCGCTGCGCTCCCTGCGGTCATGACCGGTCCCTCCGCAACGCCGGGATCCCGGCCAGCGCCAGCGCGGCGATGACGATCGTGCCGTCGATCAGCTCCCGGATGCCACCCGACAGGCCGGCGAAGAACACGATGTTCGAGACCAGCCCGAGCACGATTGCGCCGGCGATCGCCCCACCCGCCCCGCCGACGCCGCCGGACAGCGCGGTCCCCCCGATCACCAGGGCGGCGATCGAGCTCAGCGTGAGCTCGCCGCCGATGAACACCGCCCCGGCCGACGCCCCCACGTAGGGATCGCCCGAGCCGGTGTTCGCCAGGATCGCGAGCGCCGAGAGGCCGCCGAAGATCCCGCCGAGCACGTAGCTGGACAGCTTCACGCGGTTGACCGCGACGCCGCTCGCGAAGGCGGCGCGCTCGTCGCCGCCGATCGCGTAGATGTGCAGGCCGAGCCGGTGCCGCCGGACCGCCAGCCACAGCAGCGCCAGCACGACGATGGCCAGCGCCGCGACCGGGATCCCGAGGATCGCGTCGCGGTACAGCGCCGTCATCGCCGGTGGCACGGTGCCGCCCGGCTGCGGTAGCACCTGGAGGGTGAGCCCCGCCCACACGAAGCTCGTGGCGAAGGTCGCGACGATCGGCTGCAGCCGCAGGTAGGCGGCCAGCCCGCCGTTGACCAGTCCGCCGACCGCGCCGACCGCCAGGGCCGCCACGACGGCCACGGGCAGGTTCGCCGGGTCGCCGTCCATCAGCACGACCGACACCGCCGACGACAGGGTGATCAGCGCGCCCAGCGACAGGTCGATGCCGCCACCGAGCACGATGATCGTCTGGCCGATCGCGGCGGCGACCAGCGGCACGAAGGTGGCGAAGTTCGACCTGATGGAGTAGCTCGAGAAGAAGGTGGGTGCGAGCCAGGCGTTGACCGCCACCGCGACGACGAGCAGGACCCACACCGTGAGCGCGGGCGCGCGCCCCTGACGGACGAACGTGCGCACGGCGGTGGTGACGGTGCTCACCGCCGCTCCCCCGCCCCGCCGACGCGCATCGAGGCGGTCAGCAGCTGGTCCTCGGTCAGGCGGTCACCGCGGAGCTCGTCGACGATCCGGCCCTCGTACAGCACGAGGATCCGATCGGACAGCTCCAGCAGCTCAAGGTTGTCGCTCGAGTTGAACAGGACCGACACGCCGTCGGTGGCGAGCGCGCGCACCACGGCGTACAGCTCGTCCTTGGCACCGACGTCGATGCCCTTCGTCGGGTCGTCCATGAGCACGATCCGCGGTTCGGTCAGCAGCCAGCGACCCACCACGACCTTCTGCTGGTTGCCACCGCTGAGCGTGGCGACCGGGTCGTCCAGGCCGCCGAGCTTGATCGACAGGCGGTCCACCGCCTGGTGCGCCGCGCCCCGCTCGCGTCCCCCCGACAGCACCCCGGCGGTCGCGCGGCGCTGCATCGACGGCAGCGTCAGGTTCTCGAGGATCGGACGGACCGGGAACAGCCCGTCCCGCATGCGGTCACCGGGGATCAACGCGATGCCGGCGGCGATCGCGTGGCGCGGGCTGCGCAGGCGCCGCGGGGCGCCGCCGACCACGACCTCGCCCCCGCGGATGCGCTGCGCGCCGTACAGCGCCGACAGCAGCTCGGACTGACCCTGGCCCTGCAGGCCGCCGAGCCCGACGATCTCGCCGGTCCGGACGGCGAACGACATCCCGCGCAGCGCGCCCGAGCGCAGGTCGCGGGCCTCCAGCGCGGCCGGCTGGTCGTCGCCTGCCGCCCGCCGACGGTCCGGGGGCGCGTCGGCAGTGTCGGCATCGGCGGTCCGGCGCCCGACCATCATCTCGACCAGCTCCCCCCGGCCGGTCTCGGCGAGGTCCACCTCGCCGATGGTCTCGCCGCCACGCAGCACCGTCGCGCGGCTGCAGAGGTCGTACACCTCGTCCATGCGGTGGGAGGTGAACACCACCAGGACGCCCTCGGCGGCCAGGTCGCGGACCACGTCGAACAGCACCTGCACCTGCGCCGCGTGCAGCGCCGCGCTGGCCTCGTCGAGGATCAGGATGCGCGGCTCACGGGCGACGGCCTTGCAGACCTCGACGATCTGCTGCTCGCCCGGCGACAACCGCCGCACGGGTCCCTCCAGCCAGAGGGCGCCCTCGAAGGCCTCCGAGAACCGGTCGACGACGGCCCGGGCCCGCGCGGCCTGCCCGTCCCGGTCGACGTAGCCCAGGGCGGCATGCGGCTCGATGCCCAGCATGATGTTCTCGATCACGCTGAGCTGCGGCACGAGCGACAGGTCCTGGTAGACGGCCGCGATCCCCGCGCCCTGGGCGTCCCGGGGGCTGGCGAAGGCGACCGCCTCGCCGTCGATCCGGACGTCGGCGCGGTCGGGCTCGACGACGCCGGTCAGGGTCTTGTTCAACGTCGACTTGCCGGAACCGTTGGGCCCCACCAGCGCGTGCACCTCACCGCGCTCGGCGCGCAGCGCGGCACCGGCGAGCGCGACGACGCCGCCGTAGCGCTTGTGGACCGCGGTCATCTCGAGGTAGGGCATGGCCTCCCGATCGGCGCGGGGTGGGAGGCGGACCGTCGCGGCCCGCCTCCCGGCGCCACCCGTGGGGCGCGGACGCCGGTCACTCGAAGAACTGCTGGACCTCGTCCTCGGACATGATCGAGTCGACGACGTAGGCCTCCGGCTGGTCTTCGACCTCGGGCCAGTACTCGTCGAAGTTGTCGTTGGTGACCTCACCGGGGATCGGCACGAACAGCGTGTGGCCGTCGGTCAGCTGGTCCTCGGCGATCTGCCCGCCCTGCAGCTCGTTGACGGCGACGCGCAGCGCCGTCGCGGCGATGCCCGGCGGGTTGATGACGCCGATGCTGCCGTAGTCGTCACCGCTCTCGAGCTGCTCGTTCCAGTTCTGCATGAACCCGGCGCGGGCCTCGCCGGTCTGGACGACGTCGTCCAGCTCGTCGTTGGCCTCCAGCGCGCGGTACACGCCGAGCGCCATGCCGTCCTGGGTGAACACGCCGTCGAGGTCCTGGTAGGTGGCGAGCAGGTCCGACATGGTCTGCTGCGCGGTCGCCTGGTCCCAGTCGGCGTTGGCGTTGGTCAGCACCTCGACGCCGGCGTCCTCGAAGACCTGCTGCGCGCCGCTCCAGCGGGCCTCGTTCGCCGGGTGCCCGGCGATCCCGTTGACCGCGACGATGCGGCCGCCGTCGCCGACCTCCTCAGCGAGCCACTCCGCGTTGGCCGCGCCCCACTCGGTCTGGTCGATCACGACGTTGGTCACCACCTCGGCCTCGACGGCCTGGTCGGTGGCGTAGACCTGGATGCCCTGGTCCTCCGCCTCCTGGAACACGGCGTTGAGGGCGGTCGCCGAGTTGGGGTTGACGATGATCGCGTCGACGCCGGCGCTGATCAGGTTGCGGATCTGCTGGATCTGGCCGTTCACGTCGACGTCGGCCGACTCGACGATCAGCTCGTCGACGACGCCCTGCTCCTGGTACTCGGCGAAGACCTCTTCGACGTCGTCGACCATCTGGGTGCGCCACTCGCTGCCCACGAAGCCGTTGGACAAGCCGATGGTGAACGGGCCCTCCGCCGCCTCGCCGCCGCCCTCGGCGCTCCCGCTGGCCCCGGCGGACGCACTGTCGGTCGACTCCGCGCCGCCTCCACATGCCGTCACCAGGAGGGCCAGGGCGGCGACCAGCGCCCAGATCCACCTGCTCCCGCGTCCCTGTCGTCGGAGTGTCACGTCGGGCTCCTGTCGTTCGGTGTGGGCGCCGCACCTGGGGGGACACGTCGGTCGGCCGCCCGCGCAGCGCGGACGGCGGATCGGGCCGAGCGCGTCGCCGGTTGCCGACGCTTTTGCGTCGCGGCGTGCACCCTTATGTCGGCTCCCGACAAAAGTGGCAGACGACGCGCGCCATGTCAAGCCGCTCGTGCGCGGGGCGCAGCGGGATGCCGGCGCGGGCACCCCGTCCGACGCCAGCGGGCACAGGCTGCGATGCCCGCCTCAGTCGCCGTCCGGTCGATCTCGGGCCAGCGCGTCGTCGGGAGGCCGGGCGCATGATCCCGGACCGGCCGGGCATGGAACGGCCATGAAGTTCTGGCGGAATTCCTCGCGGCGCAGACCCGCGGTCAGCGGGGTGCTCGGCATGGCTGCGGCCGTGCTCACGCTGCGCCTCGACGCGGCGATGCCCGTCGGCTGGCTGGGCTGGTCGCCGCCGGCGGCCGGCACGCGGGTGCTCCTCGGATCGGTCGTCGGATCGATCATCACGGTCAGCGCACTGGTCTTCTGGGTCCGTGGGATGTTCGTGCAGCTGTCGGCGGGCCAGTTCTCGTCGCGGGTGCTGCACTGGTACCTCGCCGACCACTACCAGCAGCGGGTGCTCGACTTCCTCGTCGGGGTCTTCGGCTACGTCGCGGTGGTCACGGTGTCGCTCGGAAGCGACCCGGTCGCGCCGGCACTGAGCACGCTCGTGTCGGTCGCGCTGTCGCTGGCCGCGCTGGTCCTGGTGATCGTAACCATCACCGACAGCGCCCGGGACACCCAGCTGACCGAGGTGATGGCGGAGCTGGCCGCCGAGACCATCCGCGCCGTCCGCGAGACCCACCCCGAGCGGGGGCACGGCGTGACGCAGCGCACCGGCGGCGAGGCCGACGTCGAGACCAACGTCGGCCGGTCGAGCCGCCGGCTCGTGCACGCCCCGGCGGCGGGCTGGGTCGGGCACATCCACGGCGACCGCCTCGCGGCGGAGCTGCCCCCCGACACGACGCTGCGGCTGTGGACCCGGGCGGGCACGTTCGTGCTGCGCGACGCCGTCGTCGGCGACGTCCTCGGCGGGGGCGACGACTACGACCCCGTGTCGCTGACCCGGGCGATCCACGTCGCGCGCACCCGGCAGGTCGCCAACGACGTCGAGCTGGGGCTGCGCAACCTGGTCGACATCGCGCTGCACGGGCTCGTGTCGGGCGCGCGCGACGCCACCAGCGCCTACGAGACCATCAACCACCTGGCCTCGGTCGTGCACGAGGTGCTGGTGCGGGACCTGCCCCCCGATGTCCACGACGGCTCCGACGGGCAGCGCGTCGTGCGCATGGCTGAGCTGTCCTACGCCGACTACGTCGACACCGCCTTCGACCAGATCCGGCAGTCAGGTGCGATGTACCCGGCCATCGCGTCGGTCCTCCTGACGACCCTGCACATGCTCATCGACGCCGTGCTGCAGGCCGGGCTGCCCGAGCGTGTGCCACCGCTGCAACGCCACATCGACCTGATCCACGACCGGATCGAGGGCACCGAGCTCCCGGCGTCCGACCGCGCCCGGGTGCTGCAGGACATCGCCGCCCGCCCGAACCGCCCGGATGGAGCCCAGGGGGACGGCGCGGCAGACCCCAGCGGGCGCTGACGCGGGCGCGGCGGTCAGGCGCGGCGCAGGTGGCGGCCGCCTGACTCGGTCCACGAGTCGCGCAGCGAGCGACGCATCCGCTCGGTCGCCCGGTACTGCGCCGCGATGCCGGCGACCACCAGCACGACGTACAGCGCCGTCCACCACCAGTTGTCGCCGACCACCGCGGTCGTCGTCGCCGACGTGAAGTCGCTGAGCGACACGACGTTGACCAGCAACATGATGCCCAGCACGGTCGCCGTCGCCCCGGCCATCGCGGTCAGGACGGCCAACAGTGCCATGGGCAGGTCGACGACGATGGCCGCCACGGCCAGCAGCGCGCCGACGAGCACACCGGCGAGGATGATCAGCCACGACCAGTCGGTGCCGATCGCCACCATCGCGGCGGTGCCGAGCGAGAAGCCGATCGCCGCCATCGCGATGACCACCGACACCTCGTAGTACAGGTACGCCAGCGCCCCGAACAGCGCCGCGACCAGCACGCCGACGAGCCAACCGAGCGCGGAGGCGAGGAAGCCCTCGTCCGCCAGCGACGCCACGAGGCCGGCACCGAACACCAGGCCCGTGAAGGCCCCCCAGATCGGGATGATGATGCGCATCGCCAGGTAGCCACGGAAGCAGAACGCGGCGCCGATCACGATCGCCAGGATCGCCACCAGGATGTCGGCCACGGCGCTCAACTCCTCGGAGGCTGGTACGGCTGCGGGGGGCGGACCCGGGCGTGGTGCCGCAGATGGTAGCAACCGCCAGCGGCGCGACCGGCGCGACCGGCGCGACCGGCGCCACCGCCCGCCACGTCACGGCCGCCGGGCTCGATGTGCGACCGGTCCGCCGGACCTCCCGGGAAGCGGGGCTATGCAGCCGGGTGGCGGCGCTCTAGCCTCCAGTGCGGCCTGCTGCATCGTCGGAGCAGCGGTGGAGAACGCGAGGGAACATGAGCAGCACGATCCGCCATGGCGGACACCTGGTCCTGATCGTGACCGCGGTCCTCGTCGTGCTGGCGTGGCCGGCCACGCCCGTCAGCGGGCAGGTGGCGGAGCACAAGACGTTCACCGTCGACGTGACCCATGCCGTCCCGGCCGGTGACGCGGATGCGGTGCTGACCGTCACGCTGCAGAACACGTCGTCGAACCAGAGCCTCGGCTCGGCCAATGTGGAGGTCCCCGCGCCCTTCGCGGTCGTCGCGGCGCCGCGGGACACCGACCCGTCGACGACGTCGGTCCTCGAGCTGCGCGAGCTCGGGCTCGCACCGGGCGACGCCACCGACGTCGCGGTGACCGTCGACGTCCAGCGGTGCACCCCCGGCACGTCCGCTGCCTTCGACGCCGTGGCGAAGCAGAGCAACACGTTCAACGGCAGCGGCAACGACTTCTTCCTGGACGCCGACGCCTCGCACCTGACCGTCCAGGTCACCGGCACGTGCGGCCTGGCGTTCGTCGCACAGGCCGGCGACGCCGAGGTCGCGCCGACCACCATCACGCGTGTGGACTTCGATCCCGCCGGCGATCCGATCAGCGTCGAGGTGCGCGACGCGGCCGACACCGGTCGCGCCACGCACGCGACGCCGGCGGTGGAGCTGTCGGCGGCGAACCCGGGCGTCGACCCGGGCCAGGACGGCCCCATCGTGCTCGGCGGCACGACCTCGTCGACCGCGGTCGACGGGCTCGCCACCTTCGCCCCCGGCCCGACCTTGTCGCCCAGCGCCTTCGACTACACGCTGACGGCTGCGGCGGACCTCGATGGCGACGGCCCATCCGATGCCACCACGACCGGCGCGCCCTTCGACATCGTCGACGATCAGGTCGCCTGCCCGCCCGGCGAGCCCTGTGCCGCACCGGCGAGCGCCACACGCGACGGTCAGCGCGTCACCGCGTCGTTCGGTGCGGGCGCCGAGCCGGCGTCGCTGGTCGTCTCGCTCGGTGCCGCGGACGTGCCGGCGTTCACCTGCTCCGACGTGCCCGGCGACCGGGCGACCGCGCAGTACCTCTTCGTCGGCGGTGACGCCGGCGACCGGACCGGCACGCTGACGCTCACGATCCCCGACGCCTCCCAGCCCCTCAAGACCTACGAGGTGTGCTGGGCAGCGCCGTACCCGTTCACCACCGACGGCGGTGGGCAGTCGTCCGCGCAGGGCATCAAGCCCGGCGGGGACGCGGCGCTGCACGTCGGCACCCTGCCCGACTGCGCCAGGCACCAGGCACCGGCGCGTCCCTGCGTGGGCGAGCGCAGCCTGGACAGGCGCACCGCGACGGCGACGATCGTCATCGAGGCGGACGGCCGGGATCCCTGGGCGAGGTCGTAGGTCTGCGGGACCGACCGGTGGCACCCGGGCGCCCGGTCACGATCGTCGTCAGTGACCTGCAGGGCTCGACCGCGCTGGCCGAGCGCTTCGACTCCGAGACGCTGCGGGCGGTCCTGCGCCGCTACTTCGACGAGATGACCATCGTCCTGGAGTCGCACGACGGCGTGGTTGCCAAGATCATCGGCGACGCGATCGTCGCGGTCTTCGACGGTGACGACGACCCCGCGCGCGCCGCGCGACGGGCGACACGGGCGGCGACCGGCACGCAGGCGGCGCTCGCGTGGCTGAACGACCGGTTCGACGTCGTGTGGGGGGTGCGGCTGCGGCACCGCACCGGCGTGGCCTCTGGGGTCCTGCCGGGCGTGACGCCGCAGGACCGGCGGGCGGACGGCGACGTGCTCACCGGCGACGTGCTGAGCACTGCCGAGGCGCTCGAGGCGGGCGCACCCGCCATGGAGGTGCTGATCGACGGTCGGACGCGGGCGTTCGTCGGCGACGCGGCCGAGACGGTGCCGTTCGGGCAGGTGCGGCGCGCGGACGGCGGTGCGCCCGTCGATGCCTGGCGGGTCGCCAGCGTGCGCGGACCGCGCGATGACGCCGGTCCCGAGCGGCCCGCCGGTGCGGCGCGGATCTGCGGCGACTGCGGTGCGGTGCACGACCACGACGTCCGGTGGTGTGACGGGTGTGGCAGCGCGCTGCCCGCCGGTGACACCGCACGGGAGTCGCGTCGGATGGTCACCATCCTGTTCGCCGCGGCGCAGCCCACGGCCGGCGGAGCGGACGGGCCGTCGGTCGACGCGGTCCGCGCCGCCATGGCGCGCTGGTTCACGGTGGTGCGGCCGATCCTCGAGCGCCACGGGGCGACGGTGGAGAAGTTCATCGGCGACGCCACGATGGCGGTCTTCGGGCTCCCCGTCCGCCACGAGGACGACGCGCTGCGAGCGGTGCGCGCCGCCCACGACATGCAGGCGGCGCTACGCGAGCTGAACACCGAGCTCGTCGACCGCTTCGGGCTCACGCTCGCGCAGCCGATCGGCGTCAACACCGGCACCGTCGTCGCCGGCGACGCGATCGAGGGCCAGCGCCTGGTCACCGGCGACGCGGTGAACGTCGCGGCGCGCCTCGAGCAGACCGCCGGACCGCACGACATCGTCATCGGCGAGCTGACCCGCCGGTTGGTCGGCACCCTCGTCGAGGCGGACCGGCTCGAGCCGCTGGCACTGAAGGGCAAGGCCCAACCGGTGCCGGCGTACCGCGTGACCGACGTCGTCGCGGCGGGCGCGGGCGGGCGACGGCACGACCTGCCGCTGGTCGGTCGGGACGAGGAGCTCGCCGCGCTGCGGGCCGCCCTGCGCACGACGGTCCGCGACCAGCGGGCACACCGGATCACCGTCATCGGTGACGCGGGGGTCGGCAAGAGCCGCCTGATGCACGAGTTCCTCACCGAGGCGGGCCGGACCGCCGAGGTCCTGCAGGGCAGGTGCCTGGCGTACGGCGAGGGCATCACCTTCTGGGCACTGCTCGAGGTGATCCAGCACGCCGCCGGCATCACCGAGGACGACGACGCCCACACCGCCCGTGGCCGCCTGGCCGAGCTCGTCGGCGACGAACCCGAGGTCCTCACCCGCCTCGAGTCCATCGCCGGGCTCGTCGACACGGTGTTCGCGGTCGCCGAGCTCGGCTGGGCGATGCGCCGCCTGGTCGAGCGGCTCGCCGAGGCGGGCCCGGTCGTCCTGGTGCTCGACGACCTGCACTGGGCCGAACCGACCTTCATCGAGGTCATCGAGCGGCTGGCGACGACCGTGCGCGGCCCCGTCCTGCTGGTGGGCGGCGCGCGGCCCCAGGTCCTCCAGCAGCACCGCGCGTTCGTGGGCGACGCGCCATCGGTCGTGCTCGCCCCGCTGACCGACGCCCAGTGCGAACGCTTCCTGCTCCTGGTCCTCGGGGATGTCGCGGTCGACGACGACGTCGCCCAGCGGATCGCCGGGGCCGCGGGCGGCAACCCGCTGTTCCTCGAGCAGTTCCTGCTGACGCTGATCGACGATGGTCGGCTGCGCCACATCGACGGCCGATGGCGCGCCGCCGGCGACCTGACGACGTTCGAGGTCCCCGCCACCATCGAGGCGCTGCTGGCCGACCGGCTCGACCGGCTGCCAGACGACGAGCGGCGGATCAGTGGGCCGTCGGCCGTCATCGGGCTCGAGTTCCCTCAGGACGCCGTCACCGCACTCGTCGAGCGTGACCTGCGACCCCGCGTGGCGCGCGGGCTGGCGCAGCTGGCCGAGCGGGAGCTCGTCGAGATGGCCGACGAGGAGGACCTGACGTACCGCTTCCAGCACGAGCTGATCCGGGACGCGACGTACCACGGCCTGCTCAAGGCGTCGCGCGCCATCCTGCACCAACGGTTCGTGCAGTGGCTCGACACGAGGGACGCGGTCCGGGAGCGGGCCACCGAGCTCCAGGAGATCCAGGGCTACCACCTGGAGCAGGCCTTCCGGTACTGGCGCGACCTCGGTCCACTGGACCAGCGGGCCGTCGACGTCGGGCTCGACGCGGCGCGCCGCCTGGGGGCCGCCGGCGAGCGTGCGCTGGCCCGTGGGGACATGCCGGCGGCCGCCTCCCTGCTGCTGCGCGCCTCGGACCTCGTGCCCGATGGGGACACGTCCAGGGCCCGGCTGCTGTTGCTGGCGGGCGGCGCGCTCGACGAGGCAGGCTGGTTCGACCGGGCCATCGACGCGTTCGAGGGATCGGCGGCGGCCGCACGGGCCGCCGGTGCCGACGCCGCCGTCGAGGCTGCGGTGATCGCCAGGGCGCGGCTCGAGTACCTGACCGGCCGCGCGGCCGACGCCGACCAGGTCGGCACCCGCGTCGACGAGACCCTCGACCGCCTCACGGCGCTCGCGGACCCGGATGCGTTGAGCCGCGCGTGGCAGCTGCGGCTCGACGTCGACATCGCGGGCTGCCGGTGGTCGGCGGCCCAGGACGCCGCTGACCAGGTGATCGCCTACGCACGCGGGGCGGGCAACTCCGTCCTGGCGCTGCGCACGATGCGGTTGCTGGCGTTCCTGGCGCAGAAGGGCCCGATGCCGGTCGCCGAGGCGACCGCGGTGTGCCACGACATCCTCGAGCAGGTGGCCACCGATCGTCGCAGCGCCGCCGTGACGCGGGTCGACCTGGCGCTGCTGACCGCGATGGCGCTGGACTTCGACACGGCGCGCCGGTGGTGCGCCGACGCCCGCCACGCGCTGGGCGAGCTGGGCGCGGACACCCAGGCGGCGCTGGTCTCGCTGAGCGCCGGACCGGTCGAGCTGCTGGCGGACGACCCGGTCCGTGCCGAGGCCGAGCTGCGGGCCGACTACGAGGCGCTGCAGCAGATGGGCGAGCGCAACTTCATCGCGTTGACCGCGGCGCTGCTGGCCGAGGCGGTCTACCGCCAGCGGCGGTTCGCCGAGGCCCAGGAGTTGGTCCGGTTCAGCCGCGACCTCGCCGCGCCCGACGACCTGGCCGTCCAGATCGTCGCGGGCTGCGTGCACGGCAAGCTCACCGCGAGGGCGGGTGACGTCGCCACGGGCGTGGCGCTGCTGCGCGAGGCGGTCCGGCTGATCGAGGCCACCGACGACCCGTCCGGGCAGGGGGACGCCTGGCTCGACCTGGCCGAGACGCTGCACCTGGCGGGTGAACGGCGGTCCGCGGTCGCCGCGGCCGCGGAGGCGAGGCGACGCTACGTGGCCAAGGGCAACCTCGCGGGCGTGCGCCGTGCCGACCGGATCCGACGGCGGCTGCGCGCGGACCGGGATCCGCTGGGCGGCCTCGACCCCCGCGCGGCGGGGGTGGTCGGCGAGCGGTGAGCGCCGCGCGCCACCGCGGCGCCGGCGTCACCGTCACAGCAGTGCCGACATCGTGGCGGTCGCCTCCAGCAGGCGCTGGCTGGCGAGCCCGGCGATGTGGCGGTGGAAGGCCGCTGCGGCCGCGGGGTCCTCGCGTTCGAGGCGCGCCAGCGCCTCGGTCGACAGGTGCAGCACCTCGCTGGGCTCATCGGCGACCACCGACGCCGAGGCCCGCGCCCCGGCGTACAGGCTCAGCTCGCCGACGAACACCCCCGGGCGCATCCTGCGCAGGCGGACGACGCGACCGTCGGGACGATCGAGCTGGGCGGTCAGCTGGCCCGCCCGCAGGTAGTACAGCCCGGTCGGCGGCTGCCCCGCCTCGATGAGCCTGGTGCCCGCCGCGAGCGCACGTACCTCGATGTGAGCGAGCAGCGGCGCGAGGGCGGCCGCCGTGACATCCCCGTCATCGGCGGCGTCGGCCGGCAGCGCATCGCGCAGGATCTGCGCCTCGCACCACTCCGTTCCGTGGTCCAGATCGGGCAGGATCCGCCAGCTCGGCCCGCCGGCCTCGGAGAACCCTGCCGCTCCCAGGTGCCGGCGCATGCCGGGCGACAACCCGGTCAGGACGAGGTCGAACCCGTGCCGCTCCGCCAGCTGTCCGATCTTGGCGAAGCTCGCGCCGGCCGATGCGTCGATGCCGGTGACGCTCCGGAAGTCGAGGAGGACGAACCTGGGTGGCTGGCCGTCGTCGACCACGTGCCGGCGCACCGCCTCCAGCAGGCGGTTGGCAGTGCCGAAGAAGATGAAGCGCTGCAGCTCGAGGACGCGCAGCTGATCCCCGTGCTCGTGCAGCACCCGCCGTTCGGCCGGGGGACGGTCGACGTTGCTGCGGTGCGTGCGTCCCGACAGCGTCCGCCGGACGGGGTCGCCGCGGCCGTACTCCAGGACGAACAGCAGCATCGCCAGGAGGATCCCGAGCGCCACCCCCTCGAGCACCCCGACGCCCGCCATGGCGACCGCGATCACCGCGACGATCGCATGCTCACTGCGCGACAGGCGGGTCCGGACGTCCCAGAGCCACGTCACCAGGAAGTCCAGGCCCAGGAAGAACAGCACCGCGCCCGGCAGGAACGTCGGCAGCAGTGCCAGTACCGTGGTTCCCCCGAGCAGGGCGACGCCGTACACCGCGACGACCACCAGCCCGGTCACGCGACCGGCCGGCGATGCCCGCCGGGACAACGCCGACAGGCTCAACGCGTGGAACCCGACCGGACCACCGCCCAGGCCGCTGACCGCGTTGGCGGCCCCGACGACGGTCAGCTCGCGGTTCAGGTCGACGTCACGGCCCGCAGCCAGCTCCAGGCCCGTGGCGTTGAGCAGGAACGCCAGCACCCCGATCACCACCACGGTGGCCAGCGTCCCGCCCTGCCCGGCGATGATGTCCCAGCGTGCCTCCTGCAGCACGGTGCCGGTCACCGGTCGCCACAGGGCGCCCTCGGGGAACGGTCCGAGCAGCCACCCGCCGGCGCGCGCCGCGGTGACGCTGGTCCCGCCGACCCGCAGCGCCAGGTGGAACAGCGCCGCCGCCCCGAACAGCAGGGCCGGAAGGGCGAGGGGGCGGGTGCCGAGCCGCAGCACGACCAGCACCAGCAGCCCCAGGCCGAGCGCCGGGAGCCACCGCGCGAGGACGTCCGTGCCCAGCAGCACCGGCAGCGCGCCGACGCTGATCCCCCGACCCGCCACCACGCCCATCGCGCCATCGACCAGGAGCCAACCGGTGCCGGCGAGGAACCCCCCGACCACCGGGTACGGCACGTAGCGCACCAGGTTGGCCATGCGGAAGGCACCGAGGAGCACGAACACCGCCGCGGTGGCCACCGTGGTCACCGCCAGCGCGGACGCGACCGTCGGCAGCACGGCGGCGCTGCGCGGGGGCAGCGCGGCGGCGACGGCCGCCGCCGCCACGCCCATGATCGCCGCCGTCACGTCCTGGGCCGCGGCGACGGCGTGGGGGAAGGCGCTGCGCAGGGCGATGACCAGGCCGGTGACGACCGTGCCGAACAGGAACGCACCGACGCCCGGCCCCATGAACGCCTCGAGCGGTCCGGAGAACACGAGCGCCGCGAACGAGATCGCCATCAGGACGCCGGACGCACCGACGACGATGCCGCCGCTCGCTGCGGACAGCAGGGTCACCACGTCGGCGTCTCGCGTGCGCATCACCTTCCGACCCGGCGACCGTGCCCTGACGGGACCACCTGCGGTGGATCTCGAGAGCCTACCGGGTGACCTGGCGCCGCAGGCAGGCACGGATCGGACCACGGCTGCGGCGGCGGAGGGCGGCCGATCCGTTCCCGGACGGGGCTGGTCCTGCGGTAGGCTCAGCCCGCCGGTGGACCGGGTGCCCGCTGTGGTCCTCGTGACGCCGCCTCGATGGCCGGACGGCGGCGGTCCCGCCGTACGACCGACGACTCCGAGAGGACGTGCCGTGCGATCGAAGCGACGCGAGGAGACGGTCGCCTGGCTGCGGCGGGTGCCGTTGTTCGCCGACCTGTCCACCAGGCAGCTCGAGCACATCGCACCCTTCGTCGACGAGGTCGAGGCCGGAGCCGGCCAGGTGCTGATCGAGGAGGACGGGTTCTCCCAGGAGCTGCTGATCATCATCGACGGCACTGCGGAGGTCACCAGGCACGGCCGCCACCTGCGCGACGTCGGACCGGGCGCCGTGCTCGGCGAGATCGGGCTGCTCGACGGCGGACCGCGGACCGCAACGGTCACCACGCGGGAGCCGACCACACTGCTCACCATCCGCAAGCGCGCATTCGACACCGTGCTCGACCAGGTTCCCGGGCTGCCGCACGAGCTCCTGCGCACGCTCGCCGTCCGGCTCCGCGACGCCACCACCACCGACGACCACTGAGTCGAAGCCAGGGCTCGAGGCGATCCGGTCGTCGATCCGGATCTGTCGGTATCAGCGCCGGCGCGGCATCCTCATAGGCCTCAGGGGCGGCGGGGTCGCCCGATGAGGAAGGGACGGTCATGGCTCGCACGAAGGTGCTCATCGAGATCGCGGACGCCCGCGGCGACTCGTTCGAATCGTTCGAGGCGGCGACGGCGTCCGCCGACGACGGCCTGGCGCAGGCGGAGGGGCTGCTGGACCGGGTCGCCGGGCTCGGGGTCGATCTCGACCCCGACACGGACCCGATCCCCGTCCCCATGTACTCGACGTCGATCTCGGACCGCGACATCGGCGAGCTCCGCGGATTCGACACCAGCTTCACGAACCCGGACATCCCCGCCCAGACGGTCGTCGTCGCCGCGGAGGTCGAGCGGAGCCACCTCGACGAGGTGCAGGCCGTCCCCGGCGTCAGGGTGTGGCCGAACTCCGAGCTGACGCTGCTGGGTCACCCCGTCGACGCGTCGGCGGTCGGACAGGCGGCCGTCGGCGCCGACTCCGACATGGACCTGGCGCGCTCGCGGCGCGGCCTCGACTGCCGCCCGTTCCGCGACGGCGTCGACGTCGCCACCATCCGCGACCTGCTCGGCGTCGCCGCCGTCTGGGGCGACGGCTTCCGCGGGCAGAACGTCGCGGTGGGCATCCTCGACGAGGGGGTCAACGGCGACGTCTACCCGGTCGTCGACGGCTTCTCGCGGCCAGGCGCCCAGGCGCCGGGGACCGCGGCGGTCACGAGCCACGGCTCCATGTGCGCGGCCGACGTGCTCGTCGCCGCACCCTGGGCGCGGCTCTACGACTACCCATTCCTCGGCATCCCGTCATCGGGCGGCGCGTTGACGATGTTCCAGGCCGTCCTCGACCACCGTCGGGTCGACGGGACCCCGCACCTGACCAACAACAGCTACGGCTTCGTCGGCGTCCCGCCGATCCAGCAGTTCCCCGACCACGAGGTCCACGATCCGGACCACCCGCTGCACCGCAAGGTCCGGGAGGTCGTCGCGTCCGGCGCGGCGGCGTTCTTCGCCGCCGGCAACTGCGGCGAGGACTGCCCGAGCGGCAACTGCCACGTCAGCGGCATCGGACCGGGCACCTCCATCCACGCCTCCAACAGCCTCGCTGAGGTCATCACCATCGCGGCGGTCAACAGCAGGCACGAGCGGATCGGCTACTCGTCCCAGGGCCCGGGGAGGTTCACCGAGCAGAAGCCGGACCTGGCGGCGTACTCGCACTTCTTCGGCAACTTCGGCCCCGGCCGGCCCGGTGGCGACGGCGTCCCGTTCGACAACGGCACGTCGGCCGCCACCCCGGTCGCCGCAGGCGTCGCGGCGCTGCTGCTCAGCGCCCACCCGGACCTGTCGCCCAACGACCTGCGGCAGGCGCTCATCGACGGCGCGGTCAACGTCACGGGGCAGCCCTGGGACCGCGACTACGGCCGCGGCATCATCAACGCGGCGGCCGCGTACACGCTGTTGGCGACGAAGTGACCCCCGCGACAGGGATCCCGCGGTGCACTGGTTGGTGACCGTCGCACGCGACGTCGACCGCACGGCGCTGGCGGACGAGCTCGACGCGCTCGACGCCGCCGTGCGGTTCGACGACGCCGTCCCGGTCGGCGACGACGAGCAGGTCCTCTTCGTGGACGGGCCGGCGGATCTGCCCGTCCGCGTCCGGCAGGCCGGCCTGCCGGTGCACTCGGTGCACCCCGACTCCGATCAGACCGCGTACTGAGCGACCACGTCTGGCCATGTCCAGCGCCGCTACGCCAGCCGCCGCGGCGCTCGTCACCGGCCCTGCGACCATGCCGGGGCCGGTGGCTCAGGACGGGTCGACAGGTGCGTCACCCACGACGGCCGGCGCGACATCCCGCCGGTCGGCCAGCGCCACGGTGGTGGTGACCAGCGCGGCGACGATGACGCCCATGATCAGGACCGCGACGCCGATGCCGAGGACATCGGCGAGCGCCGCTGCGACGAGGACGAGCAGCGCCCCGCCGAGCACGAGCGGGCGGCTCGGATCGGCATCCTCCGCGCGCCGGTCCAGGCGCATCAGCACGACCGGGCACACCGCAACGGGGACGGCAACCGACCACGCCGCTGCGCCCGGCGAGACCTCGTGGTGCGCCGCAGCGTCGACCGCCACCTCCAACC
>CAYVGE010000041.1:0-11752 GCA_964450395.1 uncultured Actinomycetota bacterium
GCTGGACCAACAGCGAGATCGCCGACGACCTGCACATCAGCATCAGCACCGTCAAAGCCCACCTCGCCAGCCTCATGCGCAAGCTCGACGCCCGGAACCGCGTCGAGATCGCGATGTGGGCGTACGAGACAGGCCGCCTCAGGACGTGACGACGGACACCGAACCCGCTGTCGCCCCTGAAGACCTGTGGGTCCCTGCAGCGAAGGCCGTGCTGCCCCAAGGCCGGAGGCCCCTCCCGACCCAGTTGCATGGACGTCGAGCCGCGACTTCATCAGCGCATGGAGCCGCACGGCTCATGGTGCGGTGCTGCCCGGGGAGCTCGCGGTCGACGCCCGCTGCCGCGCAACGCGTTCGGCGCGGTCACGGATGCCGCGCAGCATGCGATGCTCCATGACGAAGTTCAGCGGCTCGACGAGGTGCCACAGCCAGGACTGGTTGGGGCTGTAGGTGAGTCGCTGCCGGACCAGCAGCCGCGTGCGTCGGCCATCGTCGAGCGGTTCGAGGACCCACTGCCACGTCGATGCCACGTACCCGCGTTCGGGGATGCGGTCGACGATCCTGGGGATCTCCGGCTGCGCCGGAGTTCCGGCGCCGAGCAACACGAGGTGGCGCGGCGGGTCGACCTCCACGACCTGCCAGCAGGCGTGGGTGTCTCGGCCGGAGCGGATGATGTCGCCGACCGCCAGTCGCTGGTGCTGCGGCAGGAGGCGGTCGACACTGTGGATGCCGCAGCCGATGAGGTTCTCGAGGGCGTCGTAGCTGTAGAAGCCGCCGCGTCCCTGCCCGAACTGCACGAGCCACGGCCACACCTGGTCGGCGGGCGCGTCGATGGTGATGGCCCGGGTGTAGCCGAGCTTCGGGTGCGCGACCAGGTGGTCGCCCGGCAGCGGTCGCTCGAGCTCGTCGTCGGTGGCTCCGTGGCGGTTGTAGAACCGCCGGATCAGCGGCGCACCGACCAGCGTGCCGGCGACCAGCCCGCCGCCGACCAGGACGTCATAGGCCACCGTGCGTCCACGGTCCCAGCGGCTCGAGTGATCGTTCATGACGTCCTCCTGAGGGCTCCGCGAGCACCGGCTACGGATGGCACGAGGCGCCCTGCACAGCGCTCGCATCTCCACCTCAGCGCACGCGGCGGTGACCCGAAAGGTCGAACGGGGACGGTCCTCGGGGACGAACGGCCTTCACGGGACCGGGGACGCTCCAGCGCTACCGGGCATCGTCGGTTCCTGCGGCGCGTTCACGCTCGCCCTGCTGCTGTACGAGCGTCGCATGCCGGGCTCGAGCCACGTCGTGTTCGCTGTCGCCGACCGGTCCCATCTCCCTGGTGTCCAGTTCGTCGATGACGCGATCCTGTCCGTACAGCACCACGGTGTCGCCGGGGAACAGTCGCGTGCTCGGGGTGGGCGCCCCCACGTAGCGACCGTCACGACGATGGATGCCCAGCACCACGACGCCTTCCTGGAGCAGGTCGAGTTCATGCAGTGGGACGTCGGCGACCCAGTCGCCCTCCTCGACGTTCAGCTCTCCGACCTTCCATTCGTCCGACAGGTGCAGGAGGTGCTCGTAGTCGCGGACCTCGAGGTCGGTGACCCGGGTCAGCATCCACTCGATGACTGCAGACATCCACCGGTCGATGACCCGGCTCCCGCTGAGCGCCCACAGACCCACGAGACCGCCGACGAGCACGATGGGGACGGCGGCCGGAACCCCCTGCTCGATCCGCGACAGCGAGAGCAGCAGCGTTGCCACCGTCGTGACCAGGCCGGCACCGCCGAGCAGGATGAGCAACATCACGATCCGTCGGCGCACGGGATGGTTGACCACCGCTTCTGCTTCGCTGGTCGTGAACCCTGCACCAGAGAACGCCGAGCGGGCCTGGAACCGTGCTGCTTCTCGAGACAGTCCCGTCAGCGTGAGGGCGACGGTGGCGGTCCGGGTGACGATGATCGACAGAGCCACTGCCGTGAGGAAGAACAACACCGACCTCATGGTCGTCCTCGGGTCGTGGAGCGTTCGCAGGGACCACGGTAGGGCGCCCTCCGCGTGCAGACGCACTGCCCGCAGTGACACAGCCAGGGCGACGACCTGGTGAACACGCCACGGGCCTCAGCCAGCTCGTGCTGCTGCTCGGCCGCGGCTGACGAACCGCTCAACGCCCGGCTCGTCGCGCGGCGGTGATCCAGGCCGCGATCTGGGCGCGTGACCTGAACCCGAGCTTGGTGCGGATGTGCTGCACGTGGCTCTCGGCGGTGCGCTGGCTGATCACCAGCCGGGCGGCGATCTCGCGGTCGGTGAGCCCCTCGGCGACGAGGGCCGCGACCTCTTCCTCCCGCCTGCTCAGCACTGAGGTGCTGCGATCACCGGGCGCGGTGGCGACATCAGGTGCCGGTCGCTCCAGACCCAAGGCGACCGCCCCCGCCCGATCCAGCCGGCGGCCCTGTGCGTAGTACCGCTTCCGCCGTGCCGCGCCGAGACCCTCGATGACGCGCCGCTCGCAACGGAGCGCATGCGTGTGCATCGGTGGCGGCAGCTCTCCGGGGATCGACTTCCAGACCGAGAGGCTGGCGCCCTGCAGGCGCGCGGCCCGCTCGAACGCACCACGGGCCGCGGCGATCCACGCCAACGACTCGAGGCACAACGCGATGCCGCTGCCCTCGTCGACGCGGGAGATGATGGCCAGCGCGTCCTTCTCCACCTGCTCGGCGCGCTCCAGGTCGCCGGCGAGGAACCCCGCGACGCCCAACCCCCAGAGCGCATGTGACCTCGTCCACGGATCGCCGTCGTCGGCCGTCATCGCGAGCGCCTGCTCGAACAGATCGATGGCCCGTGCGGACCGCCCGGTGAGCATGGTGACCACGGCGAGGTCGGTCAACGCGAACGCCGCCACCGGCGACCCCGACGTCACGTGCATCCGGTAGGACTGCTCCAACAGGTCCTCGGCCCTGGCGAGATCGCCGGCGAACAGGTACGCCAAGCCCAGGTACTGGGTGGCGTACGCGGTCGACTCGTCGTCGGACCGCTCGGCGGCGACGTCCACCGCGGACTGCAGCAGGGCGAGTCCCACGTCGACGTCCGTCTGGTTCACCGCGAGGTAGCCCGCGACCCACAACGCCTTCGGTCGGATCGCGCTGGAGGGGGCCAGCGCCTCGAGCAGTGCGGCCAGTCTGCGACGGCCCTCGGTGATGTGCCCCCGCGCCTCCCAGTACAGCCACAGGTCGGCGGCCATCGCGCAGCCAGCCTCGACGTCGTGCTCGAGTGACCAGTCCAACGCGGTGCGCAGGTTGCCGTGCTCGATCGCGAGGCGGTCGAACCATCGGGGCTGGTCGGAGCTGGTCCAATGCCGCCACGCCTCGTTCGCCAGCCCGGCGTAGTGGGCGCGGAGCCGTTCATGGACAGCGTCCGCCTCGCCCGAGTCGCACAGCGCCTCGGTGCCGTACGCGCGGATCGTGTCGAGCAGCCGGTACCGCATGGAGGGACCGGCACGGGCTGCGGTCACGATGGACTTGTCGACCAGTCCGTCCAGTGCCTCCAGCACGCGATCAGCGCGGAGATCGCCATCGCCGCAGATCGCTTCGGCCGCCGGCAGATCGAAGCTGGTCGCGAACACCGACGCGCGGCGCCACAACGTCCACTCCTCCGGTGAGGCAAGATCCCGGCTCCAGTCGAGCGCGGCCCGGAGAGTCCGCCGGTGCGCCGGAGCGGTCGGGTCACGGCCGGCCAGCAGATCGAACCGAGCGTCGAGTCGGGCGAGGACCTGCTCGATCGTGAGGGTCCTGAGCCGCCCCGCGGCCAGCTCGATCGCCAGGGGGATGCCGTCCAGGCGCCGGCACAGCTCCGCGGCTCGCTGCAGGTCAGCTTCGTCGGCGGTGAAGGCGGCGTCGACCGCTGCGGCGCGACGCAGCAGCAGGTCGACGGCGTCGCTGCGGACCGCGTCCCCGTCGGGCAGGCCCAGCGGCGGGACACGCACGACCTTCTCCGCGCCGATGCCGAGTGACTGGCGGCTGGTCGCCAGCACGTGCAGGTGCGGGCAGCTGCGCGACAGGGAATCGACGAGCACCGCACACGCGTCCAACAGGTGTTCACAGTTGTCGAGCAGCAGCAGCATGTCACGGTCACGCAGGTACTGCGCCAACCCGTCGACCGCCCAGCTCGTCGACGCGTCACTGAGGCCAAGTGAGCTTGCCACCTCCTGCGTGAGCAGCCCGGGGTCGGTGAGGGCGACCAGGTCGACGAACCAGATGCCGTCACCGAAGCCGCGCGACAGCGCGTCGGCTGTGCGCAGCGCCAGCCGCGTCTTGCCCACCCCGGGAGGCCCGGTCAGCGTGACGACGCGGGAGGTCCCGAGGTGTCGGCGGAGCTCCGTGAGCTCGTCGCGCCGTCCGACGAACGGTGTCGGCGGCGCAGCCGGCACGCCGGAGACGGCACGAGCAACGACCACGTCGTGGATGGTACGCGCCTCCGCAACACCTGGTTCGGGAGCAGATCCGTAGTTCTCCGGATGCGGTGGTCAGCTCCCGGCGGGCACGGTGTCGTCTGTGGACGACGAGGGGGTGACGGGTCGGTGCCGATGTTCATCGTTGACCGGGTCCTGCCCGGTCTGACTGCTGATCTGCTGGTGGAGGCGCAGCGATGCCTGCAGGAGGCGGTGCGCCGCGTGTCGGATCGCGGCGCTGCGGTGCACTACCTGCGCTGCACGTTCATCCCCGAGCAGGAACGGTGTCTCGACCTGTTCGAGGCGGTCAGCGCCGATGACGTCCGCCGCGTCAACGACATCGCGCAGGTGCCGTTCCGGTGGATCGGTCAGGCCACCGAGGCCGCCGGACCCGGCCTGGCGGCCGGCGCTCACGGCTGAGGAACGCCGGATGCGCCGTCGGCCACACCAACGCCAACGAGGAGGCGTCATGCGAACACCCACCCCATCACCGACCGTCGAAGCCTTCGGTCACCGCCTGGTGGTGCGCTACACCGTCACCGCGACCATCGTGGGTCTGGCGCTCGTGGGAGCCCCCGTGCTCCTCGGTCTGCCGACCGAGCCGTTCCTGCTGGTGCTGACCTACGGGGTACTGGTCGGCGGGTCGGTCCTCGCGGCGCGTCGCGCCGGTCCCGGAGGCGTTCGGCTGCTGTTCCGGGGGCTGCTGCGGTGGCGGATCGGCTGGGTCAACGCCGCCGTCGTCGTCGGCGCCGTCCCGATCGCCACGATCGGCGTCGCGGCCGTCACCGGCACGTACGTCGCCCCCGAGGACGGCTGGCTGCCCGTGATCGGGTCGTACCTGTTCGCCACCTTCGTCTTCGGTGCCCCACTGCTCAACCTGTGGGAGGAGACGGGCTGGCAGGGCATGGTGCAGCGCCACTTCATGGGACGCTACGGGCTCGTGGGAGGCTCCCTGCTGACGGCGCTGCCGTTCGCGGTCGTGCACATCCCCCTGCAGCTGCGCGGCACGTCGGGCATGCGGGAGGCGTTGGTCAACGTCGGTGTGCTGTTCCTCATGGCACCCGCGGCGCGGTACCTGGTGGGTCGGACCGACCTCGCCACGGGCGGCAGCCTGCTGGCGGTGGGTGTGCTGCACGCATCGTGGAACGCGAGCGGAAACCTGAGCGTGGTCGACGGTGACCTGCAGTTCGTCGGCGGCATGGCCGTCGTGGCGGTCGTGGCCCTGATCGTCGACCGCGCGCGATCCCGGTCCGACTCCGGGGCCCTCCACGACCAGCGCGGCCGGCGTGTGGCATCGTCCGCGACGGCCGGCTGACGGCGACACGATCGCGGTGCGTCGGAGCCTGCTCGCCCCCGGAGGGCCTCCGGGGGCGAGCAGGCAGCCGTACCCGGCTCGCGCTCGGTGTGGATGCCATGGCCCTGCCATGGCCGGGCGCACGGCTCACTCGGCCGCGATGGCGTCGAGCACGTCGAGCCGCGCGGCGCGACGGGCGGGCAGCACGCCGGCGAGCAGTCCCGCGACGCCCGCCACCACGAGGTAGGCGAGCAGCCGCCCGCCGGGCACGGTCGTGGTGATGCTGTAGCGGCCGCCGAGCGCTCCGACGGCCGCCGCGCCGAAGACGACGCCGAGCGTGAGGCCGACGATGCCGCCGAGGACGGCGACCAGCAGCGCCTCCCACCGGATCATCGCGGCGATCTGGCTGCGGGTGGCGCCGACGGCGCGCAGCAGGCCGATCTCGCGCCTGCGCTCCAGGATCGACAGGGCCAGCGTGTTGGTGATGCCGAGCAGCGCGATGGTGGCGGCGAGCAGGAGGAGCACGGTCACCAGCCCGAGCATGTTGTCGACGGTGGCGATGCGCTGCTGCGTGGCGGCCTCCGGGTCGCGCAGGACCGCGGTCGGGAAGGACTCGAGCTTGCGCTCGATCGCCCGCTGGACCTCGGCGGGGGCGGCGCCGTCGGCGGCGAGGACGTACACGGCCGCGTCGACGTCCTCGGTGAAGTGCCGCTCGTACGTGTCGAGGCTGGTGAGGTAGCCGGTCTGCAGCGCCTGCGTGTCCTCATCGGCGACGAGGCCAACCACCGGCAGGCGCTGCGTGCCGGTGCGGGCGAACGTCATGGGCAGGCGGTCACCGACGCCGACGCCATGCTCGGCAGCGACGTCGGCCGCCAGCACGACGCCGCCGTCCGCGAGCGCCTCGAGTGACCCGTCGACGACCGACATGTCCATGACGTCGGGCAGTGTCGCCGGGTCGACCGCCGCGAGCGCCTCGACCACGTCGTCGTCACGCCAGTGGCCGTAGCGGACACGGCTGACCTCGCCGACCTGGGGTAGGTCCCCGACGCGATGGGCGACGTGGTGTGACAGACCGCCGAGCATCTCGCCGCGGGCGCTCTCGACGATGTGGTCGGCCGTGATGATGTCGTTGAGCGCCGCGTTCATCGAGGCCTTCATCGAGGCGCCCAGCACCGTCATGAAGGTCACCACCGCGAGCCCGAGCGCCAACGCGGTGACCGTCGCGGCCGTGCGCCGGGGGGTGCGCTGCGCGTTGCTGCGCGCCAGCCGGCCGGGGATGCCGCGTCCGTCGAGCGGGCGGCCGAGCGCGCCGGCGAGGTGCCCCGCGAACGTCGGTGCGAGCAGGCGCAGCGCGACGACCGCCACGACGCCGGCGGCGGCGACGGCCGTCAGCGACGGCGTGACGCCCGTGACGCTCGTGACGAGCAGCGCGACCGCCACCGCGCCGGCGACGGTGCCCGCGACGATCCGCCGGCGGCCGACGGGCCGGTCGCCCACGGCGGCGCTGCGGAGTGCCTCGACCGGTGCGACCCGCGCCGCGCGCCGGGCCGGGGCGACCGCCGACAGGATCGTGACCGTGACGCCGATCGCGAGCCCGGCCGCAAGGGTGCGTCCCGAGACGGCCAGCGGACCGTCGGGCAGCGCGACGCCGAAGGCACCGAGCAGCGTCCGCAGCCCTTCGGCGGCGGCGACGCCGAGCGCCATGCCGGCAGTGGAGGCCACGAGCCCGACGAGCACGGCCTCTCCGACGACCGACAGCATGATCTGGCGTCCTGTGGCGCCGACCGCCCGCAGAGTGGCGAACTCGCGGGTCCGCTGGGCGATGAGGATCGCGAAGGTGTTGGCGATCAGGAACCCGCCGATCACCAGCGCGGTCACCGCGAGCGTCCCGAGCATGATCGGCAGGAACCCCAACTGGTCACGAGCGGCGTCGGCCGCCGCGGCGGCGGTGTCCTGGGTCGACGCGACCTCGACGTCGGCACCGAGTGCGTCGCCCAGCTGGCCGCGCAACGTGACGACGTCGGCGTCGTCGTCGGCGACGACCGACACCTGTGAGAGGCCATCGACGTCGAAGGCGCGCTGGGCGGTGGCCAGGTCGAACAGCGCGACCGTGGCTCCGGGCAGCGTGTCGCGGTCGCCGAAGCCCACGATGCCGACGATGCGGTAGTCGTTCGAGGGGCCAGACGTCTGCACCTCGATGGTGTCGCCGAGGGCGAACCCGTGAGCGGCGGCGGTGGCGGCGTCGATGACCACCTCGCCGGCCGCGCCAGGCGCACGCCCGGAGCGGACGGTGAACATGCCGAAGGGCCTGGACGCCCACGAGCCACCGACCGACGGGCCGTCGGGGACGATCGGCTCGCCGTCCGGGGCGAACAGCAGCGCCTGGCCGGAGACCTGGCCCGCGGCCCCGGCGACGCCGTCGACGGCGCGGACGCGGTCGGCGACACGGTCGGGCAACGGGTCGCGTTCCACCTCGACGCCCATGCCGGAGTCGAACGCGACCGTCGAGCGGACCACCAGGTCGACGCCGCTGTTGGCGTCGGCGAACTGGTCGGCGTACAGCTCGTTCGCCGTGTCGGTCAGGACCAGCGCGCCGACGACGAACGTCACGCCCAGCACGACCGCCGTGACCGTCAGCGCCAGCCGCAGCTTGCGCGTCGTGACGGCGCGCAGCGTTGCATGCCACATGATCGTGCCTTCCTACGCGAAGCTGTCAGCGGCCGGTGCGTCGAGGCGCTTCATGCGCTCGAGCACCGAATCCACGGTGGGGGCGGTCAGGTCGTCGACCACGCAGCCGTCGGCGAGGAACACCACGCGGTCGGCGTGGCTCGCGGCAGCGGGGTCGTGGGTGACCATCACGATCGTCTGCGCCAGCTCGTCGACCGCGCGCCGCAGCAGCGTGAGCAGCTCGCCGCTGTGGCGGGAGTCGAGGTTGCCGGTCGGCTCGTCGGCGAAGACCAGCGCGGGACGGGACACCAGCGCCCTGGCCACCGCCACGCGCTGCTGCTGGCCGCCGGACAGCTCGGAGGGCCGGTGGTGCAGTCGGCCGCCCAGGCCCAGGGTGTCGATCAGGGGGTCGATCCATGCCGGGTCCGGTCGGCGCCCGGCGAGCGCGAGTGGCAGCGTGATGTTCTCCAGCGCGTCCAGCGACCCCACGAGGTTGAAGCTCTGGAAGACGAACCCGACCCGGTCCCGTCGCAACAGGGTGCGGTTGCGCTCACTCAGGGCGGCGACGTCGGTGTCCTCGATCCGGATCGTGCCGGCGTCGATGTCGTCCAGGCCGGCCAGGCAGTGCAGGAGCGTCGACTTGCCCGACCCCGATGGGCCCATCACGGCGGTGAACTGGCCGGCCGGGATCTCGACGGTGACTCCGTCGAGCGCGCGGACCGCGGTGGGTCCGCGGCCATGGACCTTGACGACGTCGGTGGCGGATGCCGCGGGGCGTCCCGTCGCTGGCGCGTCGTTGACGGTGATGGTGGAAGCCATGGTGGTCTCCTTGCAGGTCGTCGTGCCCGGACCGGGGATTCCTGTCCGGCGGTGATCAGGCGGAGGGTGTGTGGGCGCTGCGGTGGCGTCAGCGGGCCGTCGGACGCCTGGCGTGCGCACCGACGTCGCGGCGGCGCGCGACGCGCCCGATCCGCCCGGCGAGCTCGGCGGCGTCGTCGGTGACGAAGCCGAGGAGCCCGGAGCCGCGGGTGTGCTGCCACGGCAGCCCGATCGTGTACAGGCCTGGCGCGGGCGTGACCCCGCGCCGCTGGACGAGCGTGCCGGTGTCGTCGCGGGCCTCGGGCACGTGGACCCACGTGTGGTCCAGACGGAACCCGGTGGCCCAGATCACGCTCGCGACGTCGTCGACGCGGCCGCCGTCGGCGAAGGTGACGGTCTGCCCGTCCGCCGCGGTCACCCGAGGCCGTAGGGTGATCTGCAGCCGCCTGAGGTGCCGGGGATTCGCACCGATCACGGCGTCCCGCTGCTGCAGCCGGCGCCCCGCCCACGACTCGGCCGTGATCCGCATGAGACGCGTGGTCGTCAGCCACCAGAACAGGTCGCGACCGGCCAGGCGCTGCGGGAGGGCCGGGAGCCGCTGGCCCTGCGCCAGGGTGACCCGGTGGGTCGCGGCGAGCTCGGCCGCGATCTGGCAGCCGGAGTTGCCGCCACCGACCACGAGCACCCGGCCGTCGGGGAGCTGTCCGGGGTTGCGGTAGGCCGAGCTGTGCAGCTGGACCACCGCGGGGTCCAGGCCGGCGGCGATCGGCGGGATGACCGGGGTCTGGAAGGGTCCGGTCGCCAGAACGACCTGGGCGGCGGACAGGCTCCCGGCGGTGGTGCCGATGAGGTAGCCGCCGTCGTCTCGGGTCAGCCGCGTGACCTCGGTGTCGAGTTGGACGGGGAGGTCGAACCTCGCCGCGTACGTCTCGAGGTAGGTGGCGACCTGCTCCTTGCCGGGGTAGGTGTCGGCCTCGGCGGGGAACGGCATGCCGGGCAGCCCGTCGTACTGGGCGGGGGTGAACAGGACCAGCGAGTCCCAGCGGGACCGCCAGGTGTCACCGACGCGGGCGGCGCTGTCGAGGATCACGAACCGCAGGCCCAGCCGGGCGAGGTGGTGACCGACCGCCAGGCCCGCCTGGCCCGCGCCGATGACGACGACGTCGTGGTCCGCCGTGGTGGTGTCGGTGGTGTGCATGGGTCTGCCTCCTGCGTCGTCAGTTCGCGGTGACTACGAACGGGACGGTGACGACGTCACCGTCGGCGGTGCGGAACTGGCCCCACAGCTTGTAGTTGCCGGGCTCGTCGAAGTGGAAGTGGAACTCCAGCTCGGGGCCGAACCGCTGACCGGGCAGTGCGAACACCGGCCGGTCGTCGGCGTCGCGGACCTCGGCGTGCTCGTGGGCGAACGCCCCGGTGTCCTCGCGCATGATCACCACGTGGCCGGCGGCCGCGAGGTACGGCTGCAGGTCGCTGACCGGCGCGCCTGTCTCGGCGTCGGCGAACGAGAACCGCAGCGTCGACTCGTGGCCCGCCTCGGCTTCGCCGTCGAGCCTGACCCGCACCCCAGCGGCGACCTTCGCCGTCCGGTCCTCGGTCAGCTGGGCCGGCCCACTGGCGTCGGCGTCGCCCACCACGACCTGGTCCTCGACGAGCACGTCGGTCATCTGGCCACGGCGGCGGAACTCCGCCTTGACCTCGTAGCGCCCCGCCTCGGGGAACACCGTGTCGACCGCGAACTCGCCCGGGACGCCGGTCGGGGTCGGGTGGATGTGGGCGAACTCGGTGAGGTCGGAGCGGATCGTGATGAAGTGCATCCACGCGTCGTGGCTGGGGCTGACGTCGCTGATCGGCTCGCCGGTCCCGGCCTCGGACAGCCGGATCGTCACGCGGGACTCCTGCCCCGGGCGCAGCGCGTCGGTCCCGCCGAGCTCGGCCACGACACCGGCGTCGGCGGCCTCGATGGGCTCGGCCTCCGTGGTCATCATGACGGTCATCGCCGGGCGCATCGGCATCCCCATGCTCTGCTGGGTCCACTCCAGGACGCCGTTCATGCCGCGCTGGGCGCTCTCGGTCTCCGACAGCCGCATCGCGCCGGCACCGACGGCGACCGCGACGACCGCGACGACGACCAGGTAGGCGTAGTCGCGGATCCGCGCGCGCAGCGGGGGCGACAGGATCTCGGCGACGGTGGCGGGCTGGCGGAACCCGCGGAGCCGCAGCGCGTTGGTGACGACGCTGACCGAGCTCATCGCCATCGCCGCGGCGGCGAGCACGGGGTCGAGCAGTAGCCCCGTCGCGGGGTACAGCGCCCCGGCGGCGACGGGGATGAGCAGCACGTTGTAGGCGAACGCCCAGAACAGGCCCTGCTTGATCGTCGCGACCGTCTTGCGCGACAGCGCGATGGCGCTGGTGATCCGACGCAGGTCCCCGCTGATCAGCGTGATGTCCGACGCGGCGATGGCGACGTCGGTGCCGGTGCCGATGGCGATCCCCAGGTCGGCCTGCGCCAGCGCGGGCGCGTCGTTGATGCCGTCGCC
>CAYVGE010000041.1:11762-21804 GCA_964450395.1 uncultured Actinomycetota bacterium
TCGCCGACCATCGCCACGACCTTGCCGTCCGCCTGCAGCCGCGAGACCTGCTCGGCCTTCTCGTGCGGCAGCACCTCGGCGAGCACGTGTTCGATGCCTGCCTCGCGCGCGACGGCCCGTGCGGTGGCGGTGGTGTCGCCGGTCAGCATCCACACGTCCAGACCCAGCGCCCGGAGCTGCTCGACGGCCTGGCCCGACTCCGGCTTGAGGCTGTCGGCAACCGCGATCAGCCCGGCCGGGTGCCCGTCGACGGCGACGAACATCGGCGTCGCCCCGCGACCGGCAAGGCCGGCGGCGACGTCGGTCAGACCGTCGAGGACGATCCCGTGGCGATCCAGCAGTGCCGCGTTGCCGATGACCACGTCACGGCCGTCGACCCGCGCGGTGATCCCGTGGCCCGACACGGCCGCGAAGCGCTCCGCGTCCGGCGGCGTGATGCCCAGTTCGCGGGCGTGCGCGACGATCGCCTCACCCAGCGGGTGCTCGGACCCGACCTCGGCCGCGGCGGCGACCGCCAGCAGCTCGCGCTCGCCGTCCTCCGCCGTCCAGCCCAGCCCGTTGCCGACCGCGGGCACGACCGCGGCGACCGTCGGCCGACCGCGGGTCAACGTGCCGGTCTTGTCCAGCACGATGGTGTCGATGCGGCGTGCCTGCTCCAGCGCCTCACCACCGCCGATGAGGATGCCCAGCTCGGCGGCCTTGCCGGTGCCGACCATGATCGCCGTCGGCGTGGCCAGGCCCAGCGCGCACGGGCAGGCGATGATCAACACCGCGATCGCGGTCGAGATCGCGAACGTCAGCCGGCCCACATCCGGGCCCACGACCATCCACACGACGAACGTGGCCGCAGCGGCGGCGATCACCGCGGGCACGAAGTACGCCGACACGGTGTCGGCCAGCCGCTGCATCGGCGCGCGAGAGCCCTGGGCGTCTTCGACCAGCCGCACGATCTGCGCCAGCGTGGTGTCGCGGCCGACGGCGGTGGCGCGGAACACGAACGACCCGGTGCGGTTGATCGTCGCACCGATGACCGTGTCACCCGGCGCCTTGTCGACCGGTAGGCTCTCGCCGGTCAGCATGCTCTCGTCGACCGCCGACGCGCCCTCGGTGACCTGCCCGTCGACCGGGACCTTCTCGCCGGGCCGCACCCGCACGAGATCACCCGCGACGACCTGCTCGAGCGGGATGTCACGCTCGACGCCGCCGCGGATGACCCGGGCGGTCTTGGCCTGCAACCCCATCAGCGCCCGGATCGCGCCGGCGGTCTGCTTCTTCGCGCGGGCCTCCAACCACCTGCCAAGCAGGATCAACGCGAGGATGACGACGGCGGTCTCGTAGTAGACGTGCAGCGGGAACCCCCACTGCTCGGCAACGCCCGGCCACAGGGTCACGAAGGCGCTGTAGCCGTACGCGACGCTGGTGCCCAACGCCACGAGCGTGTTCATGTTCACCGAACCGTGGCGCGCGGCGGCCCATGCCGCGGTGTAGAACGGCCGCCCGGCCCAGACCTGGATCACCGTGGAGATGACCAGCAGCGCCGGCATCACCAGGTCCATCGCGTCGATGGGCAGCGGCACGTACATCAGCGCCATCATCGACAGACCGACCGTCAGGCTGACCTGCCACTTCCGCTTCAGCGATGCCAGCTCCCGGTCACGCTGCGCCTCACGCTCGTCGGTGGGCTCGCCCGCGGACGGGCGGGCCGTGCCGCTGCCGTCGGGCGCCGGCGCGGGGTGTGTCGCGGCCGGGCCATGCCCGGCGCCGGCCGGCGGACCGCCAGCACGCGCTCCACCCGACAGGGTCGCCGTGTACCCGGCGCTCGCCACCGCGGCCTCCAGGGCGGCAACATCCATGCCAGCGGGGTCGGCGACCACGGTCGCCCGCTCGGTCGCGAGGTTGACGCTGGCCTGTTCGACGCCGTCGACCTTGCCCAGCGCCTTCTCGACACGTCGCACACACGACGCGCAGGTCATGCCGTCGATGTCGAAGGTCAGCTCGCACGTCCCATCGGCACACGCCTCATCGGCTGGCACATCCGGCCGAGCGGCAGGGACGTCGTCCGACGCCTGGGCCGCCGCCGCCGTCGCTGCCGAGGCGCCGCGCGGCGTCGCCGTATACCCGGCCCTGGTGACCGCGGCCACGAGGTCGTCGACGACGACCGTGTCAACGGCGCCGACGGTCGCCCGCTCGGTCGCCAGGTTGACGCTGGCCTGTTCGACGCCGTCGACCCTGCCCAGCGCCTTCTCGACCCGCCGGACACACGACGCGCACGTCATCCCACCGATGTCGAAGGTCAGTTCGCGGACGGTGCGTGGGAACCGGCTCACGGCTCGCTCATCGATGCTCATGGTGTTTCTCCGTCGTGGATCGGGTCGTGCGTGCGGCAGCGCCGTCGGGTGTCGACGCCGGGGTGTCGCACCGGGTGTTTCGCCGGGGTTTGGCGTCCCGTCGGTTCGATGTCGGTGACAGCCCGGCTGGCCGGGAGGGGGGACCTACGGCAGGAGCGTGTAGCCGGCCTCGTCGACTGCGGCTGCGATGTCGGCCCGGTCGACCGGCTGCTGTGCCGTGACCTCGACGGCTCCGCTGGCCAGGTCGACGCGGACGTGCTGAACGCCGGCGAGGCTGCTGACCTCGGTGGTCACCGCGTGGACGCAGTGATCGCAGGTCATGCCGGCCACCTGGAACGTGGCGGTGCCGACAAGGGTGTCGGGAGTGTTCGTCGTCATGGGATGCTCCTTTGCTGCTGGTGGTTGTGCTGTGACGAGCGTGCGGTTGAGGCCTGGGTGTCGCACCGGGAGAACGGCCGGGTTGTGCCACGTACGGCCCGGGTCACAGCGACGAGACCGGGGCGGTGGCTGTGGCGGTCACCGGGCGTTGGTTGCCTCGACGAGGACCGAGCGGATCGCGTCGATGACGAGGTGGGGTTGTTCAACGTGGACGTCGTGCCCGCTGTTCTCGGCGATCCGCAGCGTGCTGTTGGTGGAGATGGTCAGCAGGTCCTCCTGCATCGACAGCCAGGCGCCATGGACCTCATCCTCTGACCCGGCGGGGATGCCGGCGTCGGTGCCGACGACCTTGCCGCGGGAGATCACGACGACCGGGATGTCTCCCAGGGGTCGGCGCAGTGCCCGGACGATGGCGAAGTCCTGTTCGAGGACGGCCATCTCGTCGACGGTGGTCACGGCTTGCGATGCGTCCAACACGCCGGCGGCGCGTCGTGCCGCGGCGGCGTCGGTGGGGAGCCGGTCGGTCACGTTGTTCGAGGGACCTCCGAACAGGGCAGGGATCCCGCTGGCGTTGGCCGCCCAGAAGACGGGACGGAGCCGGTTCATCGTGGCGATCATGCTGCGGCCCTTGGCGACGTAGCCGGCCGGGTAGATGTCGAACTGGTCCTCGTGGGCGGCGTCGACCAGGACGAGTCCGGCGACCTCGTCGGGGTAGCGGTAGGCGAAGGCACGAACGATCAGTCCGCCGAACGAGTGTCCGACGAGGACGTAGGGGGCGGGAGCGTCGGTCGCCTTCAGGGCCCGATGGAGCTCGTCGACGAGCGTGTCCATGGTGCGGGGACGTGGTCCTGGGTCGCTCCAGCCGATCCCGGCACGGTCATAGGCGAATGTGGTCGCGTGCTCGGCGATGGCGGGTTGCACCAGGTTCCAGTCCAGCGCCATGCCGCCGGGTCCGTTCTCGAACACGACGGTCGGGCCGTGACCGTCGCGCAGGACGTGCAGCCGGTGACCTCCGACGTCGATCAGCTGACCGGGGGCAGGGTGGGCACGCTGGAGCCGGTACTGCTGGAGGTTGCCGGCCACGGTCGCGACGATCAGGAGCACGACCGTCCCGATCACGGCGTTGCGTGTCCAGCGGCGGATCCGGCGCGCCGCGCGCCGCAGCCTGGACGGAGGCGGCAGAGGGGTGGGAGCGCCGGCGTTGGACGTGGGACTGGTTCGCGCGGTCGTCGGCGTGGCGGACATCGTGGATCCTTCCTGGCGTGCGATTCCAGCAAGGAACTACGAGCCCGCCGTCGTGAACAGCGGCGCGTCAGTCGAGAACCGTCAAGTTCCTGCCACGACGCCGCGGAAGGTCCGCCGGTAGCGGTTCGGGGAGGTGTGCAGGCGCCGCTGGAAGTGGTGCCGAAGCGCTGCGGCGGACCCGAACCCGGCGCGGCTGGCGATCCAGTCGATGGTCTGATCAGAGGACTCCAGCATCCGCCGGGCGACGTCGATGCGCTGGTCGAGCAGCCACTCGTGCGGCGTGGTGCCGGTGTGCGCCTTGAAGCGGCGCGCGAACGTGCGTGGGCTCATCGCGGCGTGGGCGGCGAGCTGCTCGACCGACAGCGGCTGGTCGAGGTGCCCGCGCGCCCAGTCCAGCGTCGGTTGCAGGTCGGAACCCGCGCGCGGGGCGACAGGCATGTCGATGTACTGGGCCTGACCGCCGTCGCGGTGCGGGGGCATGACGACCCGTCGGGCGACCCCGTTGGCGACCTCGGCGCCGTGATCGAGCCGCACCAGGTGCAGACACAGGTCCATGCCCGCGGCGGTGCCCGCCGACGTCAGGATCTGCCCGTCATCGACGTACAGCACGTTGGGGTCCAGCCGCACCGTCGGATAGCGGGCACGGAACTGGTCGACGAAAGCCCAGTGGGTCGTTGCGGGACGGCCAGCCAGCAGCCCGGCCTCGGCGAGCACGAACGCCCCGATGCAGATCGACACGAGCCGGGCCCCGCGTTCATAGCTGTTTCGCAACGCGGTGACGAGCTCCGGCGAGGGTTTGACGTCGGGGTCCGACCAGCCGGGCACGATGACCGTGTCCGCCTGGGCGAGTTCGTCGAGGTCGTACGGGGTGTCGATCGTGAACCCGGTCACGGTCCGGATCGGGGTCGGGTCCGCCGCGACGACCTTGAAGTCGTACCAGGGGACGCCCAGATACGAGCGGTCCCACCCGAACACCTCACACGGGACCGCGAGATCGAAGGTCAGACACCCCTCGTTGATGACCGCCATCACCGAGTGCATTCGGTCATGATACGCCGCCCTCAGGCGAGGTGGCAGGATCTTGACGATGTCTGTCCCGGGTGGGTCTCGGCAGACCGATCCTGGGCGGCCATGCTCCGTGCACTGATGCGGAGGCCCTCATGATCATCGACCTGTCCCACCCCATCATCGACGGAATGCCCGCCTCCCCGGGGCTCCCGCCGGCCGAGGTCGGGATGGTGCGGACGCACGAGCAGTCCCGCGGTCTCTACGACGGCAGAGCCGAGTTCGCGATCTCCAGGTTCGTGCTCGTCGGCAACGTCGGCACCTACCTCGACAGCCCCTACCACCGCTACTCCCACGCCCCCGACATCGCCGACCTGCGGCTCGAGGATCTGGTCGATCTGGACGCGATCGTCGTTGATGTCGAACCCCTGACAGGCCGCGCCATCGACATCACCGCGTCCCCGGAACTGCTCGCCGGCCGCGCCGTGCTCATCCGAACCGGCTGGGACCGGCACTGGGGCACCCCCGCGTACTGGAACCCCGGCCCCTACATCGCCGACACCACCATCCAACGCCTCGTCGACGCCGAGGTCGCACTGGTTGGCGTCGACTTCTCCAACATCGACGATCCAGACGACCCGCGCCGCCCCGCCCACACGACCCTGCTCGGCTGTGAGATCCCCGTCGTCGAGCACCTCCGCCGACTCGATGCGCTGCCGGGCGACGGGTTCAGGTTCTCCGCCGTGCCCCTGCCGATCATCGGAGCCGCCTCCTGCCCCGTCCGCGCCTACGCAACGATCCCCGCCCGACCGTCACCGGCATCCACACACTGAGAGGTACACGCCATGACCGCTGACACCACTCCCCCAACCAGCAACCGGCAGATCATCGCCCGGCTCGTCGGCGCCGCCGCCGTCCTGTGGATCGGCTCCTACCTCATGCACCCGCCCGGCGAAGGCGAGTCCATCGCCCGCACCATGCAGGTCGTGGCCGACCACACCGCTGCGTGGCGGTACAGCCACCTCGGTATCGCAGCCGGCTACCTCGCCGCCGGGCTCGCCGCCGTCCTCCGGCTTCGTACCGCGCCCGCCTCCAGCGGGCCAGCGCGAATGGCGTGGATCGCCATGGCCGCGGCAGCCGTCCCGCTCGTGAGCTACCTGGTGATCGAATCCACCGTCGCCGTCCAGGCCGCACTCGCCAATGACCTCGACGGCTTCCAGCTGTGGTACGGCACCGTCGCGACCTGGCTGTGGCGCGTCTCCTGGCCCGCCTTCTTCGCGGGACTGGCGACCCTCGCCACGCAAGCCCGCAGCAACGGCACGCGGCCCCGTTTCAGTACCCTCGCCGCCCTCGGTGCGGGATGGGCCATCCTCGCACCCATCCTGACGGTGACCGGCCCTGCCACCCTGTCGTTGTCCGCCTTCATCACACCCATCATCCCCCTGGTCTGGCTCGCCGTCGTCACCGCCGGCCGCGCCCGTACCACAACCACTGCACCAGCCGACGCTGCTGCGTCCCGCCGTCTCGCCTCCGTCATCTGACCCAGCGCTCCGACACGGCCGCCGCGGGGCACCTCCGCGGCGGCCAGCGCTCGCCCTCGCGCAGGCGTGCACGGCCTGCGCGAGGCGTTCGCCACCTGACGGTCCGGAAGCGACGTGACGCCGTCACCAGACCCCGTGTCAGCCCGAGGAACGTGGTATCGGCCCGACCAGGTCGAGCAATGTCATCCCGGGGTAGGTGACGAAGGCGATGGTCCTTGGCTCGGTTCGTGGCATGGTTCGTCCTGCGCACACCTCAATGGGCTGTTCCAGGTCGGCGTTCGGGGCCGTTCGACGCCGTGGCGTCGATGGCGGTGATGCGGGCGCGGACGTCGGGCCAACCGATCGGCAGCTGGTCGGCTGGGCAGGTCCACACGGCGAGGGTCGACGGGGTCAGCAGGCCACGCAGGTGCTGCTTGGCGGCCTGATGGACATTCGAGCGCTCGAAGGTGAGGAGGTCGGTGCGGTGACTCCACGCGGACACCGTCCACAGCGTGTCGACGCTCGGTTCTGGTGCGATCGCGTACCCGAGCAGCCCGGGTGCCCGGCCGAGCTGACGGGCGACCTCGGCGGCCCAGCCAAGCAGACCCGGGATGTCGTGATGGGACCGTACGATCAGCCGCGCGGCGAACACGGAGCAGTCGCTGTGTGGGTCCGTGGTGCTGTCGGTGGTGACCCAGGCGGTGTCGGACATACCCGAACGGTAGGCGGGGTCTGCTCGACTCGCGCCGGTGGAATGGCCGGGTCTCGTCGGAGCGCGCGACCTATCGGTCGTCCAGCGGAAGCTGCGCCAGTTCCACCCGCGAGCTCACGCCGAGCTTGGCGTAGACGTTGCGCAGGTGGAAGTCGATCGTGCGGGGACTCAGGTACAGCTGGGAGGCGGCCTCACGGTTGGACATGCCCTGTCCGACGAGCCGCGCGACCTGCAGCTCCTGGGGGGTGAGGTCGTTGACGGTCGCTGGGTCGCGACGGCGGGCCGTCTCCCCGGACGCCCGCAGCTCCTGTGCTGCCCGATCGACCCATGGTTGCGCGCCGAGGTCATCGAACGTCTCCAGCGCGGCACGCAGCTGGGTGCGCGCGTCGACCCGGCGGCGTGACCGGCGGAGGAACTCCCCGTAGGCGAGTTGGGTGCGGGCCCGGTCGAAGATCCGTGTCGATTCGACGTGACAGCGAAGCGCCTGCTCGAAGTGGGCTGTGGCCTCCACGTCATCGGCAAGCATGGCTTGACCATGGGCCGTCGCGGCGCTGGCCCACGCCTCTCCGGTGGCGCTGGCGAACTCGTCGAGCTCGGCGACCCAGATGGACGCCACATCGTGATGGTCCGCGCGCACCGCCGCCTCGACCCGGTCGATGGCGGCCATGCGCCGGATCATCCCCTGGGAGATCTGCTCGAGGTGTCCGAACGCCGACGCCGGATGGCCGGCTGTGATGCCCTTGGCCCACTTGATGAGGTCGACGACGATGGCAACCATGATGCCGGTCGGATGCGCCGAATTGACGCGCTCCAACCGCGCCAGGCGCGCGTCGTACGCGTCGTCACCGCGAAACGCCGCAAGCAACGTCAGGCACGCCAGCGGCAGCTGCGTCAGTCCCGGCTGACCCATGCCCTCGGCGAGGTCCAACGCCCGCGAGGCGTCGGCGCTGGCGGTCGACCAGCGGCCGACCGCGAGCTCCATGAACCCGAGCCTGGTGAGCGCATACCGGGCCATGAAGATCGCGCCGGTCTCACGAGCCCAGTGACGGAGCATCTCGTGGTAGCGCCGGCTCGCGGCGTCGTCACCGAGATGCAACGCGGCGATGCCCAGGTTCGGCAACAGGTCGTGGTCGGCAGGGGCGAGCGATCGGGTCAGGTCGAACGCGTGGCGTAGTGGCGGGACGGCCTGATCCCAGTTCCCCGCCGTGACATGCCGCAGGCCGATGAGCAGGTCAGCAAAGCAGCGGGTCCGTACGGTGTCCGCCGCGTCGGTGGCTGCGAACTGGACCGGATCGATCTCGATGCCGGAGTCCGCCCCGAACGTCTCCAGCGCCGCGCCGAACATGGCCATCTCACGCGCCCGGTCGGGATCGAACGCGACGACGTCCTTGGCGGCGTGCATCACCATCCGGTGTCCGGCGTGCAGCGACCCGATGTTCCACTCGATACGTGCCCGCAGTCGCGCGGCATCAGCGCGCAGGCCGGGATCCGACGTGACCTGCAGTGCGCGTTCGGCCAGCAATCGGGCTCTGTCCGCCTGTGCGGCCAGCCACGCCATGCGCGCCGCCGCGTACAACCGTTGCGCTCGGTGTTCGTCGTCTCGCGTGAGCTCGGCCGCGCGTTCCCACGCTGCAGCCGCCGCCTCGAGACCGCCACGGCTGCGGGCGCGCTCCGCGGCCGCGTCGAGCTCTGCGACGACGGACCCATCGGGCACGACCGTGGCCGCGGCTCGATGCCACACCCGCCTGTCGGCCTCCTCTCCGTCGGCGAGCGCGTCGGCCAGCGCCTGGTGCACGCGCCGACGTTCCACGCTCGTCGCACCTCCATAGACAGCCGACCGGACCAGCGGATGGCGCAACTCCACGTCGCCGTCGCGGACACGCACCAGTCCGGACCGCTCGACTGCGTCCAGCGCCTCCTCGCTGGCACCCAATGCCGCCGCCGCGTCGTGCACGAGTCCGAGGCGGCCAGAGTCGTCGGCGGACATCACGAGCAACAGCGTGCGCGCCTGCTCGGGTAGCCGTCGGTACCGGTCCAGGAAGACCCGCTCGACCCCCTCGGTGAGCGGCAGCTGTGCCGGCAGCGGCACGCGGCCACGCAGCTGGTCTGCCGGCAACGCATCGGCCAGCTCGACGAGGGCGAGCGGCATGCCACCGGTGCTGTCCACCAGCCGGTCACTGACCTGCGCCGGTACCGGGATGCCCGCGCGGTCCGACAGCAACGCCCTCGCGGCGTCCGGATCGATGCCGGACAGTGAGAGGCTCGGCAGGTCGCCGCTGTCGAAGGTGCGCACATCCCCCTCACGTGCGGCGAACAGGACAGTCACACGCTCGTTCTGCACCCGCCGCGCGGCGAACAGCAGGGCCGCGGCCGACGCGTCGTCCAGCCAATGTGCGTCGTCGACAACCGCCAGGATCGGACCGTGATCGGCAGCCGCGGCCAGCACGTTCAGCGTCGCCAGGAACACCCGGAAACGGTCGCCGCCGTCGCCCTCGATCTCGCCGAGTGCCGCCCGCAGCGCGTTGCCCTGCGGCTGGGGCAGCCGGTCCACATGTCGCATCACGGGACGCAACAGGCGATGCAGGGCTGCGAACGGCAACGGGGACTCGGACTCGATGCCGCGTGTTGTCAGCACCTGCATGCCCTCGGCGCGGGCCATCGCGTCGGCCAGCAGCGCGGACTTGCCGACACCAGCGAGACCACGGATGACCAGCGCGCCGCCACGCGACGCCCACGCCTCGTCCACGAGCGCCCCCACAGCGGTGCGCTCCGCGTCGCGGCCTCTCAGCATGGCGCGAGCATAGCCCGGCCGCTGGATGCGCCGGCCGGCGTCC
>CAYVGE010000042.1:0-21511 GCA_964450395.1 uncultured Actinomycetota bacterium
CGGCACGGCCGTCCCGGTGATCGCCGCGCGCTTCCACGCCGCGGTGGTCAGCGGGATCGTCGACGCGTGCGCCCGGGTGCGGGATGCGACGGGGCTCACGCTGGTCGCGCTGTCCGGTGGGGTGTTCCAGAACGTGCTGCTGGTGCAGCGTGCGGTCGCCGCGCTCGAGGACGCGGGCGACCACGTCGTCGCCCACGTCCCCGTCCCCCCGAACGACGGGGGCCTCAGCTTCGGGCAGACGGCGGTCGCCGCGGCACGCGACCGCGCCGCCGCAGAGTAGCCCGAGCGACTGCGGCGTCAGATGCCCGTGTCGCACCCGGGTGCGGGTCCGGTCAGCTATGGCCGGTTGCGTACCCGGTTCCGGTTGCGGCGGGCGCCTTCGTCAGCCGAGCAGGCGGCGGAGCAGGCCCCGGCCGCTGGTGGGTCTGCGGCCACGGGGTGGCCGGGTCCTGGTGCGCCGGACGTTCGTGCGGGGTGCGCGGGTCCGGGTGGTCGGAGTGCCGGAGAGGGCCCGTCCGACCCGCTGCAGGACGTTGCCGGCGGTTCTCGTGCGTCGTGTCCGTGCCATTGCCGGTCTCCTTTGATCGGTGGTCAACCACCTGTGCCCCTGCCGGCTCTCGATACACGTCGCGCCACCGCGTGCGTTCATGCGGGTGTCGCGGATGGCAGGGCGACGAGGGCTTCGGGGATCTCCAGGCCCGGCCGTCGCGCCCGCAGCCGCTCCCAGTTGCGTGACGTCCCGGTGAGCAGCCCGCCTGGCGCCAGCACGTCGCCGAACGCGGCGATCGCGCCGGCGGGCTCCAACAGAACGTCGGGCACCAGCCAGTCGTAGACAGAGGCCAGCGCGTCGTACGCGCTCAACGCCTGCGGATCACATCGGTCCGGCGGCGATGGCGCCGCCGTACGGCGTCGACGCGCGGAGCCCCCGCGCGGTCAGCTCGCGCAGCACGTGGTACAGCGTGGTCTGGACCTCCTGGATGCGGTGGACCGACGGTGACGGCACCACGAAGAGGTGGTCGATGGCGTCCGACGCCGCCATCTGCCCGCCCTCGCCGCCGGCGAGCCCGACGGTCACCATGCCCAGGTCGCGGGCTGCCTCGAAGGCGGCGACGACGTTGGGGGAGTTGCCGCTGGTCGACAGTCCGACCACCACGTCGCCCGGCCGGCCGAACGCCCGCACCTGCCGCGCGAACACGACGTCGAAGTCGACGTCGTTCGACAGCGCCGTGACCACCGCGACGTCGTTGGTCAGGCACAGCGCCGGCAACGGCCGGCTGTCGTCGTGGGCGGGGTCCAGGAAGCTCTGTGCGACCTCCTGCGCGTCGGAGCTGCTGCCGCCGTTGCCGAACGCCAGCAGGCGGCCGCCACCGGCGAACGCGGCGGCCACGTCGGCGGCGCAGGCCGCGACGTCCGCGGTGGCGTCGTCGCCGAAGCTGCGCCGCAGCGCCACGATGTCGGCGGCCTTGTCGGCGGTCGAGCGCGCCACGTCGTCGAGCACGGCGTCCAGGTCGCTGCCGCCGTCGTACAGGAACGGGTAGAGGCCCTCGATGCCGCCCGTGCCGGCGTCGTCCGCCGCCGCGCCGCCGTCGAGCAGGCCGGGCTGCTCGAAGAACACGTGCACCAGCTCCCACAGCACGTGGTACGCCGTGACGTGGACCTCCTTGACCACGTGGGGATCGTCGGCGGGCACGATCAGCGCGTGGTCGACCGCTGCGCTCGCCGCGATCGCGCCACCGTCGCCGCCGAGCAGGGCGACGGTCAGCAGCCCCGCCTCGTGCGCGGCCTCGAGGCCCCGCAGGACGTTGCGGTCGTCACCGTCCGACGAGATCCCCAGGGCGATGTCCTCGGCGCCGCCCAGCACGCCGATCTGGTGCGCGAACACCTCGTCGAGGCCCGACCGCCGCGCCACGCCCATCAACGTGGCGGCGTCGGTCACCAGCGACAGCGCAGGCAGCGCGCGCTTGCCGACGATCACCGGGTGCACGAACTCGACCGACACGTGCTGGGCGTCGGTCGACGGCCCGCCGTTGCCGAACGCCAGCAGCGTGCCGCCCTGCTGGAAGCGCACCGCCATGTCGTGGCACGCCCGGGCGATGCCGCCCGCCAGCCGGGCCAGCGCGAGCCCGGGCTCCTCGCGTCGCGCGAACGCGGCGGCGGCTGCCGCGTGCAGGTCGTGGGCGGGGGTGACCTCGGGCATGTCGCGCTCCTCACTGCGCTCGGCGCCGACCCTACGCCTCACGTGGGGAGCGTGGAAGAGCGGGGAGCGCCCGTCGTGGCTCGGTCACGAGCCTCGGCTGACCGACCTGCGATCGGTCGCTGTTGGAGCCTGCGCGGTCCGCACGGGACGTCCCTCACTCCTCAGAACTGCTCGCGTTCGAACCACCAGCACGTCCCGACCACTGCGGCGGCGGTCCACGCGATGGTGGCGATGATCGGGATCGGGGAGACCAGCGGGGCGCCGATCGCGAGGTTGATCGCGGCGGTCGTCGTCTCCCACGGGAACGGAAGCCTGCCGGCGAGGTCCCGGGCGAGGACGTGCACGCCGTCGTAGAGCATCACCGCGGCGATCGGGGCTCCGATGACCAGGCCGCGGCTCGTGGTCCACGTGCCCAGCCCGACCGTGAGCACCAGGGTGAAGACGAGCAGGAGGGCGACGAGTCCGGCGACGGCGAGGAACCTCCCGGTGGGCCAGGTCCCGACGACCTGGGCCGACAGCAGCAGGTACAGGCCGGTCCATGGCACCACGACCAGCGCGACGAGCACGGGCACGGTGTGGGCGGCCAGCTTGGCCAGGACGAAGCCGGTGCGTGACACCGGTTTGGTCAGCACCCACTCGAGGGTCCCCGAGCGCCGCTCGTCGAGCATCACCCCCTGGGTGAGCACGACCACGCCGACGGTGGACAACAGCACGGCGATCGGCACGTACTGCGGCCAGACCTCCTCGACCCCGATCACGGTGGTGCGCATCTGGTCGGTGGTGGAGGCGAGCTCCGTGATCCAGATGAAGGCCAGCAGCAGACCGTTGAGGATGGCGGTCCACAGCAACGTCTGGACCCACCAGCGGCGGGTCGCCCACCAGCGCCGCGACTCCCGGGCGAAGACGTTGGCGAACCCGGCGGTCCACCTGCCGGTTGCCGGACCAGCGGGGTCGGTCGCGGTGGCGGTCATCGGTCGGGCTCCTGTTCGACGAGCTGGACGAACACGTCCTCGAGCTCGTGCCGGTGGCGTCCGTACGTCAGCACGTCGACGTCCGCATGGGACACGATGGTCCGCAGCAGCCGCCGGTCGGCGGCCTCCTCGTCGGTGACGCCGACGTACCAGGTCCGCCGCCCATCGTTCGCTGCCGTGTCGAGGGCGGCGACCCAGGGTTGCCGGCGGACCTCTTCCTCGAGGTCGGCGGTGGCACCGGTCAGCTCGATCCGGTAGACGGTCCCATCCGGTCCGGTGAGCATCGCGTCGATCGGCCCCTGGGAGATGACCACACCCTCGCGGACGATCGCGACGGTGTCCGAGACGCGTTGGACATCGTCGAGGATGTGCGTCGAGTACAGCACGGTCGCGCGTTCCCGCAGCCGCTCCAGCAGCCGCAGGACGTCGCGGCGTCCGATCGGGTCCAGGCCGGCGGCCGGTTCGTCGAGGATCAGCACATCGGGGTCGTGCAGCTGCGCCTGCGCCAGCCCGAGCCGCTGCCGCTCGCCACCGGAGAATCCCTTCACCGGGCGGTCCGCCCGGCCGGCCAGCCCCACGACCTCCAGCACCTCGCCGATGCGGCGGTCCAGCGACGTCCGGTCGATCGGGAAGAAGCGGCCGGCGTAGGTCAGGGTCTGCCGGGCGGTCATGTCCTCGTAGAACACCGGCTGCTGTGGCAGGAACCCCACCCGCCGGCGCAGCGCCAACGACTGGCGCTGCGCATCCAACCCCAGCACCCGGGCGGTTCCCGACGTCGGTCGCAGCAGCCCGACCAGCATCTTGATCGTCGTGGTCTTGCCGGCCCCGTTCGGACCGAGGAACCCGAAGATCGAGTTGGCGGGCACGGTGAGGTCCACGCCGTTGACCGCTTGCACGTCGCCGAAGCGCTTGGTCAGCGCGGCCGTCTCGATCACCGCTGATCTCATTGCCGACCGTCGCGGTGCGACGTGGGCGGTGGCGGCGGTCCCTGCGCGCATGGAGGCTCCGAACTCGGTCATAGAGCTCACCGTGCCGGAACCGTGCGGCGACGGCGGGGCCGAGGGTCCTCCGACGGACCGACGACCGTCCTGGACCTCGAGCCGACCGCCACCCCATCCCGCAGAGCGCAGCGAGGACGACGCGGCAGGAGGACGCATCGATGAGTCCGCGCCCGGCGTCGCGTCGGTACGGGTGCCGCCTGCCGAGGAGCACCCCCGGTGTCCGAGCACGACCCGTCGCCGCTGCACTGCGACGCCGCCGCGCTGACCGGGGTCGACCTGGAGACGGTCGACGCGCTCGCCCGGCTGGCGTTGACCGCTCGGCGGATGGGTGCCCGGCTGGTCGTGCGCAACGCGTCGGCGGACCTGCGGGCGCTGCTGGACCTCGCGGGACTGGTCGTGCGCGGCGACGGGTCAGGCGGTGTGCTCGTCCTCGAGCTCGAGGGGCAGGCCGAACTGGGGGAACAGCCGGTCGGTGTCGAGGAAGAACGTGAACCCGACGATGGCGCCGTCTGAGATCTCCAGGACCTGCAGCGCCCACGGCTCGTGCCTGCCACCCGGCCCGCTCGGCTTGTACTGGCCGAAGGCCGGCCGGCCGTTCGCGACGGTCGGGATCAGGCGCGACCCCCGGCAGCCGGCTCCCGGGCCGAGCCAGAACCCGCGGATCGTCTGGGCGCCCTCGAGCCACAGCTCGTACGGCGGCATCGACTGGATCGCGTCGTCGCGCATCAGCGAGGTCAGCTCATCGAGGTCGTAGCGCTGGAAGGCGTCGAGGTACTTCGCCAGCAGCGCCTGCTGCTCGGCGTCCATCGGCGCGTAGGGCTCGCTCTCGGGGATCGGCTCGGCGCCAAGGGTCGCCCGCGCACGCTGCAGCGCGCTGTTGACCGAGGCGACCGTCGTGTCAAGCAGCTCGGCGACCTCGGTGGCGCGCCACCGCAGCACCTCGCGCAGCAGCAGCACGGCCCGCTGGCGGGCGGGCAGCCGCTGGAGCGCGGCGATGAGGCCCAACCGGACCGACTCGCGTGCGGCGACGACGTCGGCCGGGTCACCGTTCTCGGGCACGACCCGGTCGTCGGCGATCGGCTCGATCCAGGTCGCCTCGCCAAGCTGCGCGCCGGGATCGGCGACGGCGCCCGACGTCCCCGGTCCCAGGTCCATCGGCAGCGCCCGCCGCTTGCGCCCGCGCAGCGCGTCGAGGCAGGTGTTCGTCGCGATGCGGTACAGCCACGTCCGCAGCGACGACCGCGCCTCGAAGCGGTCGTAGGCTCTCCACGCGCGGATCAGCGTCTCCTGCACCGCATCCTCGGCCTCGCCGCCCGTGCCGAGCATGCGGTAGCAGTGCGCGGTCAGCTCGCGGCGGTGCTCCTCGAACGCCGCTGCCAGCTCGTCGGGCAGCGCCGCCGTCGGCGTCCCGGTTGCAAGCTTGCTCATCGGTGATCTGCTCCAGTCGACGTCACGACGACGACGCGGACCGCATCCTACGCCGCTCCGCGGGCGCGGACCCGGCCGGCGGACGTGCCCCACCGGGGGCAGACGATCGGGCGGGCGCGAACTCATCGGCGTCGGGCGGCACCGTGGATCGGCGTGTCCGGGACTCAGCGCTGGGCGGCGAGCTCCCGCCCGCGCAGGTCGGCGGTGAGCTCCCAGGCCAGCTCGACGAAGCGCTCGACCACCGGTGAGCGCGTGCGGCCGCGGTACCAGGCCAGCGAGATGCGGCGTGGCGGGATCGGCGGGTCGAGCGGGCGGACCGCCACCCGGGTGTCGTCCGGGTCGACGGCCAGCAGCGGGACGACGGCCATGCCCATGCCCGCGCGCACCATCGCGACCACGGCGCTGTTGTCGTTGGTGCGGAACACGTAGGTCGGGTCGACCCCGGCGCTGCGCAGCCCACGCTCCAGCTGGGCCTGGCAGGCACCCGCCTGCTCGCCGATCAGCGGGGCGTCCCGGAGCCGGCCGATCGGCATGACGTCGCCGGCGGCCTCCTCGGGGAGCGCCACGACGACGAACGGGTCGACGAACAGCTCCACCGTCTCGATCTCGGGCGGCACCTCGTGGATCGTGAACGCCACGTCGAGCTGCCCTTCGCAGATCCGCCCGATCAGCAGGTCGTGGTCGTCGCTCTCCAGCAGCCGGGCCTCGACGTCGGGGTGCTCGGTCCGCAGCTGCCCGAGCAGCGACGGCAGCACCGCCGTCGACACGCTCTGGAAGGTGCCGATGTCGATGCGGCCGATCGCGCCCGCGCGGAACCGCTCGATGTCGGTGCCGATGGCCTCGACCCGTTCGAGCACGTCGCGGGCGTGGTCCACCAGCAGCCTGCCCAACGGGGTCAGCTCGACCGGGCGCGGACCGCCGGGACGGTCGAAGACCGGCGCGCCGACCACCCGCTCCAGCGCGGCGATCTGCTGGCTGACAGCCGACTGGGTGTAGCCGAGCCGCTCCGCCGCGCGTCCGAACGTGCCTGCCGATGCCACCGCGTCGAGCGCGACCAGGTGGCGGAGCTCGAGGTCCCGGGCGGTCACCATGGTCGATCAGCTCCACTTATCGATAGCTGCAGAAACAATCGCTAGCCATGATACTCATCGATGCATACGGTGCGGGTCGAAGGAGGTCACCATGTACATCGACCGCAACCTGAACCGCCTGGCCGCCGAGATCGCGGAGCAGGGCTTCACGCCCGGCGCCGAGTGCGAGGTGGCGCTGGTCGTCGACCGCGCCCGCCGTGCCGGCCTCGACTGCCTCGCCCTCGACGTGCTCGCCGACCCGACCGAGCCCGCGATCGTCCGGGCGCGCGCCTTCGGGCTCGTCGCGGTGGCGCTGGCGCGACGCCCCGCCGCCGCCCCCCATGGGCAACCCCACGTGGCCGCCGGGGCGCTCAGGCTCGCGTGACCGCCGGAGCGCTCAGGCTGGCGCGCGTGCGGGGTGCCACGGGCGTCTCCTCGGCGGGCCGGGGGGCCGTGCCGCTGCCCGCGCCTCGCGCGCATCCTCCACCATCGGGCCCCGGTCGGTGTCGAGGGTGGGCGCGGGACGCTGCGCCGCGGCGTCCGACCCGATCGGTCGCCGCGGCGGCGCGGGCGCGTCAGGCGGCGTCCGCGCGGCAGATGCCGCGCAGGGCCTCGAGGTAGGCGCGACGGGCAGCACCGGCCCGCCCGCTGTCGTCGTCGCGCACGTCGCGTTCGTCACGGAGCGCGCGGCTGATCATCAGATCGAGGGCCTCGTTGCGGGTGTAGCCCATCTGCTCGAGGAGCGCGATGTCGTGCGCTACCGCTGTCTGGTCCATGCCGCACCACCTTGTCGGGCCCCGCTCGGCGAAACGCCTCACTTGTTGTGTTCCACCGATGACCTTGCGTGACTGCACTGTGTGCGGTACCAGGACGCGGCGCGCGTGGTCGACCGGACATGGAGGACAGGTCGGGCGACCTGTCGGGCCGCCGGTCAGCCGGCCGGACGCCCGGAGACCGCGGTATCAGGCGCGGAGTGGCCGACTCCCGTGGGCCAGGAGGTGGTGCCCATGTCGGTCAGGTTCCCCCCGACCTGGCGTGTCGAGCCCGGTGCCCACTACTGGCGGGTGCGACGGCGTGAGCGGATGTGGCTGTCGGACCGCATTGCGGTGCTGGCCGTACGCGCCGCGCGGCTGCGTCACCGCATGCGGCGGTACGCGCAGGGCTGATGCGACCGATGACCTGCTCGCCGCGGCCGTCAGCGTCGGTCACCGCGGTGCCGCGACGCCGCGGTCGCGGGAGGTCCTCGGGCTCACGTGCTGAACCGCGTCGTCAGCGCCGCCAGCCCCTCGCTGAAGATCGTCGTGACCGTCCCGCACACGTCGGCTTCGTCGGCGTCGGCCACGTCGAACTGCGCGAGCCACTCGGCGAAGGTGTGCTCGTCGGCGGTGATCCGCCGCAGGCGCAGCTCGGCGAGGTAGTGCGCGACCGGCAGCCCTGACTCGACGATCGTGGAGACGCTCCGGTGGTCCAGGTCGTCGAGCGCCAGCAGCCGCTCGCGCAGGTGCGCACCGTCGGTCAGGTGGAAGCTGCGCACGGCGCCGACCGTGTCCCCCCGGGCCGCGTCCTCCAGCTCGCTGTCGGCGACCATCGGGTGCCATCCGGGCAGCCCGTTGAAGTCGCGGACCGTCGCCCAGACGTCCTCGACCGCACCCGGCACGACCGCACTGCAGTAGACCTTCGACATCGTCGCCTCCCTCGCCGTTGTCGTCGCGCAGGGTGGCGCCGCGTGGCGAGGGTCGTCAAGAGGCATGCTGCCGGCATGGATCGGCGGTGGTCGTCGACGGCGATGGCCCACCACGGCGCCCGGGACGGCCCGGCACACCCGGGCGGGGTGCAGCCGTCGGCGGATCGGGAACGGTGGGCCCCATGACGTCGAGCGCCATGGCCCACGACGGCGACCCCGCAGGGGGCGGTGGCGGTCCGGCGACGATGCGCGGGCTGCGCGTCGTCGGGGATCGCCGCGCCGAGCTGGTCACGCTGCCACGGCCCCGGGCGCGCCCCGGCTGGGTGGTGCTGCGCTCGACGATGTCGGCGGTGTGCGGCAGCGACCTGCACAACTACCGCCGGCCCCACGACGAGTTGGGTGGACGCGCGGGGCGGGTGGCCGGCCACGAAGCCGTCGGGGTGGTCGAGGAGGTCGGCGCCGGTGTCGACGACCTGCGGCCGGGGGAGCGCGTCGTCGTGTACCAGCACGTCGGGTGCGGGCGGTGCCGGTGGTGCCGGACCGGCGAGCCGATGTTCTGCGCGCATCGGCGGACGCTGGGCAACCACATCGACGGCGCCGACGCCGAGTACGTGGCCGCGCCCGCGACGGTCTGCCTGCGGCTGCCCGACGCGCTGCGCGACCCCGCGGCGACGCTGCTGGCCTGCAACTACGGGACGGCCTGGTCGGGGGTGCGGTCGCTCGGGGTGCACGACGGTGACGTGCTCGTGGTGTTCGGCCTGGGACCCGTCGGGTGCAGTGCCGTGCTGGTCGGCGCCGGCGCCGGGGCGCAGGTCGTCGCCGTCGACCCGTTTGACCACCGCCGCGCGATGGCCGCCGGCATGGGCGCGGCGACCACGGTCGACCCGACCGCCGACGACGTCGACGCGGTGGTGCGCGACCGGACCGGCGGGCTCGGCGCCGACGCGGCCGTCGACTGCTCGGGCAACCCGCGTGCGCAGGCCGACGCGTTCGGGGTGCTGCGCCCGCGCGGGCGGATGCTGGTGCTGGCCGCCACGGCGCCCTGGGAGCTGGATCCCAGCCAGCTGTGGCGACGTGGGTTGACCCTCCAGGGGTCGTGGGTGTACGGGCTGGGGGAGTACGACGGGATCGTCCGGTCGGCGCGGCGCGACGCCGACCTGCTGGAGCGTCTGGTGACGGCGCGGTTCCCCGGCGCCAGCGCCGCGGACGCGGTGCGCGCCGCGGACGCTGGCACCGAGGGCAAGGTCGTCATCGACTGGACCGCCTGACCGGCCTGGGACGGGACCGAGCGGTGTCCGCCGGACCGGGGCCTCCCGTCTACGCTGACGCCGGTGGCCGGGTCGACGCGCACGCTGAGCGAGCGGGAGCTCAACCGCGCCCTGCTGGCGCGCCAGCACCTGCTGCGCCGGTCGACGGCGTCGCTGCCGGCGATGCTCGAGTCGGTCGGCGGCATCCAGATGCAGTACGCGCCCAGTGGCTACGTCGGCACCTGGAGCCGGCTGGCGGGCGCCACCCGGTCGCGCATCACGCGGGCGCTGGAGCGTCGGCACGTGGTGCAGGCGACGTTGCTGCGCTCGACGATCCACCTGGTCTCGCCGGCCGACTACCGGGTCCTGTTCGCCGCGACGGCCGAGGCGCGCCAGGCCAACGGTCGACGGACGGCACAGCTGCGCAGGCTCGAGGAGGTGGACTACGCCGCGCTGGCCGAGCGGGTGCGGGGCTGGTTCGCTGACGGCCCGCTCGAGCGTCCGGAGGTCCTCGAGCGGCTGGCGGGCGAGGGGCTCGGCAAGGACCACTGGGATCCGCTGAGCCAGTGGCTCGATCTCCTGCGGGTGCCGCCGCAGGGCACGTGGGAGCGGCGCCGGGCCCATCGCTACGGGCTCGCCCGTGACGAGCTGGGCGACCCCGGTCGCGTCGATCCCGCCGCGGCACGCGAGCTGCTCGTCGAGCGGTACCTCGGAGCCTTCGGCCCCGCCTCGCGCGACGACCTGGCGTCGTGGGCCGGCATGCCCGCCGCGGCGTTCGACGACGTGCTGGCTCGGGTGCGGCTGCGGCGGTTCACCTCGGGCCACGATGGCGCCGAGCTGCTCGACCTGCCGCGCCGCCCGCTGCCCGACGCGTCGACGCCGGCGCCGGTGCGCTTCCTCGGCACCTGGGACGCCACGCTGCTGGTCCATGCGCGACGCACCCAGATCCTGCCCGAGGAGCTCCGCGACCGCGTGTTCCACGTCCGCCGGCCGCACTCGGTCAACACGGTGCTGATCGACGGGCAGGTCGTCGGCACCTGGACGATCGAGCCGACGGGGATCGTCGTCGAGCCGTTCGACGGCGTCCCGGCCAGGTTCCGCGACGACCTGGAGGCCGAGCGGGCGGCGCTGGAGGCCTTCGTCGGCTGACCGGCGCCGCGCGTCGGCCGGGCGGGCCGTGCGCGGTCACGTGCCCCGTCCCCCTGTGCAGGTGGGAGGTACCAGACGTCGGGGTGCAGCTTGTAGGCTGCGGCATGCGACTCGATCCTGACCTCGTCCGCGGGCTGCGGGAGGAGCGCGGGCTGTCGGTCAGCAAGCTGGCGAAGCTGGCAGGTCTTCCGGAGGACCTGGTGATCGACGTCGAGGAGGGCCGCCACCGCGGCAGCCCCGACAGCGCACGCAAGCTCGCCAGCGGCCTGAGCTGCGCCGGACATGGCGAACCGGTGCTGGCCGACGACCTGTGGCTGCGGGAGGACCTGCGCCGCTGACGTCCACCATGGTGCGCCGGGGCATCGGGGCGACGCGCCGCGCCCGCACGACCGGCGGTGGACGGTGGGTCGGTGCGGGCCGCCTGCCGTGGCTCAGGACGGGCGGGGCACCGCGTCCGACGGGAGGTGGTCGCCGCGCCGGCCATGGTCGTCGGTGCCGAGGTGGCGGCCGATCGACGCGCTCAGGGCGACCGCGCCGGCGAACACGCACATCCCGAGCGGGACGTGGATCGACGTCGGCACGGCACCGGGCGCCCAGCCGAGCCCCGCCTGCACCTGCAGCGCCACCGCCAACCCGACCGAACCCCACAGCGCCAGCCGCGACCGTTCGCCGAACAGGCGGTGGGCGATGGCGAGCAGGAGCAGGACGAGCCCGAGCAGCTCGAGCATGCCGCCGACGGCGCCGTGGAGGCCGAGCTGGTCGCTGGACCCACTGATGAACTGGCCGGCGAGGACCGCCTGCAGCAGCACGCCCAGGGTGACGAGGTGCACGAGGCCGCGGTGGAGGGGTCTGAGGATCGCGCGCACGACTACCCCTCCTCCCCGTCGGAGCCGGGGGCGACCACGGTGACGGTGCCCTGCATGCCGCCGTGCAGTGTGCACCGGTACGGGTAGGTGCCGGGCTCGGTGAACCGGTGCTCGAACGTGCCGGCGTCCTGCACCGGGCTCTCGAAGCCGTCGCCGACGACGTTGTGCTGGCTGGAGCCGTCCCACTGCCAGGTGACGGTGTCCCCGGCCGTGACCTCGGCATCCGGTGGTGTGAAGTCGTCGTCGACGACCTGCACGGTCGAGGTCCGGACGGCGGGGCCGGCGTCGGTGGCCTCCGCGCCGCCGCATCCGGCAACAAGGGCCGCGGCCAGCAGGAGCGCGAACAGTGTCAGGTATCGTGTGTGCATCATGCTTCGCATGGTGAATCATCAACCTGGTGAAGGATATGCGGGACGACCCGCAACCTGCCCCTGATCCCGGAGCCCTCGGCTCGGGGTCGCCTCAGGGTGCCGATGCGTCGGACCGGCCGCCCGCGGGTGCGATGCCGCGACCGCTGGTCGTCGCCGTCGACCGGGCGTTCCGCGAGCTGTTCAGCGCCGTCGACACCGCCCTCGACGCGGCCGCCGCGCGGCTGGGGGTCAACCGGACGGATCTGCGCTGCCTCGAGGTGCTCGACCGCCGGGGCCCGCTGCCGGCCGGTGCGGTGGCCGAGGCGGCCGGGCTGTCGCCGGCGGCCGTCACCAAGATCGTCGACCGCCTGGTCGCCCTCGGCTACGTGGAGCGGACGCGCGACGCGGCGGACCGCCGACGGGTCGTCGTGGCGACCACCGACCACGAGCGGGCCCTGCGGCGCGAGGTGTTCCTGCCGCTGGTGCGCGACGGCATGCGGTTGCTCGGCGAACGCTCCGACGACGAATTGGCGTTGCTGCGGTCGGTGGTCGAGCGCTCGACCGCGCTCAACCGGGCGCATGCGGCGCGCCTGGCCGACGCGGACCGCGGGGCGGAGCCCCCGACGGACTGAGCGCCGGCGCCGCGCGTCGCTTTGCCCGCCGCGCCAGCGTCGCCCGCGCGGACCCTGCCCAGCGCGCCGCGCTCAGGCGGGCGTGGCGTCCCGGTGGAGCTCGGCCCGTTCGACGTAGTGCTGGAACCCGGTGGCGATCAGCTCCCGCTCGGCGTCACCGACCTCCCGGACGACCTTGGCGGGGACGCCGGCGACGAGCGAGCCCTCCGGGATCTGCGTGCCCTGCGTCACGACCGCTCCCGCGGCGATCAGCGACCCCCGTCCGACGTGCGCGCCGTTCATGATCACGGCGCCCATGCCGACCAGCACGTCGTCGTCGATGCGGCACCCGTGGACCACCACGCCGTGGCCGACGGTCACGCGCGCGCCGACGACGGCGGGGAAGCCGGGGTCGGCGTGGACGACCGAGCCGTCCTGGACGTTCGACCGCTCGCCGATGCTGATGGCGGCGGCATCGCCGCGCAGCACCGCGCCGTACCAGACGCTCGACCGCGCGGCCAGCGTGACGTCACCGATCACCGTCGCGCCGGCGGCGACGAACGCGTCGTCGGCGATCCGGGGGCGCAGGTCCCCGAGGGCGAGCAGCCGGGGTCCGTCCCCGGCGAGCGCACCCGCCGCTGCCGGCTGCATCGGTCCGGTCGGTGCTCCCATGTCGGCTCCTGTCGTGGCGCCCACCGGTACGCCGGTGCGTCGCGTCCGGCGGCGCACCCCGCCCGTGGGTCGTCGGCGTGTCCCTACCCGTGGCGCGTGGACCGGCCACCTCCCCGGCGGCGGGACTACAGTGCGCTGACGGGTGAGGAGGCGGGCATGGACAGCACGCTGGTGGCGGCGCACGCCGCCGATGTGCGGATCCGGCGGCGGATCACCGTGTCGATCTTCGTTGCGGTCGCCGTCGGGTCGGTCGGGTTCTTCGCCGCCGTGACCGTCGCGCCGCTGCTCGCGGTCGAGCTCACGGGGTCGCCGACGTTGAGCGGTCTGCCCAACGCCGCCGGCCTGGTGGGCACGGCGGTCGGAGCCGCCGGCGTGTCGGCGGTGATGTCGCGCCGGGGCCGACGGCGCGGCCTGGTCCTCGGCTACCTGGTGGCGGCGAGCGGCGCGCTGGTCGCGGTCGCTGCCACGATCGTCGGCAGCTTCGCCCTGCTGGTCGCCGGGCTGCTCGCGCTCGGCGTCGGCAACAGCGCGAACCTGCTGGCCCGCTACGCCGCGGCCGACGTCCACCCGTCGCAGCGGCGGACCACCGTGCTCGGCCTGGTGGTGTGGGCCGGCACCGTCGGTGCGGTCGCCGGACCGTCGCTGGCCGATCCGGCGGGCAGGGTGCTCGCGGCGACAACGGTGCCGGTGCTCGCCGGAGGCCTGCTGGTCGCCCTTACCGGGTTCGCGGTCGGTGCGGTGGTGTGCGCGGCGCTGTTGCGACCGGACCCGTCGACGCTGTCGGCCGCAGACGTCGAGCTCGACGCTGGGCCGGCTGCCGCGGCGGGCGTCGACGACGACGCGCCCGCGGCGGTGGGCCGGCTGGCCGCGGGCACGGGACGCTGGTCGCCGGTCGTCGTCGTGGCGCTGACGGCGATGGTGGCCGGCCAGTTCGTGATGGTGCTCATCATGACGATGACGCCGGTCCACGTGACCGCCGGTGGCGCCGATCTGGCCGGGGTCGGCGTGGTGATGAGCCTGCACATCGCCGGCATGTACGCGCTGACGCCCGTCGCGGGGTGGCTGGCCGACCGCATCGGCAACGTGGTGGTCATCGGGTTGGGGCTGGGCCTGCTGGTCGTCGCGGGCCTGCTCGCCGCGGGCGCGCCGGCCGGGGACGTGGCGATGCTGTCGGTCGCGCTGTTCCTGCTGGGCCTGGGGTGGAGCTTCGGGTTCGTGTCGGCGAGCGGGCTGCTCAGCCGGGGCGTCGCCTCCGCGGCGCAGGCCCGGCTGCAGGGTCGGGTCGACGCCGCGGTGTTCGGCGCGGCCGCGATCGCGAGCCTGAGCTCCGGTGTCCTGGTCGCCACGGTCGGCTACGCGGTGCTGTGCCTCACCGGAGCGGCGCTCGTCGCGGTGCCGGCGCTCGTCGTGGGCCGGCTCGCACCGGCGGTGGCGCGCCCGGTCCGGGTGGTCTGACCTCGACCGCCGTCGTACGCAGCACCATCGGGGCTCCCGCGCACCACAGGTCAGCCGTACCGCCGGTCGCCGCGGGCCTCCGCGAACGCCGCCGCGAGGAAGCGGTAGGTCCACTCCTCCGCGAGCTTGCGGCTGCCGGGGAAGATGACCGGCACCGCGGGGTAGCGCACGGCGACGCGCGCCAGCAGGTCGGCGACGAACCCGGGCTGCACGTGCTCGACCTTGAGCGCGTCGGCGTAGCTGCCGTCGACCACGACCGCCGCATGCGCGAGCGTCGCCAGGTCTGCCATGGCGAACGCGAGGTGGCCGTCGACGAGCCGGGTGACCAGGTCCGCCACCGACTTGCGCTCGACGGCGGCGACGACCTCCCCCTCCAGCTCGACGGCGTAGTCGCCGGCCCGGAGCGCCGCGCGGCGCGTGCTGGCCTGCTGTGTGGCGAACCGGTAGCCGTACCGTTCGCGGGAGTCGACGACGATCTCGAGGTCGACGACCCCCGCGGCGCGGCGCGACGGGATGCGCACGCCGGGCCGCGCCGCCGCGGCCGTCTTCGAGGTCTGCCAGAAGACCGCCTCGCGTCCGCCGCGCAGGGTGACGAAGACGAACTGCGACCGGTTGAGCCGGCTGCGATCAAGCACGAGGTCCACCGCGCGACCCCGCCGCTCGCACGACCGGACCGCGACCTCCTCGACGACGTCGGGGTCGTCGGGCCACGTATCGAGCACGTGGCAGTACACCTTCGCCGTGCGCGGCCACACGTCCCTGGCCTTGAGCAGCAACGGCGGTCCGGCCACGGGGACCCGCAGCAGGTAGGGCAGGGTCGAGGCGGCGTCCGGGTTGCGGGCCACGACGAACCGGGCAGGCATCGTCGTCCACCGTAGAGGCTCCACCGGCGCGCCGGAGCGTGTGCGGTCAGCGGGCCCGCACCTTCACGACGTCGTAGTCGATCGACCTCGGCTCGCCCCCGAGGGGCGGCGGGGGTGCCTCGTCGAAGCGGGCGTTGACCAGGTACAGGTCGTCGCCGAACAGCGCGGCCGTGCTCGGCACGCGGAACAGGTCGCTCGTGATGGTGTCGACCACGCGTCCCGAGGTGAGGTCCGGCGCGAGCTCGACGACGGCAACCCGGTTCTCGACGTTCTGGACGACCCACAGGGTCCTGCCGCGCAGCACGATGCCGTCGCCTGCGGGCACCGCACCGCCCCCGAGGTCGACCTCGGTCGCCTCGCCCGTGTCGGGGTCGATGCGGTACAGCACGCCGAGCGTGGTGTGGACGGCGAGGAGCGACCCGCCGTCGGCTGTCGCGGCGATGCCGTTGAGGTTGATGGGCGAATCCCCGCCGGCGACATGGCTGAAGTCGCCGGAGAGCGTGAGTGGCTGGGGCAGGTCGGCCGGTGCGCCGCGCTTCGTGAGCGGCAGGATCCAGAGCTGATCCGAGGCCGAGTCGGTGATCGCGAGCGCGTCACGGGTCACGACGACGTCGTTCAGGAACACCGCGTCGACCGGGATCTGGTGGACCAGGTCGCCCGACCGGCCGTCGAACGCGTACACCGCGGCGACGGTGTGCTGGCTGCCGACGGCCCACAGCAGGCCGGTGCGGCGGTCGAACGACAATCCGAGCACGGAGCGCCCGTCGGCGCCCTCGACCAGGATCCCGCCGTCACCGGTCCGCAGGTCGCCCTTGTAGATCGCGCCGTCGAGGAGCGACCCCACGTAGAAGTCGGTCCCGGTCCCGATCGCGATGCCCTCGGGGTAGAAGCCGTCCGGCAGCGGGATCGATTCCGGGTACGTCGCAGCGGCCGCCGTGCTCATCGGGAGCACCAGAGCGGTCACGAGCGTGATGATCGCGACAATTGGGCTACGCATGGTGAGGTCGGCGCCATCGTGGCCGCTGTGACGCCCGTGCGTCAAGCGCCCGGGGGGCCACGGCGCGGCAGGCGCCGGACCGCGACCGGATCCGGGGCCGCGGACCCGATCGGGGTCCGGCCGGGTCTGCGCATCCCCGTCCGGGCTGGAACCGGGGCATGAGATGCAACCGATGTCGTCATGCCGATGGTGAGATGGCATGAGCGGATGATGGAACAACACGAACCGATGGTGGAATGCCACCGGTCGATGGTGGAACATGATCAGAGGGTGCGTGACCACAGCACGGGTATGTTGCATTGCACGAGGTCCTGTTGCGTCGCGTGATCATCCCGATACCGCAGCGCGAATTGTTCAGAAACCGTGCGCACGGTGGTTGACGGCACTGGCGGCAGCGCCATAGGTTCACCGCAATTGCACGAATGCGCATCCTGATGCCGACGTCGAGTGACGCAATCACCGGATGCTCAGTGACGAACGAACCCTGCCGCTCGGAGGGTGCCGCTCGTCATCGGATGGCGCCGTGCGCACGGTGGATGATTGCAATCGTTGCGCACGGTTGCTGCTGGAGGTGAAGCATCACATGTTGCTTGCAGAAGCATTGAACGAACGCGCCGATGCGCAGCGCCGCCTGGGTGATCTGCGCGATCGGATCGGTGCCAACGCCCGGGTGCAGGACGGCGACCGGCCTGCCGAGGACCCGCAGATGCTGCTCGACCAGGCCGTCGACGTCAGCGAACGCATCCGCGCGCTGATCGTCGCGATCAACCTGACGAACACCGTGACCCGGTTGCCGGACGGCACGACGGTGACCGCGGCGCTGGCGCGACGCGAGGCGCTCGGTCGCCGCATCCGCGTGATGACCGAGGCCGCGGGGCGCGCGGCGACCAGGATGGCGCGATGGGGGCGCGCCGAGATCCGGGAGGTCGCGGTGCTCGACGTCGCCGCGCTGCGTGCCGAGGCCGACCGCCTCGCGGCGGAGCGACGCGCGCTCGACGCCGAGCTCCAGCAGATCAACTGGACGACAGAGCTGACCGTCGACATCTGACCGTCGACGGCTGGTCCGCCGCGGTCGGCGGGCAGTCGGTTGGACGGAGGTGGACAGACCGCGGCGCACCCGCCGGTCCACGGGCCATTGGACCAGCCCACTCCGGATGGGATGGCGACCGGGCCTCGCCACGCCGGGCATCCCGGTGCACCGTGCAGGCCGGTACCGCGCACCGGGGACCGGGCACCACGCACCGGGCACCAGTGCGCCGCCCTGGCCACCCACCCGGCCGACTGCCTCCCCGCCGCGGCGGACCAGCCGTCGCCGGACGGAACGCCCCGGGCGTGATGAAGCGGCGACGCCGGCTCAGCCGTCGCCGCTGCCGTACGGCCGGGTCAGGATCTCGAGCAGGTGGCCCTCCGGGTCCTCGAAGTAGACCCCGCGTCCACCGTCGCGCGTGTTGATCGCTCCTGCACGTCGCTGCCCCGGGTCGGCCCAGTGGGCCAGGCCACGGGTCGTGATCCGCCCGAAGATGTCGTCGAACTCGGCTTCGGTGACGAGGAACGCGTAGTGCTGTGACGTGACCTCGTCAGCGGTGTGCATGAAGTCGAGCGACACTCCGTTGGCGGCCTCGACCACCATGAAGGGCCCGTACCGGGTCGGTGCGGGAAGCCCGAGGACCTCGGCCAGGAAGCTCGCCGAGCCCTCCGGATCATGGGCCGCGACGATCGTGTGGTTCAGCTCCACGGACATGATGTCTGCCTCCTCAACGCCGGGAGACCTGCGCTCACGGTACCCGCGCCAGCGGGGGGCTCCACGCTCGCTCGCGTGTCAGTCGCGGATGCTGATCAGCCACATGGCCACCACGTTCATGACGATGCCGAACCCGGTGACGATCGCGACGGCCACCGCCACGCTGATCTGCTGACCGCCGATCGACAGCGCCACGCCTGACTCCGACAGCCGGCTCATCACCGTGTCGGGCAGGCCCTGGGCCTCGAGGATCAGTCGGCGCAGCGGATCCACCGCGTAGCTCACCGGGTTGATGCGCACGAGGACGCTCATCCAGGCGGGCAGACCCTGCAGCGGGAAGAAGATCCCCGACAGGAAGATCAGCGGGAACATGACGAACTGGTTGATCATCTGGAACGACTCGATCGAGCGCATGCGCGCGGCCATCGCCACGCCCATCGAGGAGAGGGCAAAGGCACCCAGGAACATGATCGGCCAGAGCTGCAGCACCAGCAGCGGGCTGAGGCGAACACCGACGAGCGGCGCGAACACGAAGACGATCGTGCCCTGCAACGTCGCGACCGTCGCGCCGCCCAGCGTCTTGCCGAGCGCGACCGCCGCGCGGCTGACGGGTGCAACGAGCATCTCCTTGAGGATCCCGAACTCGCGGTCGTAGACCAGCGAGACGGCGTTGAACAGCGCCGCGAAGAACACCGACATCGCGATGATGCCGGGGAAGACGAACTGCTCGAACGTGACAGCTCGTCCGGCGTCGGGGATGAGGCTGCCCATCGCGCCCGACAGCCCGCTGCCGAACACGAGGAGGAAGACCAACGGGAAGCCCGTGGAGCTGATGATGCGGGGCTTGTCACGCCACCAGCGCAGCATCTCGCGCTTCCAGATGATGCCGACCGCACCCGCGGCCATCGCAAGGCGTCCCGATCGGGCGCCGGCATCGGTCCGCGGTACCTGGGCGTGTCGGACGGAGCCCGGATCGGCCGCGGCGCTCACCGGCGCCTCCTCGTGGTCATGAAGCGCCGCATCCGGTCGCGTGCGACGTCGCCCGCGCCCAGTTCCGACTCGCGGATCGTGCGCCCGGTCAGCTTGAGGAACACGTCGTCGAGGGTGGGTCGGCGGAGGCTGGCACCGTCGATCTCGCCGGGGAACCCGCGGACCAGGCGTGGGATGAACCGCGCGCCGTCGTCGACCTCGACCCGGACCTCGGAGTCGCGGCGACTCGGCTCGAGGGCCTGGTCGCTGAGGTAGTCGGCCACGGCCTGTGGCTCGGGAGCGGTGATCACGACGACGTCGCCGCCGACCAGGGTCTTCAGCCCCTCCGGCGTGTCCAGGGCGACGATGCGGCCGTGGTCGATGATGGCGATGCGGTCACAGAACTCGGCCTCCTCCATGTAGTGGGTGGTCATGAACACCGTCACGCCCGTCTGCTCGCGCAGGCGGCGGATGTGCTGCCAGACCGAGCGCCGTGACTGCGGATCCAGGCCGAGGGTCGGCTCGTCGAGGAACAGCACGGCAGGGACGTGCAACAGGCCACGGGCGATCTCCAGGCGGCGTCGCATCCCGCCGGAGAACTTCTCGACGATGCTGCCGGCCCGGTCCTCGAGATCGACCAGCCGCAGCGCGTCCGTGATCCTCCGTGGGCGTTCGGCGCGCGGCATCCCGTACAGCACCGCGTGGAACTCCAGGTTCTCCCGGGCCGTCAGCCGCTCGTCGAGGCTGGGCTCCTGGAAGACGATGCCGATGGCGCGGCGGACCTGTGCGTCGTCGCGGTCGACGTCGTGTCCGGCGACCCGTGCGCTGCCCTCGGTGGGTCGCAACAGGGTCGTCAGCATCGAGATCGTGGTCGTCTTGCCCGCGCCGTTCGGTCCGAGGAAGCCGAACACCTCACCCTGCCCGACCGCAAAGTCCACATGGTCCACGGCCACGAAGTCGCCGAAGCGGCGCGTGAGGTCCTCGACGACGATCGCCGGTCCGTCGTCGGCAGCCATCGACTCCCCATCCTATGGAGACATGCGGCGATGCGTCCGGTGTCGCTGGCCCGCCTGCGCCGTCGACGCTCCACTGGGCACCTACGCTACGTCCATGGCGGGTGACGAGCATCCACCGACGGGACGCGCCGTCCCCGCGAGCGACGACGGCCGAGGTGACGAGGTCCGTCGAGGCGGACATCGTGCCGCGCAGTGACCCCGACGAGGCGAAGGCGACGCTCATCGATGGGACCATCGAGCTCGGGACGCTCGCGGAACGGCTTGCCGCAACCGAGCTGGGCGACGACGAACGTGCCGTCATCGTCGACCGCCTGGGTGCGCTGGTACGGGGAACGACCGCCCGGTAGCGTTCGTCGGCCCCGCCCGAACGAGCTCCGACGTCATGTCCGGTCGCCGACCGACGACCGCGGATCAACGCGTGGGCACTCTCACGACGTCGTAGTCGAGGGCCATCAGCTTTCCACCCAGCAACGGCGGGAGCGCGACGTCGAAGCGTGCGTTGACCAGGTACAGACTGCTGCCGAACAGCGCTCCCGTGGTCGGCACGCGGAACAGCTTGCTCGTGATGGTGTCGACGAGCTCACCGGACAACAAGTCCGGTTCGAGCTCGATGACCGCCACCGTGTTCGGGAAGTTCTGCACGACGTACAGCGTCCGGCCGCGGAGCACGATGCCGTCGCCGAAGGGTACGGCGTCGCCCCCGAGGTCGATCTCGGTCGCCACTCCCGTGGCCGGGTCGATCCGGTACAGGACCCCGAGGGTGGAGTGGACCGCGATCAGCGTCCGGCCATTGGCCGTGGCGTCGATGCCGTTGAGGTTGATCGGCAGCTCTCCCGCGGTGACGAACTCGAAGTCACCGGACAACGGGATGGCGCGGGGCGGTCCGGCCGGTGCCCCCCGGTTGGTCAGCGGGACCGTCCAGAGCTGGTCCGCCATCGAATCGGTGATGTACAGCGCGTCGCGGGTGATCACGAGGTCGTTGATGAAGACGCCGTCGATGGCGATCTCGTGGATCAGCTCGCCGGATCTCCCATGGAACGCGAACAGCTTGGTGCCTTCGCCGTCGCCGCCCACCGCCCACAGCAGGCCGGACCGCCGGTCGTACTTCATTCCCGCGAGGAAGCGTCCCTTGACGCCGTCGGCGAGCACGGCTCCCTCACCGGTGCGAAGGTCGCCCTTGTAGACGGCGCCGTCCAGCAGCGATCCCACGTAGAAGTCGTGGCC
>CAYVGE010000043.1:0-21423 GCA_964450395.1 uncultured Actinomycetota bacterium
GCTGCCGGCGAGGCGGGCCGCGCGGGTCGACATCCTCCGGGCGGTCGCGGCCACCTGAGCGTGACGTGTGGGCCGACCGGTCCAAGCTCGCCGGCCGGCCCGCACGTCCACCCGCCTGCTCGTCAGGGCGTGGACGTGCCGTGGGGTGCGCCAGACGACGGAGGCGGCGCGATCAGGCGGAGGTCAGCAACGCCTCGGCCTGCGCGCGGGTCGGCAGGCTCGGCTCGGCGCCCACGACCGTCGACGAGTACGCGGCGGCGGCGTTGGCCAGGCGCACGGCGTCGGCCAGCGAGCGGCCCTCGGCGATCGAGATGGCCAGGGCGGCGTTGAAGCTGGCACCGGCGGCCGTGATGTCGGTCGCGTCGACCTTCGGGGGTGGAGCGCTGCCCTCGCCGTGGGTGTCGCACCAGGCGGCGCCCTCGGCGCCCATGGTCACGACCGCGGCGCGGTCGCGGTCGTGCAGGCGTCGTGCGAGCTCGATGCCGCCCGCCTCTCGGTCCGCGTCGAGCAGGCGGCGCGCCTCGTACTGGTTGAGCGACACGACGGTCGCGACCTCGAGCAGCGTGTCGGTCAGCTCCTCGACGGGGGCCGGGTTGAGCAGGACGCGGCCACCCCGGGTGCGGATGATGCGTCCCGCGTGGCACGACGTCGCCGCGCCGACCTCGCCCTGCAGCAGGAGGATGTCGCAGTCGGGCATGTCGGCGCAGTGCGCCGCCGCCAGCAACCGGTTGGCGCCGGGGTACTGCACGTACGCGGCGGTCCCGTCGGGGGTGATCAGCGGCACCGCGACCGCCGTCGGCGTGCCGCGCAGCTGGACGACGCGGGTGGCGTCGACGTGCTCGCGCTCGAGCGCGGCGAGGAACGCGTCGCCGTACGGGTCGCGGCCCACGGCGCCGACCATGCACACCTCGGCGCCCATGCGCGCGAGGGCGACCGCCTGGTTGTAGCCCTTGCCGCCACGGAACCGGGCGAAGTCGGATGCGATCACCACGTCGCCGGGCTCGGGGCGGACATCGACCCGGAAGGCGAGGTCCATGACCAGGGATCCGACGACGACGGCCCGGATGGCCATCTTCCATCTCCTACGAAGGTGTGGGCACGGCCGACGAGTCCATCGGTCCGGCCCTCATGCTACTGCGCTACCGCACGTGACCGTAAGGGATTACACGCGCGCTCGGGAACCTCGCGGTGCCGGTCTGCAGGGCCCGCGACCGGCCGGACGACCGGTGTCGCGACCAGGGGCCCACCGCGGCGTGAACCCGCCGTCACCACCGCGGTCAGTGGTCACCGATGCACGACGGCCCGCACCGTGAGGTGCGGGCCGCAATGCCTCGGCTCGTGCTCGAGGTGCTACCGCAGTGCTTCGCCGCTCTCCATGTCGAAGAAGTGGAGGTACTCCGTGCGGAACCCGATGTCGACCGTCTCGTCGACCTTGGGCGGGTTGCCGGGCTCGAAGCGTCCGGTGAACTGCTGCCCACCCTCGCGGGCCGCACGTTGCAGCTCGGCGAACGCGTCCTCGTCGTCGATCGCCTCGCGCATGTCCTCGGTCACGATCGGCGGCGCCGACGTGCCGAAGTGCACCAGCATCTCGGCGCCGAGCTGCTCGACCAGCGTCACCCGCCGGCCGGGCCACACGATCCCCTGCGGCGTGTCGCTGTTGGCGGGGAAGAAGTGCTCGGGGCGCATGCCCAGCGCGATCTTCTGCCCCTCCTTCTCCTCGACCTTGGGGTAGCGGTCGATGGCGCCGTCCTTGACCTCGAGGACGGTCGGCTCGTCGCCGGTGCCGATCGACACCTTGTACTGGCCGTTGTCCTTGTAGAACTCGGCCTCGGCGAAGTTCATGGCGGGGGAGCCGATGAAGCCGCCGACGAACAGGTTGTCAGGGTTGTCGTACAGGTGCTGGGGCGAGTCGGCCTGCATCAGCACGCCCCGCTTGAGCACCGCGACGCGGTCGCCCATGGTCATGGCCTCGACCTGGTCGTGGGTCACGTACAGCGTGGTGACGCCCAGCTTGTTCTGCAGCTCGGCGATCTGGGTGCGCATCGCGACGCGCAGCTTGGCGTCGAGGTTCGACAGGGGCTCGTCCATGAGGAACGCCTGCGGCTCGCGCACGATGGCGCGGCCCATCGCCACCCGCTGGCGCTGCCCACCCGACAGCGCCTTGGGCTTGCGGTGCAGGTACTCGGTGAGGTCGAGGGTGTCGGCCGCCTCGTTGACCCGCTTGTCGATCTCGTCCGACGGCACCTTGGCGAGCTTGAGGGCGAAGCCCATGTTCTCCGCGACCGTCATGTGCGGATACAGCGCATAGGACTGGAACACCATGGCGATGTCCCGCTCCTTGGGCGTCAGGTTGTTCACGACGCGGTCACCAATGGTCAGCTGGCCCGCGGAGATCTCCTCGAGGCCGGCGCACATCCGTAGCGCGGTCGACTTCCCGCAGCCCGACGGGCCGACGAGGATCATGAACTCGCCGTCCTCGATGTTGAGGTTGAGGTCCTTGATGGCCTCGGTGCCGTCGGGAAAGCGCTTGTACACGCCGTCATACACGACTCTGGCCATGGTCTCTAACCACCTCGCTGTCGGTGACACTGTGTGCGGTGCGTGCGTGCCCGATGTCCGGGCGCGTGGCGCATGGCTGCATCATTGCCGCCAGCTCGATGAACCGCAAGGGTTTACATGGCGCGGTGATTACGGGGATGTCATCAGCGCCCCGCGGCTAGCCGGCCCGGGTCCGGATGCTGCGGTCCGGCCCGGTCGTGGCGCGCACGACCATCTTGGTGGGCATCACCACGTTGGCGACCGGCCCGCCGTCGGTGCCGTGGCCGCTCATCAGCCCCAGCAGGAGGCCGGCCGCGGTCTCGCCCTGCTGCATGGCCGGCTGGGCGACGGTCGTGAGGTCGGTGTAGGCGGCCACCTCGTGGTCGTCGAAGCCGACGATCGAGATGTCGCCGGGGACCTGCAGGCCGGCGTCGCGGACGGTCTTGAGCGCCCCGATGGCCATCTCGTCGGACTCGGCGAACACCGCCGTCGGGGGCCGGTCGACGGTCAGCAGCTGCGCCATCGCCTCGGCGCCGCCCGCCAACGCGAAGTTGCCCGGCGCGATCAGGTCCTCGCGCACCTCGATCCCCGCGTCGGCCAGCACGCGTTCGTAGCCCTGGCGTCGCTGCAGGGGCGCGGTGAAGTCGAGCGCCTGGGGTGGCAGGTGGCAGATGAGCCCGATGCGCCGGTGGCCCAGGTTCACCAGGTGCCGGGTCGCGGTCGCGGCCGCCTCGACGTTGTCGATGGTGACCGACGGCGCATGCGGCGTGCAGATGCCCACCGTGACGACCGGCCCGTGGTCGCGCAGCGTCGCGACCTGCTCGGAGGCGAGCGGCAGGTCGACGCAGATGAGGCCGTCGACCCGCTTGCTGAGCGGGAGGTCGTCGACGAAGCGGCGCATGCTCTGGGTGTCGGGCACCCCGAACAGCATCACGTCGTAGCCGTTGGCCGCCAGGACCCCCTCGGCGCCGGCGACGACCTGCGTGAAGAACCACTGGGTGAGCAGCGGCACCGCCATGCCCACCGTCATGGTGCGGCCCGCCGCGAGCCGCGAGGCGTGCGGGTGCGCGACGTACTGCAGCTCGGCCGCGGCCTGCAGCACGCGGTCGCGCGTCGCCGGGGACACGTTCGGCAGCCCACGGATGGCGCGGCTGACGGTGGCGACGGAGACGCCGGCGCGCCGGGCGACGTCGCCGATGCTCGCGCTCAAAGTCCGGCTCCCATCTGTGTCCGCTTGATCGAGCGTAGGAGCGGCGGCGACATTACTCAATGTCCGGCCTGGTGCGACCCCGTTGATCGCGACCGCAACCGGTTCCACCGGAGACCCGGTGCGAGGTCTCCGATCTGTGGTGCGCGGGCCCCTGCCACGGCCGTGGTGGTCGGCGCTAGCCTGCAACCGCTGACAGCGACGGCGGGATCGGCGGGAACGAACGGTGGAGCGGCCACGGATCGGCGCCCCGGACGGTCGTGACGGCGACCGCCCCCTGCTGCACTTCACGCCGCCCACGGGCTGGCTCAACGACCCCAACGGCCTGGTACACCTCGACGGTGAGTACCACCTGTGCTACCAGCACCACCCGGACTCCACCGACTGGGGTCCCATGCACTGGGGCCACGCCGTCAGCACGGACCTGCTGACGTGGACCGACCTGCCGATCGCGCTGGAGCCCGACGACAACGGCACGGTGTACTCGGGCTCGGCAGTGGTCGACCACGCGGGCACGGCCGGCCGGGGCCCGGGCGCCCTGGTCGCGTGCTACACCCAGTGCACCCCGGGGGCGCAGGTCCAGAGCGTGGCGACCTCGGTCGACCGGGGCCGCACCTGGCAACCGCTGGCCACCAACCCCGTGCTGCGGCCACCGCCCGGCACCGACGACTTCCGGGACCCGAAGGTCATCCGGTACGGCCAGGGCGGGCGTGCGCACTGGGTGATGGCGCTCGCCGCCGGCGACGGGGTCCTGCTGTACGCGTCCGACGACCTGCGGCGGTGGGAGCCCGCGGGCCGCTTCCACCCGGAGGCGGGGCGACCGCACGGCGTCTGGGAGTGCCCGGACCTGTTCCCGCTGGACGTCGAGGGCACCGGGCGACGGCGGTGGGTGCTGGTCGCCGGCGCGGCCGAGGCGGCGCCCGCCGGAGGATCCGGCACCCGGTACTGGACCGGCGACTTCGACGGCGTCACCTTCACCGCCGACGGTCCGGCGCGCTGGGTGGATCACGGCGCGGACTTCTACGCGGCGCAGTCGTGGTCCGACACCCCCGACGGCCGGCGGATCTGGCTCGCGTGGATGAGCAACTGGGCGTACGCGTCCCGCGTGCCGGCAGACGTGCGCCGCGGCCGCATGACGCTGCCACGGACGCTGCGGCTGGTCGACGACGGCGCGGTGCTGGCGCAGCGCCCGGTCGCGGAACTGGCCGCGCGCCTCGCCGCCCCGGTCGACGCGGAGGCCGCACCGACGCCGCTGGCCGGTGGGGCCGGCGTGCTCAGGGTCGCCCTCGACCCGGTGGGGTCCGTGGAGGTCGTGCTGGCCGGTGTCCACAGCCGCGTGGTCGTGCGCTATGACGGTGTGGCGGGACAGCTGGCCGTGACGCGGACGGGTGCGGCCGCCGAGGCGGTCGGCGCGGGGTTCGCGGCGACCCACCGCACCACCGTCGCCGCGCCCGGAGACGGCCCGCTCGATCTCGACGTCGTGATCGACCGCGGCTCCGTCGAGGTGCTCGCCGCCGGCGGGCGGGTGGCGGTGACCGACCTCGCAGTGGGGCTGGACGCGTGCCACGTGGCGGTGACCGGCGACGGCGTCGTGCACGCGCGGGTGCAGCCGGTCACGGCGGGCGCGGCCGGCGGGGGGTCCGCCCGTGCTGGCTGACGTCGTCGACCTGCTGGCGTGCCCCGTGTGCCGCGGCTCCTGCCGGCTCGACGCCGCGTCGGTGAGGTGCCCCCGGGGGCACGTGTTCGATGTGGCGCGGCAGGGCTACGTCAACCTGCTGGCCGGCGGTACCGACACGGGCACGGCCGACACCCCGGGGATGGTGGCCGCACGGGCCGCCTTCCTCGACGCCGGGCACTTCGCGCCGCTCACGCGCCGGCTGGTCGAGGTGGCCGTGGCGGCCGCACGGGAGCGCGTGGGCCGCGGGAACGACGTGGACGCGGAGGTCGGCACGGCCCCCCGCGCGCCGCGCGCGGACGGTGGGGGCAGCGTCGGGTCAGCAGGCCGCCGGCGTGGCCTGGTCGACCTCGGCGCCGGCACCGGCCACCACCTCGCCGCCGTGCTCGATGCTCTGCCGGAGTGCGCCGGGCTCGCGCTGGACCTGTCCAAGCACGCGATGCGCCGCGCCGCGCGCGCCCATGGGCGCATCGGCGCCGCGGTCTGCGACGCGTGGGGCGTCCTGCCCGTCCGGGACGGATCGGTCGACGTCACGCTGAACGTCTTCGCACCGCGCAACGTCGCCGAGCTCGCGCGCGTGCTCGTGCCAGGCGGTTCCGTGGTCGTCGTGACGCCGCTGGCCGAGCACCTGGCCCCGCTCGTCGACCGGCTGGCGCTGCTGACGGTCGATGCCGACAAGGCCCTGCGCGTCGACCGGCAGCTGGCAGCCGGCTTCTCGCTCGTCGACGCGGTCGAGCACCGCCACGCCATGCGCCTGCGCCACGACGACGTGCGCGCGGTCGTCGGCATGGGACCCAGTGCCTGGCACGTCGACCCGCCGGCGCTCGACGCCCGCATCGCGACCCTGCCCGCCCCGGTCGAGGTCACCTCGGCGGTGCGCATCGCGCGCTACCGCCGCGCGGGTTCTTGAGGCGCGGTCGGCGCGCCGGGTGGGGGCGGCAGCTGGGCCGGGATCGCCGGCGCCGGCCGCCACACCGGGGGTGGTCGTTCTAGGCGACCCAGACGGTCTTGGCGTTGCAGAACTCGCGGATCCCCAGGTCCGACAGCTCGCGTCCGTAGCCGGACGTCCCGACGCCGCCGAAGGGGATCTCCGGGTACGACACGGTCATGCCGTTGACGAACACCATGCCCGCCTCGAGGTCGCGCGCGAACGCCTCCTGCTCGGCCTCGTCGGCCGTCCAGGCGTTGGAGCCCAGCCCGAAGGGCACGTCGTTGGCGATGGCGACCGCTTCGTCGTAGCTGCCCGCCTCGAACAACCCGGCGACCGGCCCGAAGACCTCGTCGTCGTACATCGTCGTGCCCTGAGGGATCCCGGTGACCACCGTCGGCGGGTACCAGAAACCGTCCTGCGCGGGCTGCTCGCCGCCGACGACGACCTTGGCGCCGGCCTCGACCGCCTCGGTGACCGCGCCGGCCACGTCGGACTGGCCCTGCCCGGTCGCCAGCGGGCCGATGTCGGTGCCGTCGTCGAACGGGTCACCCACGGTCTGGGACGCCATCCGCTGCGCGAACAGATCGGCGAACTCGTCGTAGACGTCGGTGTGCACGATGAAGCGCTTGGCCGCGATGCAGCTCTGCCCGTTGTTCTGGCAGCGCGCGGTGGTGGCGACCTTCGCGGCCTCCTCGAGGTCCGCGCTCGGCATGACCACGAACGGGTCGGAGCCGCCGAGCTCGAGCACCGTCTTCTTCAGGTGCTTGCCGGCCGCAGCGGCGACGGCACGGCCAGCGCCCTCGCTGCCGGTGAGCGTCGCCGCGCGGACGCGGTCGTCGGCGATGACGCCCTCGATGCGGTCGCTGCCCACGAACAGGTGCTGGAAGGCCCCCTCCGGGAACCCGGCACGGCCGAAGAGCGTCCCGAGGTACTCGGCGCACTGCGGCACGTTCGACGCGTGCTTGAGCACCCCGGTGTTGCCCGCCATCAGCCCGGGCGCCGCGAAGCGGATCGCCTGCCACAGCGGGAAGTTCCACGGCATGATCGCCAGCACCGTGCCGAGCGGCTGCCAGATGGTCTTCGCCTGGGAGGCGTTGACCGCCGACGCGTCGTGGTGGACGGTCTCGAGGAACCCCTCGGCGCGGTCGGCGTAGAAGCGCATCGCCTTGGCGCACTTGTGCACCTCGGCCTGTGCCTGGCCGAGCGGTTTGCCCATCTCGGTCGTCATCATGCGGGCGGTGTCGTCGACCTCGGCGTCGAGCAGGTCGGCTGCCGCGCGCATCCAGCCGGCCCGGTCGGCGAACGACGTGCCCTTCAGCTCGTCGTGGGCGTCGGCGGCGGCCTGCAGCCGGCGGTCGAGCTCGGCGTCGTCGTGGTCGTCGAAGGTCTTGAGCGTTTCCCCGGTCGTGGGATCGATCGTTGCGTAGGCCATGGCCCCAGGCTTCCCCGCTCGTGATCGCTGAAAAGCGGCCTCAGCCCACGAGGAGGTACACCGCGCCCACGACCAGCAGGACCAGGATGACGCGCTCGAACACCTGGGCCGCCACGCGGCGCACCAGCCAGCGACCCATCGCCACGCCCGGCCAGATGAGCAGGGCGAACGGCAGCACCTGCAGCATGCGGACGTCGATCAGCCCGGCGGCGAGGTAGCCGGGGACCTTCAGCCAGTTGACCACGAAGAAGAACACCGCACTGGTCGCCACGAACGCGACCGGTGGAGTGTGCGCCGCCAGCAGGTAGACCGCGACGGGTGGTCCGCCGGCGTGCGCGACCGTCGACGTGATGCCGCTGGTGGCTCCCGCAGCGACGGCGAGGCCGGGGCCCGCCTCCAGCCGGGCCCGGCGCAGGTGGGGCTCGGCCAGCCGGTAGGCCACGAACGCGAGGCTGAAGACGGCGAGGAAGATCTCGATGCCGCGATCCGACGCCTGGCGCAGGAAGATGCTGGCGACCACGACCCCCACGACCGCGGCCGGCAGCATCCGCACGACGGCCCCGCGGTCCCAATCGCGGCGGTGTACCACGACGGCGGCGACGTCGCCGACCATCAGCAGCGGCAGCAGCACCCCGATCGCCTGCGACGGCCGGACCACCAGCGCGACCAGCACGGTGATCAACGGCCCGAGACCGCCGCCCAGCCCGCCCTTGGACAGCCCGATGAGCACCGCCGCCAGACCGACGGCGCCGAGGAGCGCCGGGGTCAGCTCGAACGACACGCCGGAACCGTAGCCGCAGGCCGCCGCCCTGCGCCCGCGTCAGCGTGCGGTGGTCACCGCGTCGCGCCCCCGGGCAGGAATCGAACCTGCGACTCCCGACTTGGGAGGTCTCATCTCTCAGGACTCTGACCTGCACATTTGCGCCACTTCGGCCAGCTCAGGCCGGGTGGAGGCCGGGTGCACGTCACGAAACGCGGCATCAAGCGCCTCGGCCAGCGCCTCGTCGGCGCTCGGGAACAGGTGCCCATAGGTGTCCATCGTGACCGTGATCGACGAGTGCCCGAGCCGCTCCTTGATGGTCTGCGGAGGCGCACCGTGGGCGATCGCCCAGCGCCGCGGCGGTGTGGCGTAGCTCGTGGAACACCAGCCCCTGCAGGTCGGTGCCGCGAACACACCGGGCCGCTTGGCGCTGCCGTCGACCTTTCGTCGCCACAGCCTGGGGCATTCGCGGCACGCGTCGGGCCGACCGCCCCTGGGCCGGCTTCGACCACGGCCCGACACTGACGTTATCGGGGCCGAGACGCAGCGATGAAGGGACGCCTGAGCCCTTCTGCGCCAGCGTCCTGCTCACCTCAAGCCGTGCAGTCGCCGGGGCGTCCCCCGGTCGGCCGGCGAAGGCAGCGAACCTGCTGACGCCAACGACGTGAACCGAGGAAGAGGCCGACGGCCCTCGGCTCTAGACACGCGCCGGCGTCAGCGGCCTCACCTGCGCATCACCTCTCGTGGATGCGGGCTCTCGCTCGCGCCGCTCCGCGCGCAACAGCACCAGCACTGCCGGCACCATCGCCAGGATCCACACGGTCTCGAACCACCCGAACAGCCACAGCGCACTGTAGAACGCGAGGACGCCGGCGTACCCGAGCTGCGTTCTGCGACCACCGCTCATGACGAGCACGCCAACGGTCGCCTCGAACACGGCGAGGAGGCCGATCAGCAGCAGGTGGTTGCCTGGGACCACAGCGCGCCACGCATTGGTGACCCATGCGAAGTGGGCCGGGTCCGCGAAGTCGGTGTAGTCGCCGCCGGCCGCCAAGTTGATGACGTGCACCAGCGCCCCGCCGAGGGTGAACAACACACCGGTTGCGACCCGTCCCGCGTACAGCCACCGTCTGCTTCGCGTCGCGAAGAGCGCTGCGACGATCGTGGCCGCGCCACAGGCCAGCCAGATGGTCGCCCAGATCGCGATGTTCTCTTCCATGGGTTCTATCCTTTCGTGCGCAGCTACCGCCACTTGGTGCGCTGGCGGGCACGCCGGACGGCCAGTGCAGCCGCGGCGCCCGCCGTGACCCCGCGTGCCCACAGCCGCGGGTTGCCGGCGGGGTGACGCTTCTCGAACGCCATACCGTCCATCAGCATCCGCCGGGGACGATCACCTTGAGAGTCCGCTGTGAACACGACGCGCAGGTCCCCAAGTCCCATGGCGGAGAAGTCGGCTCTGAACACGTAGGAGTCGTCGGGGTCGTCTGGGTACAGCCGGAAGCCGTTGCGCATCGGGGGCAGCGGCGTCAATGGCCGCAGCAGCAGATGGGCACGGCGGACCTTGACCTCCACGCCAGCACCCATGACCACGCGGAAGAACAGGTTCGTCAGCGGGCCGGGGGGCATGCCGTACCATCCCCGCAGCTCGCCCCACACCTCGGGGTGCTGGGGAACGTCGCGGCGCATCGGGTCGTCGGGGACGCCGAGCAGCCGGCGCAGCAGCGCACCTGCCAGCGGCTCTGGCGCGCCCCGTCCCATCAGGGTGCCGGTGTTGGCGAGCACGACGACACCGACGCCGTCGTCTGGCGCCAGCGCGATCGCCGACAGGAACCCGGACAGCACGCCGGTGTGGATAGCGGTCCGGTGGCCGCCCACGTCGTCGAGCATGAAGGTCAGGCCCATCCCCGGCAGCCGGGGGTCGGGCAGGTAGTGCGCGTGGAACATCTGCGCCGCGGTCTCGGGCTTGACGACGACGCCGCGCTCCCCGACGCCGCCGTTGAGCAGCGCCCCGACGTAGCGGGCGAGATCGGCGGCCGTGGAGTACATGCCGCCAGCGGCTGGGAGCGGCATCTCTCGGTGGACCACCGGCCGCAACCCTTTGGCCTTCAGGGCGTACCCGGTGGCCAGCGCGTCGCTGACCCGGTCGGATCGTGTCAGGTCGGTGTGCTCCATCGCCAGTGGTTGCAGCACGTGGTGACGCAGGTACTGCTCGATGGGCTGCCCGGTGACGTCCTCGACGATCTGGCCGAGCACGGCGATGCCGTGGTTGCTGTACATCCACTTCGTTCCCGGCTCGGCCTCGACGGGCAGGCCGTCGCGGTAGAACTCGGCGAGCGGCTGCACGGGCCCCCGCGCAACGTCACCGGACCCGACGCCCGGTCGCAGAACGTCCGACAGCCGCCGCCAATAGCCGACGCCGGCGGTGTGGGTCAGCAGGTGCCGAAGCGTCGGCATCGAAACGCCCGCCGCGGGCACCAGCCGGAAGCTGCGCAGGTAGTCGTCCGCAGGGGCGTCGAGGTCGATCAACCCCCGCTCCCACAGCTGCATAACGGCGACGGCGGTGAAGGTCTTGGTGATCGAGCCTATCCGAAAGACCGTGTCGACGGTGATCGGTGTGTTGCTGTCGACGTCCGTCACTCCCTGGCCGATGAAGGCGTCGAGCGTCCCGTCGCGGACCACGGCGACGGCCAGACCCGCCGACGGCCACCGGTTGGCGACCTCGATCACGGTCTGCTGGAGGCTTTTGAGCTCGTTCATGGCTGCACCGTTCCGGGCATCGCTGGCGGAGCCGCATCAGTCCGCGCCCGCGCACGGCCGGGTGCCGTCACGGCGGGCCCGGCGGCGGCGGCAAACGCCTCGACCTTGTCCTGCCAGCCGTCCTCCAGCGGCCCCTTGATCCCGGTGACGTAAACCTTGTCCTCGGCGACGTTGACAAGGCCGCGGCCCTGAAGGAGCACATTCATGATCGGGCGGACCCGCTGCCACTTGGCGATCTCCTCATCCGTGGGCATCCGTCCGGTCTTCGTGTCGGGCTTGGGGGGTCCCAGCTCTGTGGTGAGGATGGCGTAGCGGGTGCCCGCGGGCAGGCGGACCTTGCCCAGGAACCGCCGCACGCGGCCGATGGGCTTGCCCCACTGCCCCGGTGAGCTGAACACGTACAGGTCGGCCGGCGGCAGCCGGTCCGGAGCGACGTCGCGGATGTGATGCACAGAGACGCTGACCCCTCTGGCGGCCATCCGCCGCCTGAACTCGTCGGCCACCTTGGCGCCGTTGCCGAACCTGGATGCGTGGACGTACTCGATGTTCATTGCCGGCTCCCTTCCGGTGTCACCGGCACGTGCGCGCGTGCGGCTTCGGTGTCGCGCATCTTCGTCAGCGGGACACCGACGCCGTAGGTCGTGAACGTGCCGTCCGGGATGACCTCGATGACGGCCACCGACTCCTGCCGCTCCGGTGGCAGCAACGCTCCCAGCTCCTCGACGATGGGACGGACCGCCGGGGAGTCGGGCCCGTGCACGATCGCGGTAGCGTGGAAGCTGATCGTTGCCGGCGGGATGGGCGCGACCAGCGACAGGATCCCGCCGCGGCGCACCGGCACGGTGACGGCGACGCGCGCATCAGACGCGATGTGGCGCGCCTTCCAGCTGTCGGCCCCGGTCACGAGGTACAACTTCTGGCCGAGGGCCTTGTACATGACCCCCGCGGAGCGTGGATCACCCGACGGCGTGACGTAGCTGAGGACGAGGAACGAACCTGACGCGATCTCGCGCCAGACCTCCTCACTGCCGAGGTGCGACGGAACTGTGGTGCTCGGTTGGGGTGCGGTTGTCATGGCGGCACCTCCTGGGCGGCGCTTATGGTCGGGGGTCGATGGGGGTGATGGTCCCGAGCCGCTGCTCGATCGCCGCTGCGGCGTCCAGGCACAGGTCCTCGCGGTAGCGGGGGCCGATGATCTGCACCACCTGGGGGAGGCCGTCACCGACGCCCACGGGCACCGCGACCGCGGGGAGCCCGAGGGCGTTGACCGCCATGGCCATGCGCATGCCGTGGATGGTCGCGGCGACGGCGCCGTCGTCGAGGTCGGTGCCTGCCAGGAACGGGATGTCGGTGTAGATCGGCGCGACGATCAGCGGGTGGTTCTCCTGGAACTCGCCCCACGCTTGCAGCAGCTGGTGCCTGGTGATGAAGCTCGTGACGGAGGCCACGGGATCCGACGGACCCGCGACGTCGTAGAACGCGGCCAGGAACCGTTTGGTGTCGACCGGCATCGTGGCCGTGAACGCGTCGTAGCCCGCACGGATCTCCGGGGTGTTGAGCATGTCGAGCAGCGTCTTCGCGGCCAGGTCGATCGATGGTGGCTCGACCTCGTCGAGGACGTAGCCCGCCGCTGCGAGCGTGTCGGCGGCCTTGCGCACGCCGTCGCGGACCTGGGCCGCGGCGCCGTGGCCGGCGGGGTCGACGACGACGGCCACCCGTCCGGGCGCGGCGTGGGCCGGCCCGCGCAGGGGCGCTGGCACCGACCAGGGATCGCGCCACGTCGGTCCGGCGAGCACCTCCAGGGCGGCGCGCAGGTCCGCAATGCGGCGCGCCAGCGGGCCCTGCACATTGGTGAGCTGCGGGCCGATCGGCTCACCCGTCGGCGCGCTGGTCGCGTGCGGGATGCGGCCCAGGGTTGGCTTCAGCGCGGCGACGCCGCAGCACTGGGCCGGCCAACGCAGCGACCCGAGCCCGTCGTTGCCGAGGCCAAGCGGGCTCATGCCGGCGGCGATGGCGGCCGCCTCCCCGCCACTGGACGCGCCCGGTGTCCGCGAGCGGTCCCATGGGTTGCGGGTCGCGCCGTGCAGCTCGTTGTCGGTGTGCCAGCGGACCGCCAGGCCGGGGCAGTTGGTACGGCCGATGGGGATTGCTCCGGCGGCGCGCATCCGCTCGACCACGGGTGCGGCGCGGTTCGGGTCCGCCTCGGCCAGGGCTTTGAGGCCGACCGTCGTCGGCGTCCCGACCATGTCGATGTTCTCCTTAGTGGTGAACGGCACGCCGTGCAGCGGCGGCAGCGCACCGCCGACGGCTGCCGTGCGGTCGGCGGCGTCCGCGGCCTGTAGCGCCTGCTCGCCGAGGACGACGGTGACGGCGTTCAGCTGCGGGTTGACCGCATCGATGCGGCGCAGGTGAACCTCGATGACCTCCCGGCTGGATACCTGCTTCGTGCGGATCGCGGCGGCCAGCTCGGTCGCCCCCATTCGCCAAAGCTCGGCGGCGGTGGTCGTGCTCATCGTGGCGTCGTTTCCGTGGTGCGTTTCTCGGCGGTGAGCGGGACGACACCGCCGAGGTGGACGCGTGTGGTGTCACCGTGTCGGCTGAACACGACCTTCACGGTGCCGAGGTCGTAGGGGGACAGGTCGATGCGGAACACGTAGGGGTCGTCGGGGTCGTCGGGGTGCAGGACGAAGCCGCGGAACACGGGGGGCAGCGGGCTGATCGCGCGGAGCACGAGCTGTCCGTGGCGTACGCGCACCTGGGCGCCGGCGCCGACCAGGCCGAGCACCTGCGTGTCGCTGCGCTGCGCGATCGGTGTGTACCTGCCGCACAGCTCCGCCCACAGCTCGGCGTGCTGCGGCACGTCGGTGCGGATGCCGTCGGCAGGCGCGCCGATGACCTCACCGAGCAGGCGTGACATCTCCGCGGCAAGCCAGACCACGGCGTTGCGCGCGCCGTTGGTGAACCCGAGCACGCCGACACTGTTGTTGGGCGCGAGGTACAGCTGGGCGTTGAAGCCCGGGAGGATTCCCTGGTGCTCGATCACCGGCTGGGCGCCGATCTCGTCGCGGAAGAATCCCAGCCCGACGCCGGGGATGCGCGGGTCTGTCTGGTAGTGCGGCTGGAACATCAGCGCCAGGGTCTCGGGCTTGAGTACTGCGCCGCGTTCGCCTGTGCCGCCGCCGACGAGCGCGGCGACGTAACGGGCCATGTCGGCAGGGGTCGAGTAGATGGACGACGCTGCCGAGGTGACCCAGTTGCGGTCGGTGACCGCTCGCGGTCCGCGTCGGGTCAGCTTGTATCCGGTCGCCAGATGCGCGCTGACGCGGTCGGAGCGCAGCAGGTCGCTGTCGTCCATCGCCAGCGGCGCGAAGAGGTGCTCGCGCAGGTACCGATCCAGCGGCTCACCGGTGACGTCCTCGATGATCTGGCCCACGGCGGCCAGCGAGTGGTCGGTGTAGTTGAACGTCGTGCCGGGTTCTGCGACAAGGCGCAACGCGCCGCCGTAGAAGTCGCCGAGGTCAGGCACGCGGGCGGTGAGGGGGACGCTCTCGCCGAACCAGCCGCTCAACAGCGCCTGGGCGGGGTGGACCAGCTTGGGCACGCCGGCGGTGTGCGTGAGCAGATGACGCAGGGTGGGCTGCGGCCACCGGTCCTGTGCGCGCACCAGGCGGAAGGCGCGGAGGTAGTCGTTGGCGGGGGCGTCGAGGTCGACCAGTCCCTGCTCCCACAGCTGCATGACCGCGACGGCCGTGAACGTCTTGGTGATCGAGGCGATGCGGAACACGGTGTCGCGAGTGACCGGCCGGCGGCTGGGGATGTCGGCCAGGCCATGGGCGGCGAAGGACGCAAGCGCTCCCTGTCGCACGATTGCGACCGCAAGACCGACAGCTGGGCGGCGGTTGAGGACGTGGGCGAGCCGCGACTGCAGAGCGAGCGTGTCGGCGGACATAGCGCCCCCTTTCGCAGCTCGGGGCCGGCAGGCAGCGACGGTGTCGCCGGACACCTCTCGAGCCTGCGCCGAGGCGCGGCCGCGTGCATGAGGCGTCGTACCCGGCCGCGCGGGGGCGATCGGCCCTGGTTGCTGCGCCGCCCTGGGCGGACAGTGCACTCGGAGGGCGATGGACGATGGTGCTCGAGCGTGTGTCGGCCGACGACCGGCTGATCCTGTGGCCCGACGTGGTGTGGCCCAAGGACGTTGGCGCCCTGGCGATCCTCGACGCCGGGAACCTGCTCAGGGCGGACGGCAGCTTCCGGATCGAGGCGGCGCGTGACGCCGTCGAGGCACGGCTGCACCTGCTCCCGCGGTTCCGCCAGGTTCTCTACGAGCCCGGCCGCGGGCTCGGCGGGCCGTTGTGGGTGGATTGTCGCGCCTTCGACATCCGCGACCATGTGAACGCCGTCGCCGTTGGGGCGCCCGGCGACGAGGCGCAGCTGCTGGCGACGGTGAAACGCTGCGCCCGGCGCCGCCTGGACCGCTCACGGCCGCTGTGGGAGATGTGGTTCCTACAGGGCGTGGCGGACCGCCGCGTGGTCTGTTCGTCCGGTTGCACCACGTCGTCACCGACGGCATCGCCGGCGTGGCCGCGGTCGCCGCGCTGCTGGATGTCGTGCCCGACGCCGGCTCCCCGCAGCCCCACCCCTGGACGCCGGCGGCGCGACCGTCGCGGCGCCGGTTGTTCATCGACAACGTGCGCGTACGGGTCGGCGGCGTGGCGCGGGCGGTCTCCACGGTCGCCCATCCTGTCGAGCGGGCCCGCCGTATCGCGCAGGCGTGGCCTGGTGAACCTTCTCGGCACCGTGTCGTTGGGCGTCGCCGCGCTGTCCTACGCAGCGACGTTTCACATCATGGTGGTCACCGACGCCGACGCGTACCCCGACCTCGAGGTGTTCGCGACCGGCGTTCGAGACGACCTCGGTGCGCTTGCGGCGACGGCACGCAGCGCGATCGGTGCCTGAGGCGAGATATGTCGGGAGGATGTCGGCTCGATGTCTTGGGCGTTTGTCCTTGAGCCGTCCGGTGAGACGTGCACTCGTCTCGTGACCCGCTCGAGGGGAACCTACGACCTCGTGGCCTCGGCCTGATGCTCAAGGTCATCTGGCACCCGGTCCACTTCGGAATGCAGCGCCGGCAGCTGCTCGACCTCAGGCGACTCGTGGAGCCGGCGACCTGAGGACGCACCAGCAAGAACCTGGACGGAATCACCCAGCCGTAGCGCACCGACGCCGCGCCGGACATGGTCACCGAGTCGGTCCGTCCTCCCACGCAAATCCCCAAGAATGCTCGCCTCGCCATCGCGGCGCTGACGCGCGGACGGCTGGGTGGCTGACCGGCGCACCGGCGGGCGTCTCAGCCCTGCGCAGGCGTCGCTCGCGCGATGAGGGACGAAAGCTGTTGCTGCAGCGCCGCCGTCAGCGCGTCGTGTTCGTGGCACACGCCCGGGTCGGCGATGACCGACACGTTGAGGGCTCCGGCGTAGGACAGCACGCCGAACGCGACGCTGACATTGCCGGTGGTTCCGTTGACGATGACGACGTCGAGCACCGGCGCGCCGAGCAGTCTCATCGGCTGCGTGGGTCCGCGGAGGTTGGTGACGAAGGTGTTGATCATGCGCTGGCGGTCCAGCAGCCAGCGCACCGCGCCGAGCGTCGCGAGCAGGCGAAAGGCCGGCTCCAGCACCGCCGCCGACGCGCCGCGCTGACCGTGCTTGCGGTCCCTCGTGATCCGCGCGATCTGGGTCAGGCGTTCTTCAGCGTCCCCGGCCGCTGGAAGGACCACGGGCAGGACGCCGACCTGGTTGCCGAGCTCGGCGCCGGCGGACGCGCGCGCCGACACGGGCACCGAGACCACGAGTGTGGTGACGTCCTCGCCTCGTCGTTGCAGCACCGTGTGGATTGCGCCCGTGACCGCCGCGAGCACGACGTCGTTGACCGTCGCCTGGTGCTCGTGCGCGACCGCCCGGACCGGGTCGAGTGCGACGCGTGCTACTGCGAGGCGCCGCCGTGGGCCGGTCGGCCGGTTCAGCGACGTCCGCGGGGTGTGGAGGGTGATGCCGGGCAGGCTCTGCGCAATGCCGTCGGCGGTCCGGCGGAGCGTACCGGGAAGGTGCGTGATGGTGCGGGCCCGCTGGCCTGCGGCGTCGAGTGCCAGCCGCCACAGCGGCGGGGGCGGCGCTGGCGCACGTGCGTCGACGGGTGGTGTGAGCCCGTCGGCGAGGTGTGCGAGCACCGTCAGACCGCCGATGCCGTCCGCGAGCACATGGTGGAAGACCATGATCACCGCCCACCGCCCGTGCGTCAGGCCGGTGACGACGGTGGTGCGCCACAGTGGCCGCGCTCGATCCAACCGTGTGGTGACGAGGTCGGCGGCGAGGTCGTACAGGGCACGGTCGTCGCCGGGGGTCGAGCACGCCAGCGAGTGGACGTGGTTGGTGATGTCGAAGGATTGGTCATCGATCCAGATCGGACGCCCACAGCCGAGCGGCACCGGCTGCAGCCGCTGCCGCAGTCGAGGCACGCCCGCGATCCGCGCTGCGAACGCACGACGAGCGGCGTCCGGCGCCGGCGCGGGACCGGCCAGCAGCAGCACCGCGCCGACCTGCGCGGGCACGCTGCCCACGTCGTAGGTCAGCTGCAACATGTCGTTGGACGTCGCCCGTTCGATGAGGGTGCGCGGCATGAGGCTCTCCCTTGCTGCTCCGTGGGGGGCGGCACTCGCGACCACCGATCGCGAGACGCCCACGCGCCGTCCGCTACAACATGCGCGCCACTTCCCGGGACCAAGAGCCACCGCGTTGTTGCCTCCGGCGACGAGCTGAGCAATGACGCCGACCCCCAGCGACATGGCGACGAGCAGCACCAACCGTGCGACCGAGATTCCAACGCATGGCTCACTCCTCCCGTGTCGGACACATCGATGGGACCGGTGTCCGATGTCGGTGCGGACCGCCCTGGGTCCCGCGGTGGACTACCCCTGGGAGGGCGCCCTGATGGCGTAGCCGGCAAGGGTGAACAGCACACCCGCGACGATCAGTGGCGCGGGGACGATCGCCAACGCGACGAGCGCCCCTGGGAAGCCCCCGTCGGCGCCCAGCATCCACGCAGCGAACAGCGCGCCCACGACGATGAGCGTGGGCCCGCCGGCGCGGGGACGGACCCAGGCTGTGACGGCGAGCAGCACTGCGAGGGCGAGTTGCAGCGCGTGACCCCACCATCCCGGCTCGAGGCCGAGACCCTCGCCAACCGCGAACATCGCGAAGAGCGTTGCCGGCACAGCCACGAACGCCAGCCCGAACAGCTTGCGCCGCTGAACGATCCGGCGAGTGTCCGATGCGCTGCCATGGACTCTGACCGCGGTCATGTCGCGTCTCCTCCCACGGACCCTGCAGGTTCTTCCGTCAGCATCGCTGCGCGACGTCGCCGGTGGGGCGACCAACGCCCTCACGAGCACAGGTCCTTGGGCTCGGTTTCTCTTGGCTGCTGCCGCCGGGTCTCCGGGCCCCAAAGACGGCACGGGAGCGCCACTACCACCGCGAAGCCTGCCGACAGCGCGGCGGTAAGGCCCTGGTGACACGACAACAAGCTGCTGGGTTGCAGGGCCCCGTCCGGGCGGGGCCGTGATCGCAGGGAGGGTTGTTCGCGTCCGCGCGGGGCCGAACGCCACTGCCGAGGGTGGACTGAGGGCCCTGCTGCTGGCGGCTGGGCGGACGCATCCTGGCGGCAGGTGCGACAGGAGGTGGTCGCGTGGCGGTCGCGACGGCGACGACCCGGCCGACAGCGCGTGTGGCCGAACGCGGGAGCGGGCGTGGTGCCACTCGCGTGGTGGTGGCGGTGCTCGGGGCGCTGGTGGGTCTGGCCGGGGTCGAGCACGGGGTCGGTGAGATGCTGCAGGGCCCGGTGCGGCCTGAGGGGCTGTTGATCATGTCCTGGCCGGACGCGGCTGCGCTCGAGATCCTGGCGGGGGAGCCGGCGTTGACGGTGGTTCCCAACCTGCTGGCGACCGGTGTCCTTGCGGTGGCGGTGGGGCTGACGGTGGTGGTCTGGTCGATCTGGTTCGCCGCGCGCAGCTGCGGGGGGTTGGTGCTGATCGGCCTGTCGGGGCTGCTGTTGTTGGTCGGCGGGGGTCTTGCCCCGCCGCTGATGGGCTTCGTGGTGGGCGCGGTCGCGACCCGTATGACCGCGGTCCCGCGCCGGCGTCCGGGGCGGTTGGGCCGAATGATCGGGCCGGTGTGGCGGTGGTTCCTGGTCGGGGCGGTGCTGGGCTACCTCGGCCTGATGCCGGGCATGGTGCTGGCCAGCATCTGGGGGGTGGCCAGCGAAGCGTTGGTGATCGGCCTTGCCGCATTCGCCTTCGCCAACTTCTGTCTGGCGCTGGCTGCGGCCCGTGCCCATGACCGGCTGGAAGCCGCGACGAGGTGACGGGGAGGGGATGTGTGATGAGGGTTCTGGTTGTCTACGCCAGCCGGCACGGCGCCACCGCCGGGATCGCCGAGCGGGTCGCCGTGGGGCTGCGTGCGGCGGGCGTGTCCGCCGAGGCGCGTCCGGTGGCGCAGGTGGGTGATGTCGAGGCGTACGACGCGTTTGTCGTCGGCGCGGCGGCGTACATGTTCCACTGGCTGAAGGAAGCCACGAGGTTCGTCAAACGGCACCGTGCGGTGCTCAGCGGGCGGCCGGTGTGGCTGTTCAGCAGCGGCCCGTTGGGCACCGACGTCGTCGACGAGCAGGGCCGCGACGTGCTCGAGACGGCCCGCCCGCGGGAGTTCGATGAACTCCACGACCTGGTCGACCCGCGCGATGAGCGGGTGTTCTTCGGCGCGTGGAATCCCGATGCGCCGCCGGTGGGGTTCGGCGAGCGGCTGCTGCGGCACCTGCCGGCCAACGACGCGATGCCAGCGGGCGACTTCCGGGACTGGTCCGCGATCGACGCCTGGGCTGCGGACATCGCCCGCGAGCTCGACGCCGCCCAGTGAACGCCGAACGACAGTGAGGCGTGCGATGCCCGACACCGACCTCCGGCCCTGGCGGCACGCCGGGGTATCGACCGGCGTCCTGTCGCGGGTGCCGAGGTTCGCAACGGTGTGGGCGACGACCCTAACGGTGCTCGTCGGGCTGGTGTTCACCGGCACGACGGCGCTGACCATCGCGCTGTGGTCGAGCGATCCCGCGTACCCGCAGACCAACCCGGTCGTCGACCTCGCGTTCTTCGCGCTCGGCGGGATCCTCATCATGGTCGGGTTCGCCAGCCAGCTCAGGGCACGCCGGGTCGCGGGGCTGCAGCAGGCGATCCTCGCGCTGCTCGCCTTGGCGGTGGCGGGATTGCTTGCAGGCCGCATCGAACCGTTCGTCGGGGCGCTGTTGCTGCTCGTGGCGGCGGCGCCTGTGGTGGTGTTGCATCCGGCCCGCCGGCAGCTGCTGGCCGCGGGGGAAGCGGTGAGCAGGCCGCTGGCGGCGTTGGGTGCCGTCGCGGTCGTCCCGGCCGTTGCGTATGCGACGGCGATGCTGCACCGTGCCCGAGTGGCCGGGCCGTCGTGCTTCCTCGGGCGGTGCGCCGAAGGTGACCGGTTCGCCGAGACCGCCGCGCTCGCTGTCGCGGTGGTGCTGGTGGCGCTGCTTGCGTCTCTACGGACCGCAGGGTGGAGGCTGCCAGCATGGTGCGCCGGCATGGCCGCGATCGTGTTCGGCGTGGCGTGCCTGGTCTTCCCGCAGGAGGAGGGAGCGCTGGGTGCGCCGTGGGCGGTGGCTGCCGTGGTGTGGGGCGCCGCCTGCATCGTCACCGGGTCCACGCCGTACGCCGGCGGGCGCCGCGGGCGCACAGGCAACTGACCGGCAAGGCAGGTGAGTGAGATGACAACACACACGCTGGCTTCTGTTGAGACCCGAAGGGGCGCGGCGGCCGCGGCCCGGTGGCTCGCGGCAGGCGTGGCCGTGCTCGTGGCTGGTGCGTCCGCGGCAGGGCTGTGGGCGCCGGGGCTGTACACCGACGCCGCCGCGGTCGAGGCGATGTTCCGCGGCTACGACCTGGTGACGCTGGTCGTGGTCGCCCCGCTGCTGGCGCTCACCGTGTTGCCGGTGTGGCGTGACCGACCGGCCGCGCAGCTGCTGCGGATCAGCATGCTCGCCTACTGCG
>CAYVGE010000044.1:0-7761 GCA_964450395.1 uncultured Actinomycetota bacterium
CCAGTGCACGGTCGGGGTGGGTTGCTGCCAGGGCACGCCCGGCCTGGGCCTGGATGGCGATGGCCGACACGTGATGGCCGACCGTGTCGCAGCTCGCGGGCGAGCTCGTTGCGCTGCGGAGTTCGGCCTGCTCGATGTCGCGGATGCGGGCGTTGGCGTGGTAGCGCATCGAGGCGCCCAGCGCGGCGGAGAGCAGGAAGAACCCGTACCCCGCCACCACCTCGGTCGTGGCGGTCGGGTCGGCGACGTGGGTGATGGCGAGCCAGGCAAGAATGACGCCGAGGCCGATCGCGGCCTCGCGGCCAGCTCCCCAGCGGGACAGCGAGTAGGGCAACAGGAGCGATGCCGCGATGCTCAGCAGTCCGGTCGCGTCGACTGCGACGATCCTCGCGACGTCGAATGCGATCAGCGTGCCGAACGCAACCGTGACCGAGCCCAGGGGATGGGTGCGTCGCCACAGCAGGGCGAGCGCGACCACGATGCTGACGGTGAGCACCACAGCGCCATGCCGGATCCTCGCGGAGCACCGTCTCCACGATCGACCACGACACGAACATGGCGAGGAGCACCCAGTCCCGCCACACCCGGGCGGGCGGATGCGGAGGGCGGGGTTCTGACCACAGCGCCCGGAGCCCGCTTCCCACCATGCCTCCAGCGTAGAGAGACCGCGCTCGTGGCGGATCAGCCGAAAGCATGAGATGCGGGTCGTGCCGGTGGCCAGGAACTCGAGCCTGCGGACGGATGTGCCCGTCGAGGTGCCCCGTCATCGTGAGGTCATGACGACGATCACCGAGGCGACCTACGCGTTGGCCGACACCGCGGAGGCCATCCGCCACCTCATCGAGCAACACAACCCGAACCACGATCGTCGTCGCGGTGCGCGGCAGCCATGCCGCGCCGCGACCATCAACGAAGGAGACCGAGGATGCATGACGTGCGCAACGAGGAGCAAGCCGACAGCACCCTGCGGTGGGGGGTCTCGCCGGCATCGTCGGGAGCCTCCTCATGATCGTCACCTTCGGCTTCACCGCCGCGTTCGTGGGGGTCGACATCAGTCCTGAGCTGCTCTCCACCGGACTCGTCATCCTTCCGCTGGGTCTCATCGCCCTCGGCACGGCCATGCTCGGCGCTCCGGACTACGGCACGCGCATCGGCGGGACGACCGTTGCGCTCGGCGTGTTCGCCCTCATCGGCTTCCATCTGGCGCTTGGGTGGAGGACCCGCAGACTGGCCAGCGCAACCTCGACGACGGCGCGCTCCACCACGAACGGCGTCTGACGGCCGCGGTGGCTCGCCAACGCGTGGCTGAGACGCGTGGCCCCACCTGCTAGACATCGATGCGGGTGGGCACCTGCCCCACGGCCGGCGACCGGAGAGCACGACCATGGGTGACGACACGCGGGCGGCGCTGGACGTCGACGCCCTGCTCGACGAGCTGACGCTGGAGGAGAAGGCGTCGTTGACGATCGGCGGCGCCTTCTGGCACACGGCGGCGGTCGATCGCGTCGGGGTCCCGTCGATCATGGTCTCCGACGGGCCGCACGGGCTGCGGGCCCAGTTGGACGAGGCCGACCACGGGGGGCTGTCGCGCAGCGTGCCGGCGACGTGCTTCCCGACGGCCTCGGCGCTGGCCAGCTCGTGGGACCCGGCGCTGTACCGCGAGGTCGGCGCGGCGCTGGCGGCCGAGGCGCGCCACTGGGGGGTCTCGGTGGTGCTCGGCCCCGGCGTCAACATCAAGCGCTCGCCGCTGTGCGGGCGCAACTTCGAGTACGTCTCGGAGGACCCCTGGCTGGCCGGCGAGCTGGCCACCGCGCTGGTCGTCGGCGTGCAGGAGCATGGCGTCGGCACGTCGCTCAAGCACTACGCGGCGAACAACCAGGAGCACGACCGGCTGCGGATCAGCGCCGAGGTCGACGAGCGCACCCTGCGCGAGATCTACCTGCCGGCCTTCGAGCGGGTGGTCACCGAGGCGCAGCCGTGGACGGTCATGTGCGCCTACAACAAGGTCAACGGCACCTACGCCTCCCAGCACCACCGGCTGCTGACGGGGGTGCTGCGCGACGAGTGGGGGTTCGCGGGCCTGGTCGTGTCGGACTGGGGCGCCGTGCACGACCGGGTCGAGGCGCTGCGGGCCGGCCTGGACCTCGAGATGCCGCCGAACCTCGGCGTCAGCGACGCCGCGGTCGTCGAGGCGATCCGCGCCGGCGATCTCGACCAGGCCGTGCTGGACCGCACGGTGCGCCGGGTGCTCGAGCTCGTGGACCGCGCTCAGCCTGCGCAGGCCGAAGCCGTCGAGGTCGACGCCGACGCCCACCACGCCCTGGCCCGCCGCGCCGCCCAGCGGTCCGCGGTGCTGCTGCGCAACGACGGCGACGTGCTGCCACTGCGGCCGGCCGCCGGGCAGGCCGTCGCGGTCATCGGCGCGTTCGCCAGGACGCCGAGGTTCCAGGGGGCCGGCAGCTCCAAGGTCAACCCCACCCGTGTCGACGTCCCGCTCGACGAGCTCACCGCGGCGGCCGGCCCCGACGTCACGGTGCGGTTCGCCGAGGGGTACGCCCTCGGCGACGGCGCGCCCGCCACCGGGCTGCGCGACGAGGCGGTGGCCCTGGCGGCCGAGGCCGACCACGTGGTGGTGTTCCTCGGCCTGCCCGCGTCGTCCGAGTCCGAGGGCTTCGACCGCACCGGCATGGACCTCCCCGCCGACCAGGTCGCGCTGGTCGAGGCCGTCGCCGCGGTGCACGATCGCGTGGTCGTGGTGCTGGCCAACGGCTCGGTGGTCCGGATGTCGACGTGGGACCACCACGCCGCCGCCATCCTCGAGTGCTGGCTGTCGGGCCAGGCCGCCGGAGGCGCCGCGGCCGACCTGCTGTTCGGCGTCGTGTCACCGTCGGGCAAGTTGGCCGAGACGGTCCCGCTGCGGCTGGAGGACACCCCGTCGTACCTGCACTTCCCCGGCGAGGAGGGCGTGGTCCGCTACGGCGAAGGCATCTTCGTCGGCTACCGCGGCTTCGACGCCCGGGCGCAGCCGGTCTCCTACCCGTTCGGCTTCGGGCTGTCCTACACGACCTTCGCCATCACCGACGTGGAGGTCAGGGTCTCCGGCGCGGTCGCCGACGGCGACCTGCGGGTGCGGGTGTCGGCGACGGTCACCAACACCGGCGACGTGGCCGGCGCCGAGGTGGTGCAGGTCTACGTCGGCGACCGGGAGGCGTCGGTCGCGCGACCCGTCCGCGAGCTGCGGGGCGCCGCCAGGGTCGAGCTCGAGCCGGGTGGGCGCCGGGAGGTCATCGTCGACCTCGACGAGCGCGCCTTCGCCTTCTGGTCCACCCGGCTGGACCGCTGGGCGGTCGAGGCCGGCACCTTCGACATCGGCGTCGGCTCGTCGTCGCGCGACCTCGCCGCCACGGCCACGATCGCGCTCGACGCGCCCTCGCTGATCCCGCCGCTGACCGCGACGTCGACGCTCCAGGAGTGGCTGGCCGATCCGCGGGCCCGGGCGCTGCTGGCGCACGGCGACGGCGCCGGCCTGCTCGACGACCCGCACCTGCTCGAGGTCGTCGGCACGATGCCGATGGACACGCTGGCGGCGTTCCCGACCAGCGGGTTCGACACCGTCCAGCTCAAGCGGTGGTTGTCCGAGCTCGACCGCGCCTGACCGGAGCCGTGCCGGTCAGCGCTCGGCCAGCAGCTCCTGCATCGCGGTGATCTCGGCCTCCTGCGAGGCGACCATCGCGTCGGCCAGGCGTCGCACCTGCGCGTTGCCGGTGCGCGCGAGCACGGCGTCGGCCATGTCGACGCCGCCGCGGTGGTGCTCGATCATCAGCTGGAGGAACAGGCGCTCGGCCTGCACCCCGTCGGCGTCACGCAGCTGCGCCAGCTCCGCCCGCGTCGCCATGCCCGGCATCGGCGCCCCGTCGGCGCCCATCGCCATGCCCTCGCCGTGGGCGTGGGTCGCCGCACCGTCGTCGCCCGCCATCCACGCCATCGGCGCGTCCGAGCTGTAGGCCGGCAGGCCCCACACGTCGAGCCAGCCGCTCATCCAGCCGATCTGGGCCTGCTGGGTCAGGGCGATGTCGGCCGCGATGGTGCGCAGCTCGGCGTCGTCGGTGCGCGTCCGGATGAGCTCGGCCATCTCGACGGCCTGCGCGTGGTGGGTGCTCATGTCACGGGCGAAGCCCGCTTCGGGCGATCCCTCGCCGGGCACGACCCGGACCGGAACGACCCCCTCGAGCACCAGCGCGGCACCCACGAGCACCAGCACGACCACGACGACGAGGACGACCGCCGCCCACCGCCGGCGGGGCGCGTCCGAGGTCGAGGGGTCGGCGTCGGCCGGCCCGCCCTCGCGGTCGACCGTGGTGGACGTCGCCCGGTGCGCGGACGACACGGTCAGGTCACCGGCTCGCCGGTGCCGCCGCTGCACGTGGCACCGGGCTCGGGCGTCTGGGGGCCGCGCACGTAGCTCTCGAGGAACTGCTCGACGCGGGGGTCCTCGATGTCGTCGAGCTGCAGCTGCTTGCCCCACGCCGACAGCACGACCGGCGACGGCAGATCGCTGAAGGGGCTGGCCAGCAGGTACGTCCCGTCGTTCGTGATCTGCTGGATGCGGTCGACCGACGCCTGGTCCAGGTCGTCGGCGTACTGGATCCACACGGCCCCGTGCTCGAGTGAGTGGACGGCGTTCTCGTTGGGCACCGGCTCGTCGTAGAAGCCGCAGTTCAGCCACGTCGGGCTGTGGTCGCCCCCGGCCGGTGGGTTCGTGTCGTAGGAGACCTCGCCCTGCACGTGGTTGCGGCTGGTCTCGTCGGTGTCGACGACCCCCTCCGGCGGGCCCGCTGGGCGGCTGTCGAGGACGAGGTAGAGGAACCCGCCGCCGAGCACGACCACCGCGGCCGCGATGGCTCCCCAGCGCAGCAGCCGTTCGCGACGCTGCCGGCGGCGCGTCATCTGCGCACGGCGCTGCCGGGCAGCGTCGCGTCGCTCCTTCTTGGCGACCCTCGTGGGGTTGCGCTTGCTGGTGCTCATCCGGGATGGCCTCGGAGTCGTCCACTGGTGGCACCCGCGACCGGGGTGCGTCGACGTCCCGCGCACCCTCGGGCGCGCGACCCGGGGCACGGGCAGGTGTCGTGCCGGAGAGCCTAGCGTCAGCGGCGCGTCCCTCGTACCTGATGATGTCGACCTCGTCGCGCTCGACGAGGCCGTTCGCGGTCAGGTCGTCGAGCTGGGGCAGGAAGCCGCCGGCGCCACCGGTCAGGTCTGCGCGGTGGCGTAGCAGCTGGTGGCTCCAGTCGAGCGTCGCCCGCAGCGTGTGCTGGCGATCGGGCAGGTCCGCCCCGGCACCCGGCAGGTCGAGCACCGATCCGAGCCGCTCGAGCGGCCGTCCGAGCGGCTCAGCGCCCGACGAGCGCCGCCGGCGCGTGCCGGGCGACCTCGTCGCTGACCGACCCCAGCGCGACCCGGTCCATCGCATCCAGGCCCCGCGAACCGACGACCGCCAGCGCCGCTCCGAGGTCGTCGACCTCGGCCAGCAGCCGCTTGACCGGGTGGCCCAGGACCGCCCGGGTGTCTGCGGTGAAGCCGGCGGCCGTGAATCGCTCCGCCGCCTCCTCGGCGTGCGCCTGCGCGGGCGCGAGCACCTCGGCCTCGACCTCCGCCGAGGGGGCCGACGTGGCATGGCCGGTGAAGGGCGGCGTGAGGGTGGACGCGATGAGCTTGGCGGCCGACAGCACGGTCACCGAGCAGCGCTCCGGGTCGAGCAGCCCGGTCGCGACCTCGATGGCCCGCGCGGCGTGCTCGGACCCGTCGGTGCCGGCGACCACGTGCGCGGGTGCGTCGCGGGGAGCGACGTCGCCGATCAGCACCGACATCGGCGCCGCGTGGAGCAACGCCGTGCTGACGCTGCCCAGCAGCCGGCCGCCCAGCCACTGGACGCCGGTGCCGGCCACGATCAGGTCGGCCTGCCGCGCCGTCGCGATCTCGATGAGCGTCGGGGCCGGCCGCCCCTCCCCCACGACGCCGTCGACCGTGAACCCGGCCGCCCGCAGCGACTCGACGGCCTCGTCGACGGCGTCCTGCGCGGCGCGGTGCCGCGTCTCGTCGCTGCGGAGGGCGGCGCGCAGGTGGCGCAGGTCGGGCGGACCCGTCCACACGACCGACGCGGCCACCACCTCGACGTCCCTCGACGCGAGCACGTCGAGCAGCCGGCCCGCGTCGACCGCCGCGTCTGCTCCGTCGGTCGCGTACAGCACTCGCATGGGTCACCCGCATCCGTCGACGATCGCCCTTGCCCGGGCGCGTCGATCATAGGGCGTCTCCGGGTGCCGCCGGCAGGTGCGGGGTACCGTGCAGCTGCGGGGGCGTGCCGGACGGCAGGCGCCCTCCCCGGTGCGCATGGAGGTGGCGTGGTGGGCGACATCGTCGGCGAGCTCAGCGGCCACGTCGTGCTCGACGCGGCCGACAGCACCCCCTACGCCTCGGTCCGCGGGCGGCCGATCCCCCGCCAGCAGCGGCGGGCGCTGGGCAAGGCGCTGCGCCGGGAGGCGCCCCGGTCGGTGCTCGGCGAGTGGTCACCGCCACCGGACCGGCGCGACCCGGTGGACCTGCTCGACGAGAACCACGACGGGCGGATCGACTGGCTCGTCCCGGTGCGGGTGGGTCGGATGACGGCGTCGCCGTACGGGTTCCTGCGTGGCACCGCGATCGTCATGGCCGACGACTTCGCCCACCTGCCCGCCTCGGGGATCATGCCGGTGATCGGCGGTGACGCGCACTTCGGCAACTTCGGCTTCTACGCCTCGCCCGAGCAGCAGCTGGTGCTCGACATCAACGACTTCGACGAGGCCCATCCCGGCAGCTGGGAGTGGGACCTGCGCCGCCTGTGCGCCAGCATCTGGGTGGCCGGGCGCCAGAACGGCATCGACGAGGACCGCTGCGAGGAGGCGGTCGCGGCGTGTAGCTCCGCCTACCGGGACCACCTGTGGCAGCTGTTCGACCAGCCGCTGCTGTACCGGTCGTTCCAGCGGCTCGATCAGGACGCGCTGGAGGACCTGGCCGACACGAAGTCGCTGCGCAAGCGCATCGCCAAGGCGTCCAAGCGGGCGCGCAGCCGGACCAGCGACCGGGCGCTGCCCCGCTTCACCGAGGCCCACGGCAGCGGCCGGCGGATCGTGGAGGAGCCGCCGCTGATCACCCGGCTCGGCGACGAGGAGCGCGAGAGCCTCGCCGAGGCGCTCGACCGCTACCTGCTGACCATCGCCCCGCACTGGCGGCGGGTGGTCGGCGGCTACACGGTCGTCGACATGGCGCACAAGGTCGTCGGTGTCGGCAGCGTGGGCCTGCGGGCCTACGTCGCGCTGCTCGAGGGCTCCAGCCCCGACGACGTCATCTTCCTGCAGCTCAAGCAGGCGCGCCGCTCGGTGATCGCCCCCTTCGTGCACGGCGAGTCGGCGTGGCACGAGCACCAGGGCCAGCGCGTCGTCGAGTACCAGCAGGCGCTGCAGACGGTCAGCGACCCCCTGCTCGGCTGGACGACCGTCGACGGGCGGCAGTTCTACGTCCGCCAGTTCCGCAACATGAAGGGCCGCATCCGCCTGGACAAGATCAAGCCGAAGGCCATGGTCGACTACGCCGGCATCTCCGGCCGGCTGCTGGCCAAGGGCCACGCGCGGACCAGCGGCGCGTCGATGATCGTGGGCTACCTGGGTAGCTCGGACAGGGTTGACAAGGCGCTGTGCCGCTTCGCGCGCGCCTACGCCGACCAGA
>CAYVGE010000044.1:7771-21324 GCA_964450395.1 uncultured Actinomycetota bacterium
CACGGCGGTCGCGGCGGGCCGGATCGCGGCCGTCCTCGGCGTTTGAGGGCGGACGACGTCGACGGCCGTCCCGTAGCATCGACGGCATGGACGACGGACTGCAGCAGGCACGGCGCAAGATGGCGGACGCGGGCGTGCACCCGACGGCGATCGAGGTGTTCGCCCACTACCACCGGGCGATCGCCGCCGGCGAGACGGGCGTCATCGCCGAGGACGACATCGAGCCGGTCGAGGCGCTGCCGCGGCTCGCCGACGTGGAGGTCGACGGGGCCGCCGCCCGCGGGGCGCTGGCGCACACCGCGGTCGTCAAGCTCAACGGCGGGCTGGGCACCTCGATGGGCATGCAGCACGCCAAGTCCCTCGTCGAGGTGCGCGAGGGCCTACGGTTCCTCGACCTCATCGTGCGGCAGGTGCGGGCGCTGCGGGCCGCCCACGACGTCGCCCTGCCCCTGCTGTTCATGAACAGCTTCCGCACACGCGACGACACGTTGGCGGCGCTGTCGGACCACCCCGACCTGGCCGTCGACGGGCTCCCCCTGGACTTCGTCCAGAGCTCCGAGCCCAAGCTGGCGGCCGACGACCTGGCACCGGTCGCGTGGCCGGCCGACCCGGAGCTCGAGTGGTGCCCGCCGGGGCACGGCGACCTGTACCCGTCGCTGCTGACCTCGCAGGTGCTCGACCGGCTGCGGGCGGCGGGCTACCGCCACCTGTTCGTCTCGAACGCCGACAACCTCGGCGCCCGCCCCGACCCGCGGTTGGCCGGGTGGTTCGCCGGCACCGGCAGCCCGTTCGCGGCGGAGTACTGCCGGCGGACCGACATGGACCGCAAGGGCGGGCACCTGGCCCGGCGCCGGGCCGACGGGCAGCTGGTGCTGCGCGAGTCGGCCCAGACCGCCCCCGGCGACGCCGAAGCGTTCGGCGACATCGACCGGCACCGCTTCTTCAACTCCAACAACCTGTGGCTGGACCTCGACGCGCTGGCCGACCGGCTCGAGCGGACCGGTGGGGTGCTCGGGCTGCCGGTGATCCGCAACGTCAAGCCCGTCGACCCGACCGACCCGACGTCGCCGACGGTCGTGCAGATCGAGTCGGCCATGGGAGCGGCGATCGGGGTCTTCGAGGGCGCGACGGCCATCGAGGTCGACCGCTCGCGCTTCCTGCCGGTCAAGACGACCAGCGACCTGCTGGCCATCCGGTCCGACGCCTACGAGCTGACCGCTGACGGCGAGGTCCGCCTGGCCCCGTCGCGCGACACCGCACCGACGGTCGACCTCGACGGGCACTACCGGCTCATCGCCGACTTCGACCGCCGTTTCCCCCACGGCGCGCCGTCGCTGGTGGGGTGCGACCGGCTCACCGTCCGCGGCGACTGGACGTTCGGCGACGACGTCGCGGTCGTCGGCGACGTCGAGCTGCGCGCCGACGATGCGCCCGGCCGGGTGCCCGACGGCACCGTGCTGCGGTCGCACGACTGAGGGCCGGCGGCTGGCGGACGTGGCGACGCAGTTCCGCTGCCGCTGGTGGTCGACACCACGACGACGAATCGCCCGCGTGACGCCCGACCGTTGTGGCGCGTGCCTTGACAGCCGCGTCATCATTGAGCGGCCAAGCCCGCGCTCCAGGTGGGACGACGATCGAAGACGTGAAGGCTGCGGTGGGCGCGCAGGCGCGCGAGACCGTCGAGGCGCTGCGCACACTGGTCGCCACACCCAGCATCACGGGCGCCGAGCACGCCGCCCAGGCGGTCATGGGCCAGCTGCTGGTCGAGGCCGGGATGGCGGTCGACGTCTTCACGCCGACCCGCGAGGAGGTCCGGGCGCATCCCTCGTTCAGCGACGACGGCCTGCCGCTCGGGGACCGCCCCGTGGTCGTCGGCCACCTGGGCGCGACGTCGGGCCCCCGGGTCGTGCTGAACGGGCACATCGACGTCGTACCGGTCGGCGACGAGCGGTGCTGGCGTGATCCGCCGTGGTCTGCGGCCGTGCGCGACGGCGCGGTGTGGGGCCGCGGCAGCTGCGACATGAAGGGCGGCCTGGTCGCCGGCTGGGCGGCGCTGCGGGCGATCGCGGCGACGGGACGCGAACCGCCGGTCGGTGTCACCTTCGTCAGCGTCATCGGGGAGGAGACCGGCGGCGTCGGCACGCTGTCGACCATCGTGCGGGGCGTCCGGGGCGACGCCGCGATCGTGCTCGAACCCACCCGCGGCCAGATCTGCCCTGTCGGTGCGGGGGCCCTCAGCTTCGAGATCGACGTCGAGGGCCGGGCCGCGCACGGCGCGATGCGGCGGGAGGGCGTGAGCGCCGTCGACAAGGCCATGGTCGTGTTCGAGGCGCTCCGCCGGCTGGAGCACGACCGCAACCGGGGGTTCACGCACCCGCTGTTCGGAGCGGACGCGCTGCCGGCACCCATCAGCGTCGGCACGGTCTCGGCCGGCGACTGGGTGTCGACGGTCCCCGGGCGCCTGCTCGCACGGGGACGCTACGGCGTCCTGCCCGGCGAGGCCGTCCTCGACGCGCGCGACATGTTCGAGCAGGCGCTCGGCGCCGCCGCGGCGAGCGACCCGTGGCTGGAGACGCACCCGCCCGCCGTGCGGTGGATCGAGGGGCAGTTCGCGCCGGCGCAGACGCGGACGGACGCCACGGTGGTGACCGTGCTCGCCGACGCGCACCGGCAGGTGACCGGCACCCCGGTCGGCATGCACGGGGTGGCGTACGGCTCCGACCTGCGCTTCTACGTCAACGATGCGGCGATGCCCGCGGTGCTCTACGGCCCCGGCGACGTCGCCCGCGCCCACGCCGTCGACGAGCACGTGCGCATCGACGACGTGCTGCAGGTCGCGACCGTGCTCGCCACCGCACTGCTGTCGTGGCCGCGTCGGGAGCGCTGAGCAGCGGTGACGCTGCCCTACGTCGAGGGCGGACGCGACCCGTCCGGCGTCGACCCCTCGCGGGCGACGACCCGTTCGGCGCCGCAGTGCGGGCAGCGTGGCGCGTCCGGGTCGGACTCGAGGAAGCGCCCGCACGCCAGGCAGGTCCGGTCGAGCCAGCACGCGTCGTCGCCCATGGCGTCGAGCGTAGCCCGCCCCGGCCCGTGCACACCACCGTCGGCGGACGCCCAAGGGTCGACCGACGCTCGTCACGGCACGTCGGAGCCGGTCGCCGCGGTCCGGGCGACGGCGGTCAGGCGGTCCGCGCCAGGCGCTCGGCCGCGATCAGCAGCGGGACGCCTGCGAGGACCAGGGCCGCCGCGATGCCGACCATCGCCGCCCAGGGCCCCGCGCCGTCCACCAGCAGCCCGATCAGCGACATCGAGCCGAACGCGCCCACGTTGAACGCCAGCAACTGCCACCCGGCCATCCGGTCGGTGAGGTCGGCACCGACCCTCGCGGCCGTCGTGGCGAACAGGGTCGGGATCACCGGCGCCAGCGCCGCGCCGGCCAGGGCGAACGCCCCCACCGCGGCCGCACCGGGCAACCTCGGCAGCACGACCAGCGCGACCAGGACGAATGCGGCGACGGCGCCGAACCGCGCGAGACCGTGGTGCTCGACCAGCGCCGCGACCCGGCGTCGACCCATCGCCAGGCGCATGACGGTGCTGCCGCCCCAGTAGGCGGCGACCGCGACAGCGGCGGTCGAGGCGCCGGCACCACGCGAGGTCGTGAGCCACACGTACGACCACTGGCTGAAGCTGACCTCGACCGCCACGATGGCGGCCAGGACGCCGAGCGAGACGGCGACAGCGCGCACCGGCGCCGGTCGGTCGTGATGATCGACCCGCACCGGGGCGGACGCCTGCAGCGCTGGCCACGCCGTCCGCGCACGCACGGCGAGCCCGACCGCGCCCGCGGTGACCAGCACGCACAGCAGCACGGCGGTCCGCCAGTCGGACAGCCCGGCCACCAGCAGGGGCGACACCGTCGCGCCGACGCCGAAGGCGCCGTGGACGAGGCCGGCGTCGGCGACCACCCCGGATGTGCTGATCCACAGCGTGACCAGTGAGTCGAGGGCGCCCGACGTGATCCCCATCGCGGCGACGGCCGCGAGGAACACCGGCCACGTCGGCGCGACGGCCAACGCCACGCACGACAGCGCGAACGCCACCAGGATGCCGACGAAGGCGGCGCCCATTCCCACCCGGTGGGTGAGCGCCCGCCCGGCGGTGGCCGTCGACAGGCGCGCCACGCCGTAGACCGCGGTGGCGAGGCCGAGCGCGCCGAGCGACTGCCCGAGCTCGAGTCGAGCCGCCGGCCAGATGACCCCGAACATCGACAACGGCAGCGCGAGGGCCAGGAAGGTCGCGGCGGCGGACCAGGTCGCCGCCCGGCCGGTCCGGTCACGGGTCGTCGTCGCGTGCGGTCCCACCTCGGCCGCATCAGGGGCCGCGGCGTCGACGGTCGGGGTCGCGGCGGTGGTGGTGGTAGCGGACATGGTGGCTCCAGACCCCCGGGTGGGCCGGGCCCGCGGCAGGCGGCGGGTCCGTGCAGGCAGTGTCCGCGCCCTCGGTCCCGGCACGATCGGTGGCCGCTGCCCATGTCGCGCAGGGCGCCTGCCCACGCATCCGCCGACGAGCCGGCGCGGCTGCTCGAGACCGTCTCACCGGGCGGGTGGGGCGCTGTCGTGACCGGGGTCCCGGCTGCCGGGGACGCAGGACCCGCACCGACCGGGTCCTCGGTCCCGGCGCCGTGGGCCGGGGTGCGGTCAGCTGGTCACGAGCCGGCACCGGGCGAGGGAGGAACCACGATGGTCGAGGTCCAGGACGGGACGATCCCGCTGAGCGAACAGGAATGCCACGCGCTGCTGCAGCGCCACCGGCCCCGGTTGGGCCGCCTGGCCTTCGTCGAGCACGGCTGGCCGTTGGTGCTGCCGATGAACTTCGTCGCCGACGGCCACTTCCTGTGGTTCAGGACCGCGCCCGGCAGCAAGCTGCTGGCGGCCCTGCGGGTCCAGCAGGTCACCTTCCAGTTCGACGACGTCGACGAGGCGTGGCGGGACGGCTGGAGCGTGCTCGCGTTCGGCCGGTTGCGCATGGTGACCGACCCCGACGAGCTGGCGTCCGCCGAGGCGCTGCCCCTGCGGCCGTGGGCCCGCGGCGACCGCCCGCACTACCTGCGGATGGACATCGACCGCATCACCGGTCGGCGCCTGACCTGAGCACCCCGTGAGGCCGCACGGTCGGCACGACCGCGGGCCGGTCAGCAGTCGCCGACGACGGCCTCGACGACCTCCGCGGCGATGTCGCGCAGCTTGCGGTTCTCGCGTTGTGAGGCGGCGACCAACGTCTCGAACGCGCGATCGGCGTCGAGCCCGCGGCTGGCCATGACGATGCCCTTGGCCTGCTCGATCACCGCGCGTGAATCGAGGGCACGGCGCAGCTGGGCCCCGAGCTCGACGGCGATCTCGTGGGTCTCGAGGTTCGCAAGGGCGACGCCGGCCTGGCCCGCGTAGAGCTCGGCGATCGAGAAGTCCTCCGCGGAGAAGGGCGTCGGCGTCCGCGAGTAGAGGTTGAGCGCGCCGAGCGTCCGGTCCCGCACCGTCAACGGCACGGCGAGCATCGCCGCCATGCCGCTGCCGGCCATGGTGCTGACGAAGTTCGGCCACCTCGTGCCGGTGTCGCGCAAGGTCAACTGGTAGGGCCGCCCGTGGTCGAGCGCATCGAGGCAGGGGCCCTCGTCCGTCGCGTACTGGTGGGCGTCGAACTCCTCGACCCGGCTGGTCCCCGCGGTCGTGAAGACGCCCGCACGGGTGCGGACCGAGATGCCGCACTCGTCGCACCGCGGGATCGTGGCCACGGCGAGGTACACGACCTGATCGAGCGCCGTGGCGCGCGACTCCTCCTCCAACAGCAGCCCGGACAGCTGTCGGACGGCGTCACTGATGTCGCCGGGGAGGTCGCCCATGGTCGGTGCCTGGTCAGGGCGTGCAGGACTCGTCGCCGCCGCGGACCGAGGGCACGCCCCAACGCGTCGGGCAGGCGTCGGTCAGGACAGTGTACGACCGTCCGCAGAGCGGCGGTAGTCGGCGCACCGACGACCGGATGCGCCACCTCGAACGGCTGCAGGCGACCTTCGACGAGGTCCGTGCATGGCGCGCGGCCGCGGCCGCCCAGCTCAGCGGACCAGGCGGAACTGGAACCTGTCGGGCGGCAGCTCCAAGGCGGTCATGACCGACAACCACAGCGGCATCACCATCTCGGCGCCACGGGCGGTCCGCAGCGGCCCGAGGTCAACGATGTCGTCCCAGCCGAACGACCGGAGCAGCTCGGCGACCGTCGCCTTGGCTGCCGCGTCGTCGCCGCTGACGAACACCGTGTGCGCGCCGTCGGCGAGGCGCTGCGGCTCGACCATCAGCGCGGCGGTCATCGTGTTCAGCGCCTTGACGACCCTTGCTTGGGGTGCGGCCTCCTGCAGCAGCTCGGCCAGCGACGGCTCCCCCTCGGTCGCCAGCACCGTCGGCCCGTCGCCGCCGTGGTCCAGCCGGTTGCCGACGTCCAGCACCACGGTGCCGGCGAGGGTCTCGGGATCGATCGACCGGAACACGTCGACCGACCCGAGCCCGTTGGTGGCGTTGACGATCAGGTCGAACCCGGAGCCGAGGTCAGCGAACGGCCGCAGCTCGACGTCGGGGTGCTCCGCCAGCCAGTCGGCGGCGCGGACGCCGTCGAAGCCGGTCCGCGTGCTGGCCACGGTCCCGTCGGGGTCCCGTGTGCCGAGCACGACGTCATGTCCCAACCCGTCGAGGCGGCCGGCGATCGCCCGACCGACCATCCCGGTCCCGCAAACGGCGATGTGCATGGCTGCCTCCCGGTGGTCGCCACCCGTCGGGGCGGGACGGGCCATCGCCGGGATCGGCGCTCCGCGCAGCCGGCCACCGACGGTCGAGGGCAGCCTAGCTCCGCGACGGCGCCGGGTGCGCTCGGTGTGCTGCCTGGCTGACCGCTACCGGTGCCCGGCGACCTGCGCGGCCGCGGTCGACAGGACCGGGTCGTGCCAGCGGTCGCCGACCTGATCGAGGAAGGCATCCAGCGACGTCCGCGCCAGCCGGTCGGCTGCGGCGGCCCGCGCGTCGTCACCGGCGGCCACGGCGGCGTCACGCAGGTCCGCCGCGGCGCGCACCACCGCGATCGGCTGGCCCAGGCGGCGGGCGTCACGGAGGCAGCGGTCGAGCTCGCGCACCGCCTCCGGCGCCCGGCCCTGCCGGAGGAGGGCACGACCGAGCAGCCCGCGCGACGCCACCTCGTACTTGCGCCGGCGCGTCCGCCGGGCGTGGTCGAGGGCCGCGTGGGCGGCCTCGGCGGCGGAGTCAGGGTCTCCGGTGCCGAGCAGGATCTCCGCCCGCGCCGTGGCCAGACGACCGAGGGTCAGCCAGTTGTGCCAGGCCTTCATCGCGGCCGCCCGGCGCTGCAGCTCGGGCCACGCCCGGGCGGCGCGGCCCAGCTCGCCGGCCGCCAGGTCGGTGTACAGCAGGTCGATCCGGGCCTGCACGACCGGGGGTGGGAAGCTGGCCTGCTGCCCCAGCTCGATCGCCTCCTCGTTGCGGGCCCGCGCGCCGTCGAGGTCGCCGAGCTCGCGCAGCGCGTTGGCCCACATGTTGTACAGGCGTGCCGTGAAGCGGGGCACCAGCTCGTACTCGAGTCCGTCCGCGGCCGCTCCCGCGCACACCTCCAACGCCTCGACGTGCCGTCCCGCACCGGTCAGCCCCAGCGCGAGGTGGCTGGCGGCCAGCAGCATGTCGTCCAGGCTGCGCAGGCGGCGACTGAGGTCGTAGCCCTGCCGGCCGCGTTCGATGGCGGCGCCGTAGTCGCCGACCCAGTAGTGGGAGGCCGCCAGCATCGCCAGCAGCGATCCGCGATCCCGGTCAGGCGCATCGGCGGGCCATGACGCCACGATCGCCTCACCCTCGGTCGCGCCCTCGAGCGTGCGGGTCTCCAGCGACGACAGCGCCGTGCACAGTTGCGCGGCGGCGCGGGCGTGCAGCACCTCGCCCATGTCCGCGGCGTCGGTGGTGGCCCGGCGCGCGAGTTGCTGCGCCTTCGCGGTGTCCATCGTCCAGAACGCCGCCTTGGACCACAGGATCAGGGCCTCGACGCGCTCGGGCCCACGTAGGTCGTCGACGAGCGCGTCGAACTCCGTGCCGGCCTCGGCGAAGCTCCCAGCGTCGGTGAGCGCGGTGGCGCGGGCCAGCCGCAGCGGGTTCCGGCGCGGATCGTCCTCGGACAGCACGGCGAGCGCCCGGCTGTACAGGGTCGCCGCCTCCTCGGTCGCCCACGCACCGCTCGCATGCTCCGCCGCCGCGACCAGGTACGGCACGGCGGCCGTCGGGTCGTCGGTGTGCAGCCAGTGCCACGCCACGCGACTCGCCACCTCGTCGACGGTGCCGGCGTGGGCGGCCTCCAGGTGGCGGGCGAGCACGGCGTGGTAGTGCCGGCGGGTCGACCGGGCCAGCGTCTCGTACGCGACGTCGCGGATCAGATCGTGACCGAAGGCGTAGTGGTCGGACCCCTCGGCGCGGTGCACCACGTCCGCGGCGGCGAGTGCGTCCAGGTGCCGGCCGACGTCGTCGTGCGGCCGCAGTGCACCGACGTCGGCGACCGCGAACACCTTGCCGACCACCGACGCGGCGAGCGCGACCTGCCGGGCGTGCTCCGGCAGGGCGTCGAGCCGCGCCGCGATGACGTTCTGGACCGTGGGCGGCAGGACGTCGAGCGTGCCGTCCTCGGACGCCGCCGCGAGCTCCAGGATGAACAACGGGTTGCCACCGGCACGTGCGGTCAGTGCCGCCGTGTCGACCGTGGTGCCGGCGCCGACGGCCGCCGCGGCGAGCTGCCGGGCGTCGGCACCGCCGAGTGGCTCCAGTGGGACGAGGCGCGCGGGGCCCTCCCCGGTCGCCCACCTGGGACGCAGCTCCAGCAGCTCGGGCCGGGCCACCACGACGAGCAGCAGCGGGACGTCAGCCGCGCGGGTCCCGACCAGTTCGAGCAGGTCCAGCATGCTGGGGTCGGCCCACTGCATGTCCTCGAAGACCATGACGGTGGGCCACCGGCGCGCGAGGCCCTCCAGGTACCGCCGGGCGGAGCCCAGCAGCCCCTGCCGTTCGGCGACAGCCCGGCCGTCGCCCAGGCCGGCGAGCGCGGCCACGTGCGCGGCGTCGAGGTCGCCGGCGTCGGCGACGATCTCACGCACCCGCGTCGCCAGTAGCGCCCGGGCGTCGGCGAGCCGCTGGCCCTCGGCGATGCCCGCGTCGGCCCGCAGCTGCTGCGACAGCGGCCCGTAGCCGGTCCCCCGGCCGGACACCAGCGCCCTGCCCCACAGCAGCCGCACCTGCGCACCGTCGAGGCGCTCGGTGAACGCGCCGACCAACCGCGACTTGCCGATGCCGGCCGCACCGAGCACCGCCACGACCTGCGTCGCGCCCGTCGTGCGCACCTGGCGCCACGCCTCCTCGAGCGCTCCCAGCTCCGCACGGCGATCGACCAGCGAGAGCTTCCAGGCCGTCGCCGACTGGCTCGGGTGGCGGGCCCGTCGCGCCGTCCAGGCCGGCAGGGGTGCGGCCTTGCCCTTGACGTCCAACACCTCCGGCCCGGCGTAGTCGATCGCGTGCCGGGTCGTGCGGTAGCTCCCGCGACCGACCAGGACACCACCCGGTGGCGCCGCGGCCCGCAGGCGCGCCGCCGTGTTGACCGCGTCGCCCAGCACGGTCGGGCGCAGGGTGGCGTCGGGGCCGAGCGGCGCGAACAGCACGGTGCCGCTGTTGACGCCGACGCGCAGCTCGAACCCACCGATCCGGTCAGCGGCCGCGGCCATGCTGTCCTGCATGGCCAGCGCGGCGCGGACGGCGCGTTCCGGGTCGTCGCCGTGGGCCACCGGCGCGCCGAACAGCGCCATGATCTCGTCGCCGATCACCCGGGTGACCGAGCCGCCATGCTCGGCCACGACACGGCCGAGCATCGACAGGCAGCGGTCGACGACCGCGTGCACGTCCTCAGGGTCCCGGCCCTCCGCGAACGCGGTGAACCCGACGAGGTCGGCGAACAGCACCGTCGCGAGTCGCCGCTCCGGTTCGGGTGCGTTCGCGGACACGGGCGCGTCGCACGCGGTGCAGGCCCGCGCACCGGCCGACACAGCGGCCCCGCAGTGCGGACAGGTCACGATGGCTCACCACGGTCGGCATGGCGGTCGCCGACCACTCGGTGCCGGCGCCCGATCACCGGCTCAGTATCCCGCCGACCACCAGCCGGCGCCACCGCCTGCCTCGTTCGCCGAGGAGCGCATGAACGGGAAGCGATGCCGGAACGCTGCACGACCCGCCTCAAGAAAGGCCACTCCATGGAGCATCACGTCAGCGGGCACCAGCACCGCCTGTTGTCCGTCTACCTCAACGACCACCTCATGGGCGCAACGGGCGGCGTCGAGCTCGCGCGGCGGAGCCTGGCCAGCAACCGGGGCACGGCCCTCGGGACCTTCCTCGAGGGGCTCCTGGAGGAGATCGTGCAGGACCGCCGCACCCTCGAACAGGTCATGGACCGGCTGGACGTGACGGTCGACCGCGCCAAGCTCGTGCTCGGGATGGTCGGTGAGCGCCTCGGACGTCTGAAGCTGAACGGGCAGCTGTTCGGCTACTCCGACCTCAGCCGCGTCGTCGAGCTCGAGGCGCTGTGCGCCGGGGTCGGTCTGAAGCGCCGCCTGTGGCGCAGCCTCGCGGAGGTCAGCGACGCCGACGTCCGTCTCGCCGACGTGGACCTCGAGCACCTGGCGGAGCGGGCGTCCGCGCAACTGGACGGCCTCGAACGCCACCGGCTCGCCGCCACCTCCCGCGCCTTCGGCGCGCCGCCTGACGCCGGATCGACGTGAAGCCCGTGACGGAGCCCGGCGCCGTGCATGCACGCTCGCCGGAGGGGCAGCGCGGGGCCGGAGGCGGCCGCCCGCGCGGATCGGCGGGAACGGCCCTGGAGCGTGCGGAACGGTTCTGGAAGCCCCCATGACGATCCACCCGCGGGTCACGACGTAGTCCCACCTGCGCGTACGATGCCGTAGTAGACCACGTGAGGACGTCCGGCGGCATGGGGTGGCATGCCATCGTCGCGGAGGCGGCCGCGGCGACAGGCACTGCTGCCATGGGGCTGAGCACGCAGGAACGCACCGCACTGCTCGACGGGGCCGCGGCGGTCCTCGACGGCAACTGGCGCGGCGACCACACGGTGCCGTCGGGCCAGCTGTACCCCCACCAGTGGAACTGGGACACGGCGTTCATCGCGACCGGCCGGTCGTGGATCGACCAGCAGCGCGCGCAGCAGGAGCTGGAGCACCTGTTCACCGGACAGTGGTCCAACGGCATGGTGCCCCACATCGTGTTCAACCCGGAGGTGCCCGACGACGCGTACTTCCCGGGGCCGGGGTTCTGGCGCAGCTCGGTCGCCGAGGACAGCCCACCGGACGTGGCCACATCGGGCATCACGCAGCCACCGCTGCACGCCCGCGCGGTGCTCGACATCGTGGAGCACGCCTCCGACCGGCACGCGGCCACGGCGTTCGCCGAACGGATGTACCCGCGACTCGTCGCGCAGCACCGGTACCTGACGGAGGTCCGCGACGTCGCCGGTGGCGGGCTGGCCGGGATCATCCATCCGTGGGAATCGGGGATGGACAACTCGCCCGCCTGGGACGGTGACCTGGCCGACCTGGAGATCCCGCCGGGCGCACTGCCGCCGTACGAGCGCCGTGACCTGGTCCACGCCGCCGCCCAGGACCGCCCGAGCAACGCCGACTACGACCGGTTCGTGTACCTCGTGGTCGTCTACCGCGAGACCGGCTACCGCGACGCGGACCTGCGGCGGGCAGCCCGTTCCTGGTCGAGGACCCGCTGTTCAACAGCGTCCTGCGGTGGTCGACGCCATCACCGAGGTGCTCGACTCGCCGGAGTTCCGCCCACGCGACGATCCCGACCACTTCATGGCGGCCAGCTTCGACCTCGGCGCCCGGACCTTCGACGCACGCCGCTACTGGCGGGGGCCGGTGTGGGTGAACACCGACTGGCTGCTGTGGCGGGGCCTGCGACGTCACGAGCGCTCCCGGGCCGCCGACGAGCTCGCCGACAGCATGGTCGGGCTCGTCCGTCGGTCGGGGTGGCGCGAGTACTACAGCCCGTTCGGCGGCGAGGGGTTCGGCAGCCACGACTTCAGTTGGACCGCGGCGCTGGTGATCGACGTGCTGCACCGCCGGGGCGCCGCGTCATGAGACGCACGCGCACAGGGTCTCCCACTGGCCCGGGGTGGCGTCATGAGACGCACGCGCACAGGGTCTAACTGGCCCGGGGGTGGCCGACCCGGCCCCGTAGCTGCGCAGCACGTCGGCCTGCTGACCGTCGCGGACATCGCACCATCGGCCAACCCGGACGCATATCGCACAGCCACACGGATAGTGAGTCGCCGCACCCGACATGGAGGAGGCGACCCATGAGCTCCGCAGCTCAGATGCTCGAGACCTACCCGCGCTCGTTCAACCTCGACGCCAGCCTGCTGGCCCAGGCCACCGACGCGCTACTGGAGTGCGCGCAGGCGTGCACGGCCTGCGCCGACGCGTGCCTCGCCGAGGACGACGTCGCGTCGATGGTCAAGTGCATCCGCACGAACCTCGACTGCGCCGACATCTGCGACGCAACGATGCGCGTCATCTCACGGCAGACCGAGTACGACGCCAACGTCACCCGGGCGCAGCTCGACGCGTGCGCCCAGGCGTGCAGGTCGTGCGGTGACGAGTGCGCCCAGCACGCCGAGCACGGCATGGAGCACTGCCGGGTCTGCGCCGAGTCGTGCCGTCGCTGCGAGCAGGCGTGCCGGCGTCTCATCGAGTCGATCGGCTGACGCCCGGCACGCCTGCCGTCTGCGACGAGGACGGTCACCCATGATGATGACGGTGCCGAGATCTCCCAGGTGGATCGCATGGATCGCCACGGCACCCCGGTGAGGTGAGCCGCATCCACGACACGCACGACGACCCGGCTCCTGCCGCGGCGGCGTCGCGGCGGCCAGTCCTGCAGCGGACCGCCGCCGAGCGGGAACGGCTGTCCGAGGTGATCGCCGACCGCCTCGACGGGCCCATGACGGCGCTGGGCATCGTCTTCGTCCTGCTGGTCGTCGCGGAGACGGTGGTGCGACCGCAGGGAGCGTTGGGGACCGCCTTCGCGGTCGCCAGCTGGGTGCTGTGGGCGGCGTTCGTCGCGGAGTTCGTCGTGCGCATGGTGGTGGCGCCGTCCACCTCCCGGTTCTTCCGCCGCAACTGGTGGCAGCTGGTCTTCCTCCTGCTGCCGTTCCTGCGCTTCTTCCGCATCCTGTCGCGCCTCCGGCTGCGGGCGCTGACTCGGGCCGGCCGCGTGGTGTCGTCCACGGTGCGGGGTACGCGCCTGGCCGCTCGTGAACTGACCGGACGCGTCGCATGGCTGGCCGCCGTGACCGTCATCGTGGTGCTGGCCAGCAGCCAGCTGTTGTTCGAGTTCGCCGGCTACGACGACTACGCGCTGGCGCTGCACGACGCGGCCCACGCGACGATCGTGGGCGACCCG
>CAYVGE010000045.1:0-21234 GCA_964450395.1 uncultured Actinomycetota bacterium
GTGGGAGGTCTCGTTCGCCCTCTGGCTCATCGTCAAGGGCTTCACCACCTCAGACCCCGCCGCCGACAGCGTGCAACCTGTCACAACCGACCCCGCGCTGTCCGTCCAGTCTGACGCGGCCACCGCCGGGCTCCGATAGGTCACAGGCCTCCAGTGCAACGAACCTGTCGGCGTGGAGCCTGTCAGCGTCCCGCCGCCCTCGTGCTAGTCCGGCTTCGGGTCTGATCCGATCGGCGGTTCGAATCCATCAGCCTCCGCGATCCGGTCGGCGGTCATCGGCGGGACGAGCGCGATGTGCGGGCCGATATCGGCTCCCCGAGGGCGCCGGGCGCGTGACCGCGTGGCTGGCGCGAGGTCCACGGAGCGGTCCTCGCGCACGACCGCCAGCACGAGGGCACCGGCGGGTGGGCCGTCGTGGACGATCTGCACCGTCGCCCCGGCGCGCGTCCGCGCGTCGATCTCGGCCAACGTGATGCCCGGGCCGAACGGCTGGGGGTTCCACCGGTCGGTGTGCAAACGCCGCTCCGTTCCGGCGCCGGTCGGCAGCCAGTACACGTTGCGACGCCCCAACAGCTCGACGAGGTCGGCCACGACCAACGTCCCGACGGCGGTGGACTCCGACGCCACGAGCGCCTGACCGATGGCGGCGTCGTCGAGCACCCAGTCGAGCGCAGCCTCACTCTCGTGGATCGCCACCACCTGCACACCCGTGCCATCCTCCCGGTCCACGGTCGGTCTGGACGTGACCAGCAGCACCGATGCGCCGAGCTCGTGCAGCGCACACGCCAGGTCGTGGACCCAGGCGTCATGGCCCATCACGGCGACGCCGGCCGGCGCGGGATCCGAGACGCCAAGGGCGCGGGCCACGATCGGCGCGGCCACGCTGTACACGACGCCGGTGCCGAGGATGACGGAAAACGTCACCGGGGTCACGAGGTCGGCATCGACGCCGGCCGCGCTCAGCGAGCCGCTGAACTGCGCGGCCGTCGCTGCCGCGACGATGCCGCGGGGATTCATGCAGCCGATCATGACCCGGTCGCGCCACGGCAGCGACGAGCCGGCAAGCGCGGCCGCCACCGCCAGCGGCCGCACCACCAGCACCAGCAACGCGACGAACACCAGTGCCCGGCCAGCGATCGCCGCGAGGTCGCCGAGGTCGACGAGCGCACCGAGCAGCACGAACAGGACGCCGATGATCAGGACCTCGAGCGTCTCACCGAACCCCACGATCCGCGCCGTGGGAGCCACGCGCTGGTTCGCCGTCGCCACACCCAACGTCAGCGCGGCGATCAGCCCCGCTTCGGACAGGAGCACCTCGGCGGAGGTGAATGCGGCAAGCGCGAGCGCCACCGCCACGGCCACCTCCATGTTGTCGGTGACCAGGAACCGCGACATCACGGATGCCAGCAGCACCGCGGCCAGCAGCCCGACCGCGACACCGATGCCCACCCGGGCCGCCATCTGCAGCACCGGGTGCACCCCGCCCCGCCCGGCCGCCAGCACCATGTTCAACACGACCACGCCGACGGTCGCACCGATGGGATCGAGGATCACGCCCTCCCACTGCAGCACGACGGCCGTGCGGTGGCGGGCGCGCAGCACCTCGAGCAGCGGGTTGACCACTGTGGGGCCCGAGACGATGAGGATGGCACCGATCAGGAACGCCAGGTTCGCGTCGAGGCCGACGATCACGAGCGCGCCGGCGGTCGAGCCGGCGAAGGTGATGACCGCGCCGATGACCACCAGCCGCCGGACGGGTCGGCGGGCCTCGCCGGGCAGGTCGTCGAGGCGCAGTTTCAACCCGCTGTGGAACAACAGCAGCGCGACCAGCATGGTGGTCAGCGGGAACAGCGCGTCGCCGAACAGCCTCCTGGGGTCGACCAGCCCGGAGCTGCCGGCGAGCACGCCCGCCGGGAGCAGGAGCAGCAGTGACGCGAACCCGAGGCGGCGGCCGAGCCACTGCGCCATCACGCCGAGCACGACGAGCATGGCCAGCGCCACGGTGACCGCGTGCTCGCCGGTCACCGGGACCGCGGATCCCGAGTCGGTGTCTGTGCCTGGGCCCGCACCATCACGACGGCGGTGTGGCGGGGGCGACGGCAGAGGTCGGTACGGTCCCGGCACGGCCGAGCACGGCAGTCGACGACGCCAGGATGACACCTGCCAGCCTCCGGTCCGCCAGGAGACCGATCTCAGCGCCAGCACCCATGATCTCCACCGCACCGCCGGCGGCTCGACTGCATGCCTGCGGCGGGACCCGCGTCGCCCCGCCCGTGGGTTCATTAGACACGATCCGGTGTGACCGTGGCGGGGATTTTCCGGCGCACGTCGGCCTCGCCGGTCGACCCTCTACCCGCTCCGATGAGTTCGGCGGCCCGCTGGCGTCCAACCGGCAGGACACCGACGCGGGACGCGGTCCCGCCACAAGGAGGGCAGCTCCATGCAGACGAGGATCGTCCCGAATCTGTGGTTCGACGGGCAGGCCGAGGAGGCCGCCGAGTTCTACTGCTCGCTCTTCGGCAACTCCCGGATCACCCGGATCATGCGCTACACCGAGGCCGGTCCGGGCGCGCCGGGGACCGTCGTGACGGTCGAGTTCGAGCTCGACGGGCAGCCGTTCGTCGGCATCAACGGCGGCCCCGACTTCACGTTCGACGAGGCGGTGTCGTTCCAGATCGACTGCGCCTCGCAGGAGGAGGTCGACCACTTCTGGGACCGCCTGACCGAGGGTGGGCAGGGCGTGCAGTGCGGGTGGCTCAAGGACCGCTACGGGCTGTCGTGGCAGGTCGTGCCGATCGGCCTCGATGACCTGCTCGACGACGAGGATCCGGAGCGGGCGCGCCGCGCGACCGAGGCGATGTTCGGGATGGTCAAGCTCGACCTTGCCGCGATCCGCGCCGCGGCGGACGGCGTCCCGGCGGCCTGACCGGCCCGCGACGGGTCACGCCGGGTAGATCGTGACCTCGGTCGCCTTGACCGAGGCGTGGACCTTGCCGCCCACCCCCAGATCGAGCGCCGCGACGGCGGCCGGGGTCACCTCGGCGACGATCGGCACCGGCCCGGCGAGATGGACGCGCACCCGGTTGCCCTGCACGTCGAGCCCGTCGATGGTGCCGGTCCACACGTTGCGCGGGGTGCCTCGCGGTCGGTCACGGTAGAGCGCCACCGCCCGGGGGTGCACGGCGGCGAACACCGCGCCGGTCGCCGGCGTCGCCGCGACGATCGCCCGGCCCGACCCCAGGTGCACCGTCGTGCCCTCGGCCGTGCCCCGGTACAGGTTGAGCCCGACCAGCCCGGCGACCCACACCGACCGGGGTCGCAGCGTCACGTCGTCGATGCCGCCGTCCTGGACCACGCGCCCGTGCTCGATGATGACCAGACGGCCGGCGAGCGCGATGGCCTCGACGGGGTCGTGGGTGACGATCACGGCGGGCCCCGCGAACGCGTCGAGGTGCGCGCGCAGCTCACGGCGGATCGCCAGCCGCGCCTCGACGTCGAGCGCCGACAGCGGCTCGTCCAGCAGCAGCATGTCGGGCCGGGACGCGAGTGCCCGTGCGAGGGCGACGCGCTGGGCCTGGCCGCCCGACAGCTGGTGCGGGCGGGACCGGGCGACGTCGGCCAGGCCGACCCGCTCGAGCCAGATCGTCGCCCGCCGGCGGGCATCGCCGGCCGGTGCGCCCCGCGCCCGCAGGCCGAAGGCGACGTTGTCGGCGGCGGTCAGGTGCGGGAACAGCAGGTGGTCCTGGAACACCACGCCGGTCCCGCGGTCCTCGGGTGTCACGCGCACGCCGCGCCCGGGATCGTCGAGCACCCGGCCGGCCAGCTCGATCCGGCCACCGGTCAGGGACAGCAGGCCGGCGAGCGCCCGCAGCAGGGTGCTCTTGCCCGCCCCGTTGGGCCCCAGGAGGGCGACGACCTCGCCGGAGGCGACCTGCAGGTCGACGTCGAGCGTGAGGTCGCCAAGGCTCGCCCGGACCGCGGCGGCGAGGCCGCCGTCGCGCGGGACCGCATCGCCGCCCGCCCGGACGCGGTGGTCCACGTGGCGGCTCACGGCGCGTCCAGGTAGCGGCCACGCAGCGCGACGAGCACCGTCACCGACACGGCCAGCAGGACGAGGCTCAGCAGGATCGCGGCGTCGGGGTCGCGTTCGAGCTGCAGGTACACGGCCAGCGGCATGGTCTGCGTGGTGCCCGGCAGGTTGCCCGCGAACGTGATGGTTGCGCCGAACTCGCCCAGGGCCCGCGCCCAGCACAGCGCCATGCCCGCGCCCAGCGACGGGCGCAGCAGCGGCAGCGTGACCCGGCGGAACGCCAGCCACCGGCCCGCTCCCAGCGTCGCCGCCACGTCCTCGTACCGTCGGTCCATGCCGCGGAGCCCCGCCTCGACCGTGACGATCAGGAACGGCATGGCGACGAAGGTCTCGGCCAGCACCACCCCTGCGGTCGAGAAGGGCAGCGTCACCCCGGTCAGGTCGGCCAGCGGCTGACCGAGCAGGCCGCGTCGGCCGAACGCCAGCAGCAGCGCGACCCCGCCCACGACCGGTGGCAGCACCATCGGCAGCACGCACAGCGCGCGCACGAGGGTCCGCCCCGGGAAGTCGCCGCGGGCCAGCAGCCAAGCCACCGGCACGCCGAGCACCGTCGATACGGCCAGTGCGGACAGCGACGTCAGCAGCGACAGCCCGAGGGCGGAACGGACGGCCGGATCGACGGCCAGCACCGTCAGGCGCGACCACGGTGTGCGCGCGACCAGGCCGACCAGCGGCAGGACCAGCAGCCCGACCGCGACGAGCCCCAGCCCGCGCATGGTCGCCGGGAGGCCGTCGCGCCGGCGGACGGTGCCGGCACGGCTCACAGTGGCTCGAAGCCGAACCGGCGGAGCAGGCGCCGGCCCTCCTCGGACCCCACGAAGGCGACGAACGCCCGGGCCGTGTCGGGCTCGTCCGCGTCGGCGAGCGCGGCGATGGGGTAGGTGGCGGGCACGTTCTCGTCGGCGGGGACGGTGACGCCCTCGACGCTGTCGCCGGCGCTCGCGATGTCGCTGGTGTAGACGACGCCGGCGTCGGCCTCGCCGAGCGCCACGCGCGACAGCACCGCGCGGACGTCGGTCTCCAGCGAGGCCGGGCGCACGTCGAGGCCCTGCGCGTCGAGGGCCTCGCGGGCGTACTGCCCGGCGGGGACCTCCTCCGCAGCCAGCACCACGGTCACGTCGTCGCGTGTCAGGTCCTCCAGGCCGCGGATGTCCAGCGGGTTGCCGTCCTCGACCACGATCTCGAGCGTGTTGCCGGCGAAGTCGATCGGGTCGCCCGCGACGAGCCCGGCGTCGGCGACGACGTCCATCTGGGTGCCGTTGGCCGAGGCGAAGACGTCCGCCGGGGCGCCCTGGGTGATCTGGGTCGCCAGCGTCGAACTGCTCGCGACGTTGCAGGTGACCCGCGCGTCGGGGTTGGCGCGCTCGAACGCGGTGCCCATCGCCTCGAACGCGTTGGTCAGCGACGCGGCCGCGAACACCGTCAGCTCGACGCTGGTGGGCGCCGTCTCCGCCGCCCCGGACGAGCCGCAGGCGGCCGCGAACAGGCAGCACGCGACGACGGCCAGTTGCAGGCGCACCCTCACTCCTTCGGCAGACCGACGACGACGTTGGTGGCCTTGACCGACGCCACCACCCGGGTCCCCGCCTCCAGCGCCAGCTCGTCGATGCTCTCGGCCGTCGTCAGCGCCACCAGCCGGTACGGGCCGGCCTGCATCTCGACCGTGGCGGCCGCAGCACCGCGCACCACCCTGGTGACGATCGCGTCGAGCTGGTTGCGCGCCGACGATGCGGTGATCACCCGGGAGGGGCTCCGCCGCTCCGCGAGCAGGCGCTGCACCTCGGGCAGTGGGACGAGACGCTGTCCACCGTCGGTGCGGGTCAGTTGGATGCGCCCGTCGTCCTCCCACCGCCGGAGCGTGTCGACGCTGACGCCGAGCAGCGATGCCGCCTGGCCGATGCGGAGTCCGTCGTCCTGCATCGGGCCAGCATACCTAGGTATGAGCGCAGGCTGCACCTGCTTCCTAGGGACATCCTGCTCTGTGCACCAGACCGTCACCTCCGGTCGTGCCGCCTGCCGTGCAGCGGGCGACACGGACGGCACAATCGTCTGCTGACGGCCGCACGAGCCGTGGGGGTCGCGGGATGGGACGCAGGTGCTGATGAGGCGGATGACGCCGGTGGTGGTCGCCGGGATGCTGGCGCTGGCCGGCTGCACTTCGGAGTCGCTGACGACCGCGAGCGACGCGGGCACGCCCACGGCGGCGTCCGAGGCCGCCGCGGCAGGTGCCCGACCATCGCCGACGCCGTCGGAGACGGCCGTCGCCGGCGAGGCGCCCTCGGAGACCGCGTCGACCGGGGCTCGCGGCGAGGACACCGCAGCTGACGACGTCGCGGCCGACGAGGACACCGGCGGGGACGGTGGAAGCACCGGGCGCCACCGGACCGCCGGCCTGGCACCCGTGCGCGCCGGCGACAGCGGCCGCAAGGTCGAGCGGCTGCAGGCCAAGCTCCACCGGCTCGGCCTGGCGCCCGGTCCGGTCGACGGCGCGTACGGGTCGCAGACGGCCACGGCGGTCAAGGCGTTCCAGCAGCTCGCCGGCCTCGATCCGACAGGCCGCGCCGACCGCGACACCGTCGTGACGCTCGCCGACTACGAGTCCGACGTCGAGGTCCTGGAGCCGGGTGACGCCGGCAGGGCCGTCAAGCGGCTGCAGCAGCGCCTCGCCGCGAGCCCACTGGATCCCGGCCCCGCCGATGGCTCGTACGGGACGATGACCGTCCAGGCGGTCTGGGCGCTCGAGAAGCTGGCGGGCATCGGGGTCGACGGCACCTGGGGCCCGCTCGACGAGCAGGCGCTCGACAAGCTCGAGGACGGTGAGCTCACCCGCCCCACCGCGAAGCACGGCAAGCGCTGGGTCGAGTTCGACCTGTCGCAGCAGGTCATGAAGGTCTATGACCCCGGAACGGCGACGCCGGTGCTGATCAGCCACGGGTCGAGCGGCAGCGGCGTCGCGTGGCAGAACGAGGAGCACAGCGGCAGCTCGGTCACACCGCCCGGCGACTTCGTCATCAGCCGGCGCATCTCGGGCTGGCGCGAGTCGAGCCTGGACATCGGGCGGCTCTACAACCCGCTGTACTTCAACGGCGGCATCGCGTTCCACGGGGCACTGTCGGTGCCGGCCTACCCGGCCAGCCACGGCTGCGTGCGCCTGCCGATGCACGTGGCCGAGTACCTGCCCGGCGAGCTGCCCGACGGCACCCCGGTCCACGTCGTCCAGTGAGCGGTGGTAGGCGCCCGATGCCCACCAGCACCGGGCGCCGCCGCCGCGATCAGCCGGTCGGCAGATCGACGTAGAGGTCGCGCACCTCCTGTGCGTTGCCCGCCGCGCGGGCCCTGCTCGCCAGCCCCTGCAGCTTCTCGAGCGTGATCTCGGCCAGCATGGCCTTGATCTCGCCGATCCCGGTGGGGCTCATCGACAGCTCGTCGACCCCGAGGCCCACGAAGGCCGCCGCCGCGATGCGGTCCGCCGCCGTCTCGCCGCACACGCCCACCCAGGCGTCGTTGTCGTGTGCGGCCGAGACCACGTTGCCGATCAGGTCGAGCACCGCGGGGTCGAGGATGTCCGGCAGGCTCGCGATCTCGGCCTGCATCCGGTCGACGGCGTACAGGTATTGCAGCAGGTCGTTGGTACCGATCGAGAAGAAGTCGACCAGTGGCGCCAGACGGCGCGCCGCGAGCGCGGCGATCGGCACCTCGACCATGATGCCGACCTCGACGCCGTCCAGCGACAGGTTCTCCGCCTCGGCGGCCTCCTCGAGCGCCAAGCGGGCGTCGCGGACCTCCTCGGCGGTGCTGACCAGCGGGAACATGATCGCCAGCTGGCCCTGCTCGGCCCCCGGGTCCCGCGAGCGCAGCAGCGCGCGCAGTTGGTGGACCAGCAGCGAGCGACGCGCCAGGCCCAGCCGGATCCCGCGAAGCCCCATCGCCGGGTTCTCCTCGGGCTCACGCTCGACGAACGGCAGCGGCTTGTCGGCGCCGACGTCCATCGTGCGGAACACGACGCGGTGCCCGACCAGGGCGTCGAGCGCCTCCTTGTAGAACGGCACCTGCTCGGCGATCGTCGGCTCCGACTGCGAGTCCTGGAACAGAAACTCGGTGCGCACGAGGCCGGAGCCCTCGGCGGCGTGCTCGACCGCCGACCCGACGGCGTCGGGTCCGTTGAGGTTCGCGGCGAGCTCGACGCGATGGCCGTCCTTGGTCTGGCCCTTCTGGCCGCGCATGGCGGCCAGGCGCTCCTCGCGCTCGGCCTCGCGGGCGACCATCTTGTCGATGTGGCGCCGCTCGTCCTCATCGGGGTTGATCAGCACCTCACCGGTGCGCCCGTCGATGCTCATCACCTCCGCCGCACGCGCCGCGTCGATCAGACCGGGGCAACCGACGATGGCAGGGATGCCGAGCGAGCGCGACAGGATCGCCGCGTGCGATGTGGGTGAGCCCCGCTCGCAGGCGATCGCCGCGATCAGGTCACGCGGCAGCTTGGCGGTCTGCGACGGCGTCAGCTCGTCGGCGACGATGATGCTGCGCTCCGTGGGCACGGGCGCGGCGCCGCGGCCCGCGAGCACGTCGAGCACCTGGTCGCGGACGTCATCGATGTCGGTCGCCCGCGCCGCGAGGTACTCGCTCGTCGAGCCCTCGAGCATCTTGCGGAACTTGTCGAAGGCGTCGCGGACCGCCTGCTCCGCCGTCGCTCCGCCGTCGATGGCGTCGTGGACCATCTCGGCGATCTCCGGGTCCCCGGCGAAGTCGGCGTGGGCCATGAAGATGGCCGCCTCCTCCTCGCCGACGTCCTCCGCCATCTTGTCGGCGACCTCGCCGAGCGACTCCTCGGTGGTCGACAACGCCTCGTCGGCACGCTCCTTGTGCTCCTCGGGGGTGAGGTCGGCGGTCTCGTCACCCTCATCGGTGTCGTCACGCGGCTCGATCACGAACGCCGGGGCGATCGCGACGCCGGGCGAGGCCGCGCGGCCGGTCAGCGTGGTACTCATCGTGCACCCCCGCGGTGGTCGTCCGAGCTACTCACCGAGGCCGCTCTCCACGAGCTGCACGAGCTCGGCCAGCGCAGCGTCGGCGTCATCACCCTCGGTGATGATCTCGATCTCGTCGCCCTGATGGCAGTCGAGCGTCAGCACCGACAAGGTCGACTTGGCGTTCACCGCATCGCCGTCCTTGCGGACCCGCACGTCGCTGTCGAAGCCCTTCGCGGCCTTGGAGAACACCCTCGCGGGACGGGCGTGGAGCCCGCTGCCGTTCTCGAGCACTACCTTCTGACTGGGCACTGCATCGCCTCCTGCGTGAGCTTCATCGCGGCCACCCGCCGCGACACCGCACGGTAACGCAGCCGTCAACACAGCAACAGTGCCAAGCGGGAACGCGCGTCCACCGGATGGCACGACAGGCTGCCGACACCACCTCGGGCGTCGGTGGCGACCGCGGACCACCAGCTCGAGCCGTCCGGCAGCCGGTGCCGTGGGCAGCCGGGCGTCAGCGCTGGACGGCGTCGGCCGTGCCCTCCGCCGCGACGGTGCGGGCCCGGCCGGCGGACTTCGCGGCGTACAGCGCCATGTCGGCACGGATCATCAGCTCTTCGTCCGACTCGCCACCCCACGCCGCCAGGCCGGCCGAGAAGCTGTGACGGTTCGGCGTGACCTCGCGGAGGCGCTCGACGACCTCCATCGCGCGGCCCACGCTGCAGTCGGGCAGCGCGAGCGCGAACTCGTCACCACCCATGCGGGCGAGCACGTCGACGGTGCGCAGCTCTTCGCGCCACGCGTCCGCCGTGGCCCGCAGCAGGGTGTCGCCGGCGTAGTGGCCGTGGAGGTCGTTGAAGGGCTTGAAGTGGTCGAGATCGAGCATCGCGACGCACACCGGTCCGCCGCCCCGTTGGGCCGCGGCCAGTAGCCGCTGGATCTCGCTGACCCAGTGGCGTCGGTTGGCGAGCCCGGTCAGCGGATCAGCGGTGGCGAGCAACGTCACCTCTGCCGCCTGCTCCTCGACCTTGCGCACCAGCTCGAAGATGCGTGCCAGCACCAGCAGGAACAGCATGGCCGATCCCGCCGCGATCACGAACAGGTCGACGCTGCGGTCACGGAACGCGAACCAGACCAGGACGCCCGGCGCCATCAGCGATGCCAGCGTCATCACCTGCAGGCGGGACCGCGCCGTCAGGGACCGCGCGTCGGTGGCACCGTCCTCGGCAGGCGACGGGTCGGGCATGAGCGCGGCCGCCCCGAACAGCACGTACATCGCCAGCCACAGGAACTCCGCGATCGGGTTCCAGTCGTAGCCGACGGTGAGCTCGACGACGCCGAGGACCGTGTCGGCGATCAGCAGGGCCACCAGGCCGACCGCCAGCAGCACGTCACAGGTGCGGGCGTGGCGGCGTGCGAACCCCAGGCGGGCGACCACGGCCACGAGCAGGATTCCCATCAGCGGATACGCCGCGGACACCAGGCGCTCGGCGAGCGTCAGCTCGGCGTCGCGGACGTACGGTGCGATGAGGAAGACCCACGACAGCACACCCGAGCCGGTCGCGATGATGGTCGCATCGATCAGCCCCTCCCGCTCGCTGCCTGCGCGGCGGCTGCGCAGCATCACGAACAGCGCGGCGGCGACGACCGGATAGCCCGGCAGGTAGAGCGCGTCGGCGAGCGACGGGAAGGGGTCGACACCGAGTGTCTCGTACCAGATCCACAGCGCGTCGCCGGTGACCATCAGCGCCACGCCCAGCAGCAGCAGCGACCAGGCCGTCGGCTGCCGGTGCCGGCGGAGGCCCAGGGCGATGGCGAACGGCCCGGACGCGGCGACCGCCAGGTACATCATCCGGGACATCGCCGTGTCGGGGTCGAACAGCACCGCCACCACGGCGAGCAGCAACCCGATCGTCAGGTAGGCCCGCCAGGCGGTGGTGAGGGTGCGCATCGGCACTATCTGTCGGCGTGGATGCGTCCGGCTATAGGCGCACTTCGGAGGCTCGGGCCGCCCACGTATTGATATATGTCGATGTTGACGCTACCGTGCGGACACGACATAGACATACTTCGATGTGGATCGGGGTTCGACATGGCCGGGACGGCCGAACGGGACGAGCTGCGGGCACGGGTGCGGCAACACTACGCGGCTGCGGCCGTGGGAGCCGGCACGGCGGGGGACGGGTGCTGCGGCGGGTCCTGCGCGCCAGCCACGGATGTCGCAGGCCAGCTCTACGCGCTCGACGAGCAGCAGGCGGTGCCCGACGCGGCGAGGCTCGCGAGCCTGGGCTGCGGCAACCCGACCGCGGTGGCCGACATCTCCCCCGGCGAGACCGTCCTTGACCTCGGGTCGGGCGGTGGCATCGACGTCCTGCTGTCGGCGCGCCGGGTCGGCCCGGACGGGTTCGTCCACGGCGTCGACATGACCGACGAGATGCTCGAGCTCGCCCGTGGCAATGCCGCGGAGGCGGGCGTCGAGAACGTCGCGTTCCACCGGGGCGACATCGAGGCGCTGCCACTCGACGATGGGACCGTCGACCTGGTGATCTCGAACTGCGTGATCAACCTGTCGGTCGACAAGTCGGCCGTGTTCACCGAGATCCACCGGGTGTTGCGCCCCGGCGGCCGCATCGGCGTCAGCGACATCGTCGCCGAGGACCGGCTGACACCCCGGGAACGCGCCGAGCGCGGTGACCACGTCGGGTGCATCGCCGGGGCGCTGTCGTTCGCCGAGTACCGAGACGGACTCGAGGCGGCCGGCTTCGAGCGCATCACGATCGAACCGACCCATGTGGTCGCCGACGGTATGCACAGCGCGATCGTGCGCGCGGTCAGACCGGCATAGCGGGATCGGTGGCCCACCGCGCAGACATGGGTGGTGGCCACCCATCCGCCCCGCCGCCGCCGGCAGCATCCTGGCTCCTGTCACCACCACCCGACAGGAGCCGCCATGTACCACTACGAGCAGCTGGTCAGGGGCATCATGGCCGAGCGCATGCGCGAGGCCGAGCTGGCCCGCCGTCGCTACGCCGCCCGCCCGCGCCGCGCGCGTGGCCGGCTGGCCGGCCACCGGTCGCGGGGGATCGATGCATGATCCGCGTCACCGCACACGCCCATCCAGCCCCTGACACGTCCATCCCGACCGAACGGCGTTGACCCGCGATCCGGGCCGGCGCCGTCGTCGTCGCGCCCGGCTGCGGGTGCGAGGGGTGCGCGGCGCTCGATGTCCCGATCCACGCGCCAGCGGGCGACCCGTGGCAGACACGGGGCACGGTCGACGCTCGAGGTCAGGTGATTGTCGTAGCCGCCGATGGCTTCGGTACGCCGACTGCTCGTCCCGGAGCGGCAGCGGGACCGGTGAAGCCCCCGAGCGGTGTCAGCCTCCATCGCGCCACCCCCGCACTGACGGAGCGTTGACGTGTCGGACCGGCGCACGGCGGTGAAGCTGACAACAGTGACCTGCTCTGTCCCCGGCTCCGAGACGAGTGGTCCAAGGAGGGTTCGATATGAGACTCCACCGCGGTGCCAGTCCACCCGTCATCGCTGCCACGGCCTACTACCTGACGGCCATGGACCGTCGCTCAGATCCTCTCGTCAGTCAACATCTCTCAGCCCTGGCGGCGTTCGATGACAGCCGGATGCAGGACGCTCACAGCTACTGTGACCGTCGTGTCGACAAGTCCCGCGACCCAAGCCACGACCTGCGTGCGCTCGACGCAATCGACGACGCGCTCCTGCACCTGCGCAAGCGCTGAGCCCGCAGGTCCGGCAGTTGTGCACCAGCGGCTGCTGCATGCTGGACACGAAGCCACGCGCTACCGGTGAAACTCGCTGCGTCTGACGGTGGTTCGGTCTGGACGGTCGACCGTTGGCGAGCCGGCAGATCGCCGACCGCGACGTCCGAGTCGCGGTGACCGGCGCCGTCGGTGCGGCGTCAGCCCGCCGCCACCCTGACCGACCGACGTCGGCCGGCCGACAGCCAGCGCAACGACCACGGGTCGGCGCCCATTGCTTCCACGAACCCGATCACCGGCAGCCCACTCACCGCGAGCGTGCCGATCCACGCGACAGCCACGACTGCGGGCGTCGTCCCGACGTGGTCCGGATCACGGGTGGAGCGGTGGGCGATGTCATGGCGTTCCGACGCTCTGCGCCTTCGACAACAGTGATGGTCGAGGAGGAATCGTCGGGCTGCGCTCGCCCTCGGGGCAGGAGGGCGCGCGAGGGTTACCGGCTGACCGGGTCACGCGTCCACGGCGGCGGCGAAGCGGCCGAGCAGGCACGCGAACGCGGCCCGGTCGTCGGGCGACCAGTCCCCGAGGAGACTGTCCAGATAGTCGAACCGGAACTGCACGGACCGGTGGTGCAGCTGGCGGCCGTCGTCAGTCAGGGTGAGCACGGCGCGGCGGGCGTCCTGTGCGGAGCGGTGCCGGTCGACCAGACCGGCACGCACCGTGGCGTCGACCAGGCGGCTGGCGGTCGATTCGTTGATCGACAGCTGCTCGGCCACGGTGCCGACCATGAGCTCGCGCCCACCGCTGCGCGCGACGGCATCGACCACCAGCACGTGGGACATGGGCACGCCCTCGCCGACGTCGCGCTGCAGGTCCGCACGCCTCCGCGGGGTGGTCCACAGACGCCGCAGCGCCATCAGCGCGGCATCGATCGCCGCGAGATCGCCACGATCCGTCGACATGTCTGCATTCTACAGATACGTTGCCTGCATGGTGAAGGTGTTCGAGGCGGCGGTCAGGTGATCGGCGATCAAGCCCCGACATTGCCGGTGCTGGTCACCGGCGCGACGGGCAACGTGGGCCGTGCCGTCGTCACATCGCTGCGCGCCGCCGGCATCCCCGTACGTGCCGCCGTGCTCGAGGGAGTCGGGAGCGGGGGCTACCGGCTCGGCGGCCCGCCGGACACCACGAGCGGCGCCGCGGATCTCGGCGACGTCGAGACCGTCACCCTCGACTTCCACGACGCCACGACGTTCCGCCCGGCATTGACGGGCGTAGGTGGCGTGTTCCTGCTGCGGCCGCCGTCCATCGCGCGGGTGGGCCCGACGCTCAACGCGCTGATCGACATCGCAGCCGACGTCGGGGTCGAGCATGTGGTGCTCTCCTCGGTCGCCGGGGCGGACACCAACCGCCTGGTGCCCCACCACAGGGTGGAGCGCCACCTGCAGGCGTCGTCGCTGCCTTGGACGATTCTGCGGCCGGGGTTCTTCGCGCAGAACCTGGGCGATGCCTACCGCCGCGACATCCGCGACGACGACCGCCTGTACGTGCCCGCCGGCGACGGTCGCGTCGCGTTCCTCGATGTCCGCGACCTCGCTGACGTAGCTGCAGCGGTCTTCAAGGATCCCGCACTGCACCGCTGGCGCGCGTACACACTGACCGGCCCCGACGCCGTGACGTTCACCGAGGCAGCGCAGGTGCTGACGAGCGAACTGCGTCGACCAATCCGTTACGACCCGGCGACCGCGACCGGGTACGTCCGACACTCGCGGTCGCGCGGACTGCCTGCGGCGCAGATCACCGTCCAGCTCGCCCTGCACCTGGGTCTGCGCCGCGGCGCTGCTGCGGCCGTCGACACGACACTGGCAGGGCTGCTGGGCCGGCCCGGACGCCCACTCGCGACCTACATCGCCGATCACCGTGAGCTGTGGCAGCCCGACGCGTCGGTGCCGGGCGAGACGCCGTCGATCGAGCGCGTCCACCCGCCTGCGGCGTTGATGCGCGTCGCCAACCCGGTGATGCGACGCCTTCTCGCCTCGCGCGCCCACCGGTTGGTGTCCGGGCAGCTTCTCGTGTTGCACTACCACGGACGGCGGACCGGCAGGCGGTACGACGTACCGGTCGGCTACCGGACCCACCGTGGTGCGCTGGAGGTCCTGACCAACAGCGGATGGCGTGTGAACTTCCGCGGCGGCCGTGACATCGAGGTCACCCACCGCGGACAGCGCTGGCGCGCCCATGCGGTCACCATCGAGGACCCGCCGACCGTCGCCGCCACCTACAACGAGCTGATCGCCGACCTCGGAGTGCAACAGGCGCAGCGTCGCCTCGGCATCCGCATCATCGGCGACCGGCCACCCACCGCCGACGAGCTCGCCGACGCCGTGCAACGCCTGGGCATTTCGATCGTGCGCATCCAGGTGGACTGACGCCCCGGCATCGCGGCCGAGCTCGCCGGAGGACAAGAGATCAACGTGGGGCCGCAGCCGAGATCACAGTTCGTCGCTGCTGTGGTCGTCAGAGCGCGGGGCGTACATGATCAGCGCGACACCGGCCAGGCCGACCGCGGTGCCCAGCAGCTCCCAGCGGTCCGGGCGGAACCCGTCGACGACCACGCCCCATGCGAGCGAGCCTGCGACGAACACACCACCGTACGCTGCGAGGATGCGTCCGAAGTGCGGGACTTCGAGACGGCGCTGCCTCCACGGCGGCATCAGCCGGCACATGCCGTGCGCCTGGCGGGGTCATCACCACACCGCTCCCCGGTGCTCGCCCGTCATCTCATTGGGGGGGGGGTCGAGGCCAGCGGGACACCTGGGCGCAGCCATGGGTGCCGCGCTCGCTGCGACGTCGCGCAGCTGCACGCCGAAGCGGCCGGCGGTCTCGTGGGGGTCACTGTCGGTCATGCTGTCGTGGGTGAGCACGTCGACCAGGGCGGGGGTCAGCTGTGGCACGATCCGCGCCACCGCCCGCGCCGCCGCTGCGGGCAGGTGTCTGATGGCGACGCCGGGTGGGTTGATCCCTCGCACGAACCGGTCAAGCGTGTACCGCGTCGGTCCGCGCACCTCGAACGTCCCGGTGGGCGCCGCCGGGTCCAACGCGGCGGCGATGATGAGGTCGGCGAGGTCGTCGACGTGGATCGGCGCTATGCGCTGCCGGCCGTCGCCGAGCACCCACACCGTGCCGCCCGGACGCGTCCGGTAGGTGGCGAAGCTGGGACCGATGTCATCGACGTCGCCGCAGACGAACGTCGACCGCACGACCACGGTGGGAGCCGCGGCGTTGCCCAGCAGTTGCTCTGCCCGTCCCTTGGTCCGCAGGTACGGGTTGGTGGCGGCTGGGTCGGCGCCGGGGTACGACAGGAAGACCAGCCGCCGAGCCGAGCTGTCGGCGACCGCGTCGACGCAGCGTTGGACCGTGGCGACGTTCGCCGCCTCATAGGTGTTCGGCCGGCGGGGCTGCAACGTGCCCGCGAGGTGGATCACGGCGTCGGCGTCATGGATCGCCGCCGGCCAGTCGTCAGCGCGACCCAGCGGTCGCACCGGATTGGGCAGGCCGGCGAGCCGTCGCCGCAGCGCGCGGCCGACATGGCCGTCGGCGCCGGTGATCGCGACCGGGCCGGCCAACCAGTTGTGCGTTTCGCGATCCATCGTCATGACTGGGACCTCGTGCAGTCGCCCGTGTGACCTCACCCAGCACTGTCCACGGCACACGGAGGTCGCGGGGGGACGTTCGGCCTCCAGCCGCCCCCGACGAAGGGCCCGGACACCGGTGCATGCCGCGATGCCCGACAGTCAGCCGCTGCACGAGCTCGACGTCGGCGCGTGGGACCATACGCTGGCGGCCAACCTGCGCGGTCGGCGGTGTTGTGCGCGCGAGTCCTGCCCGGTATGCGGGCACGTCGCCGGGTCGTCGTCAACATTCGCAGCGAGGCCGGGGTGTTCGTGTACCCGGGCATGGGCTGTCCGGGGATGTGCGAGGTCGACATCATCCAGCGGATCAAGTCAGTCCAAGGCGCGCCTCAATGCGGGCAGTTGACCACCCTGAACGAGCTGAGCGAGCCCCATGCTTCAGGCTTCGGTATCATGCGCGGTGAACAGGAGGTGGCCGCATGGGGACCAACGCGGTTCACGAACTGCTCGATCAGCACGAAGTCGAATACGAAGTCCATGACCATCCGCGGGCGGTCGATGCGAATCGTCTGGCGCAGAGTGAGGACGTCACCGGCTGGGACGTCGCCAAGCCAGTGTTGCTCGCGATCGGCGGTCAACTCGCGATGGTCGTCATCCCGGCTCCGGTCCACGTCGACCTCGACAAGGCCAGCGCTGTGCTTGGCCATGGTGAGGTACGTCTGGCGACCGAGGATGAGTTCGTCTCACGGTTCCCGGATTGCGAGCCAGGCGCGGAGCCGCCGTTCGGCAGCCTCTACGGAATACCGGTCTTCCTCGACGAGACCCTGCGTGGGCGTCAACGGATGGTATGCCGTGACGGTTCACACACCGAGAGCATCACGCTTGCAGTGAACGATTACGTCGAGGTCGTCGCTCCAGAGATCGTTGACGTGGCTGCCGCGGGCTGATCCACCAACGCTGCCACATGGTGGCCGGCACAACATCCGGGACCGCACATGGAAAGTAGGTTCGGCCGGCGTGTGCCCGACACGTGATTGCCTGTGCGTGCGGGTGGCAAGGGCATGGCACACCAGGCGGGTGCTGAGATCTGCTGCCCCCGGACCATGAGAGAGCCGGGGTATTCGTCACTCCCTCTGAGTCTGTCGATCGGTGGCAGCCGCGGTCGTCATTGTCAGGCGCAGGCGAAGTCCCAGCTTGCCCGAGGCCATCGTTCGACACCCTCGTCGGTGACGAGGTAGGCGTACGTGTTGCCGCGATCAGGCCCCCACCACAACTCTGCCAGGTCCGTGTGGTAGCCGGTGTCCACTGCGTCTTTCGGCAGGTCGGCATCGAGTTGGAGCGTGTCAGGCACCAGGTCCTGTCCGCGAAACACGCCTTCGGGGTCGCGGACGTACCGGCGGACGGACTCCTCAAGATTGCCGCTGCCCTTCCAGGTGGATCCCGGTGGCCATGCCACATGCAGCGACGCCACCGACTCCCAGTCGCAGTGCCGGGGCCCGGTTTCCGCCTTGACCTCGAACGACCGGCTCTCGCCTCGACCCCGCTCCGCCGGATCACCGTCCGGCCCGTACCACGTGGACGCGAACGCCGCCGGCAGCGTCGCCCGCTCGGCGGTGGCGTCTTGAAACTCGAGGACGATGTCGTCCGCCGTGAGCCGCAATACACCGTCGTCGCGGGTCCACTCCGGATCAGAGCGGAAGAAGTCCTGCAGCCACGCGTCCTGGCGATCCAACGCGTCAGCGCATCCGGTGGCTGACTGTTCACCCTCTCCGGGCCGGAGCCGATCAGCGTCGATCGTGCCCCACCAGACGTGGGCTGTCTTGCTTGCCTGGCCCGCAGCGTCCGCGTCCATGCATCCAGCCAGCGATGCAATGCAAGCGGTTGCCACCGCCACCTGAACGGGACATGACCGCTGCACGCTGACCGACCTTCGGTTGCCTAGACGCATCTGCCGTCAGTTCGACGTCGAATGCTCATAGGAGGTTCCATGCTCAGCATGCCCAGTGGGTGCCTGACGTCATCGATCACCGATCTGGCGCGCGAGTGCATCACTTCAAGTCAGCACACGGTTGTGGCTGGCTCGATCGCCGACTTGGAGTGCGGTAAGGACAGCGCTGTCGGAACCGACGCGATGCCGCATCCGTACGGCTTCGCGCACGCAGCGGTACGCGCCCTTGTGTAAGTAAATCTCAAGCGCCGCCGAATCCAGACAGCAGGAACCAGGAAATGATCAGGCCGATGACGCCGGCGAGCAGTCCCCACCCCGCGCCCTTCAGCAGGCGTGTCCTCTCCGGGTCTCCGGGCCGCGCCAGAGCGGGTAACCACCACGCGAGTGCCGCCCCGACCAGCGCCATCACGAGCAGCTGGAAGGGGATGATCAGGTTCTCGGTGAAGGAGCGTCCGTCCAGCATCCATGCCGCCAGCGGCAGACTGAAGAACCCCAAGACCGCCACGACGATCACCGCGAAGATCCGCTGGGTAGTCACCATCGTGGCTCTGTCTCCGAGCCGAGTGTCGCGCATAGGTAATGGTAGTCCTCCCACACACCATGCGCGCTCCGGAGTCGAGAGTTTCCACCGCGCGACGTGCACCTGCACGCGCTCGGGCCGGACGCTGCCGAGGTCGACCACATCCTGGCGATCGCGACATTGCGGACCGACAGCTCGGCCAGGCAGCGCTACGAGCGTGTCAGGCGCCGTCTCGTCAGACGCGAGGAGCACTATGCAGATGCTCCCTTTCGCGCCGTCAGGGTCGACGACGGCCGAGCGCGCGTACCTCGCGCTGTCCCGCGGGCGACTGTCCAACCGCATCTACGCCCCCACGACCGCGCGTGGATCGATGCCATAGGCCAACGCCGCGGCCACGCGCTCGCCGTCGACCAGTCGCCCGACACCAACATGAGACTGCGACACGTCACGCGACTCCGCAGCCCGGCACGAGACCGTGAGCCGCCACTCGAGATCGGCCCATAGATCGCTCAGCCGCCCACCACGCTGGTCACGATGCACCCGGCACTGTCACGACTGCAGATACCCGGGGATATGAGAGCATCGAGCGCGCCACAGAACGAACGGTCGGGGGCCGGGCGCGTTTGCGTTGGGTTCGGGTGATGGATTCGTGGGCGTTACTGCGTCCCATGGGCACGACGCGGGAACGACGTGTGCCCGGACCAGATGACGAAGGGAGCAGACATGCGTAGCTACAACGTCGGCCGCAGCTTGCAGCAGGTTGGCGGGGCGCTCGCGCGAGACAGCCGTCACGGCGCCGCGTGCGGGGTCCCGCACGCGACCCGTCGACACTCGCGGCTACGGACGCCGCACGACTCCCACGACGGCCGCCACGGGTGGCGGGATTTGACGGATGGTGACGCGGTTCCTTCGCAGCTGCGATACCGCGGCGGAAGCGGCGCGCCGGCGCCGTCGCGCTCGGGCGCGCCTCGGTCGCCGTGAGGATCGTCTCGTGGAACGTCGCGGCGCGACGTGCGCGGCTTGCTGAGCAAGCTGCCGTGCTCGCCGCCCTGGCGCCCGACGTCATCTGCCTGCAGGAGGTCACGCTCAACTCCCTGCCGGAGTGGCGTGAGGCGCTCGCCCGCGCCGGCCTGCGTCACTCGGCGACCCCGCTCGATGACCGCCGACCGCCGGCGAGGCGGCGCCTTGGCGTCCTGACCGCCGCTCGCGCGCCCGTGGCGCGTGTCCCCATCGACGAGCTGCTGCCATGGCCGGAGCGAGCGGTCCACGTCGTTGTCGCCGGCATCGACGTCGTCAACGTCCACTCGCCGATTGCGCCGTCGCCGGGCCTGGCGAAGGTGCGGACGCACGAGGCGATGTACGCGCACGTCGTCGCCCGCGATCGCATCGTGCTGTGCGGTGACCTCAACACCCCGCGTCGCGACCTGCCCGACGGGTCGGTGCTGACGTTCGCGTACCGCTCGAACGGCAAGCTGCGCCCCGACCGCGGCGAGCGCTGGGACGCCGCCGAACGTGCGCTGGTTCACACCCTGCGCGTTGAACACGGGTGGACCGACCCGTTCTTGGCCGCTGGGTCAGCGCAGCGCACGTGGACGTTTCCCGACGACAAGGGCGGATGGCGCTTGGACCACGTCCTCGTGCGGGGTCTGCAGGTGCCCGCCTGCGCGTACGCCCACGAATGGCGCCGTCTCGGCCTGTCCGACCACTCGGCGCTCGTCGTCGACATCGCCGATGTGCCGCGGGTACACACCCGAACCTGAGGCACGTCACCGTCGCAGCGGATCCTGCCGCGATCGGCTGTACTGCGACCGGGTGCGACGCTCCCGCTCCTTTGCCGGCGCCGGATAATCACGCCAGGCGGTTCTCAGTGAGCGCTAGGAATCGCCATCAACACCGCAGGCGAGACTTTGATGTTCAAGGCCGTCAGCCCAACAGAGGCAAGATCCGGCCCGAGCATGCTCTCTATGACGTCGTGGAAGTTTTCGGCGCTTCGCCACGCGGAGACAAAACCGGAACCCATCGTCGCTTGACGTCACCGCAAGGAACATGCACCCGCCGTACGGCGGAGCGCCGCCGCCTCCCCTCTGGCTACGGTCAGCCGCTCCACCTCGTAGAGCTCGTCCGCGGTAGCACCTTGGACATCGAAGTCGACGATCACTGCCAATTCTGTGCCTTTTGCTGTGAGGCACATTCGGCGCACTGCGGCCATGGTCGGGGCATCGTGCCAGAGCAAGGCACATGCCGATCGCCGCCAGGTCAACCCGGCACACTGTCCGATAGCGGCTGACGTTTCACGTCGGGAACGGGCCGATGCAGGAGTTGCCGAACAGCAGGGCGAAA
>CAYVGE010000046.1:0-21182 GCA_964450395.1 uncultured Actinomycetota bacterium
TGCGACACGTTCGTGATGATCGGGTCGTCGATCCCCTACAGCCAGTTCCTGCCGCCGTTCGAGCAGGCCCGCGGCGTGCAGATCGACATCGATGCCAAGTACATCGGGATGCGCTTCCCGATGGAGTCGCTGCTGGTCGGCGACGCGCAGTTGACGCTCCAGGCGCTGCTGCCCAAGCTGCGACGCAAGGAGGACCGGTCGTTCCGCGACGACATCGAGCAGAACGTCTCCGACTGGTGGGCGACGTTGCAGCGGCGGGCCAACACCGATGCCGACCCGGTCAACCCGCAGCGGCTGTTCTGGGAGCTGTCGCCACGCCTGCCGCAGGACGTCATCGTCACCGGCGACTCGGGGTCGGTCGCCAACTGGTACGCGCGGTACCTGGTGTTCCGCGAGGGGATGCGCGGGTCGCTGTCGGGGACGCTGGCGACGATGGGGCCCGGCGTGCCCTACGCGATCGGCGCGAAGTTCGGTCACCCCGACCGGCCGGTCATCGCGTGCGTCGGCGACGGCGCGTTCCAGATGAACGGCATGAACGAGCTGATCACGATCGCCAAGTACTGGCAGGAGTGGCAGGACCCCCGGCTGATCGTGTTGATCCTGCACAACAACGACCTCAACCAGGTCACGTGGGAGATGCGCGCCATGGGCGGGTTCCCGAAGTTCGAGCAGACGCAGGTGCTGCCGAGCATCGACTACGCCGACTACGCACGCCTGCTGGGTCTCGACGGCATCCGGGTCGACACACCGGACGACATCGGATCCGCGTGGGACCGTGCGCTCAACGCCGACCGTCCGACGTTGATCGACGCCCTGTGCGACCCGGAGGTGCCGCCGATCCCGCCGCACGCGACGCCCGAGCAGATCAAGCAGGCCACACAGGCGATCGTCAAGGGTGATGCCGACGCCTGGCACCTCGTCAAGACGGGCGCCAGGCAGAAGGTGCAGGAGTTCCTGCCCGGGCGGAAGTGAGCCGGTTGGACCAGCCCGGGCGCCCGATGGGCGGCAAACCCGACGGCGACGGCGCAACGGTCCCGATCGAGTCGGTCGACGTGACCGCCTACGACATCCCCACCGATGGGCACGAATCGGACGGGACGCTGCAGTGGGACTCGGTGACGATCGTCGTCGCCGAGGTCTCGGCCGGCGGGCGCACCGGTCTCGGTTACACGTACGCGCACCGGTCGGTGGCCACGCTGATCGCCGACAAGCTCGCCGACGCGGTCGTCGGGCGCAACGCGCTGGACGTCGGTGACGCGTGGGCCGCGATGGTCGGCGCGATCCGCAACCTGGGTCGGCCCGGCATCGCGTCGACCGCCATCTCGGCAGTCGACATCGCCCTGTGGGACCTCAAGGGCCGCCTGCTCGACACCGCGGTCGCGAACCTGCTCGGCACCTTCCACGACCGCGTCGAGGTCTACGGCAGCGGCGGCTTCACCTCCTACACCGTCGGGCAGCTGTGTGACCAGCTGACCGGCTGGGTCGCCCAGGGCATCCCGCGGGTCAAGATGAAGGTGGGCCGCGACACACCCGCTGACCCCGACCGCGTTGCCGCGGCCCGGGACGCGATCGGCGACGACGTCGAGCTGTACGTCGACGCCAACGGCGCGTGGACCCGCAAACAGGCGCTGGCGATGGCCTGGCGGCTGGCCGACCTCGACGTCCGCTGGCTCGAGGAGCCGGTGACGTCCGATGACCCCGCGGGGCTACGGCTCCTGCGCGACCGTGGACCCGGGATGATGGACATCGCTGCCGGAGAGTACGGCTACGACCTGCCGACCTTCCGCGACATGCTCGCCGCCGGCGCCGTCGACTGCCTCCAGGCCGACGTGACCCGTTGCGGCGGCATCACCGGCTTCCAACGGGTCGGAGCCCTGTGCGACGCCCACACCATCGACCTGTCGGCACACTGCGCACCAACGATCAGCGCGCACGTCTGCACGGCGCAGTGGCACTTCCGCCACATCGAGTTCTTCCACGACCACGTCCGCATCGAGCGGATGCTCTTCGACGGTCGCCCCGACCTGGTCGACGGCTGCCTCGTCCCCGACCGGTCGCGGCCCGGCCTGGGCCTCGAGCTCAAGCGCGCGGACGCCAAGCAGTACCAGGTCGTCGGATGACGAGGTAGCGGGACCCATCCCTGGGAGCTGACCGCCCACAGCGCGATGCCGAACAGCGACCTCCTCCCCTCCAGGCACCTCATCACATCACGGGTCGCGGAGTGCACAACCGCCTCCTCGGCGGCCTCGTGCCGAATGTGCGTGCGACCCGGATACCCGCAGCTCTCCAGCAAAGCGCGTCGGCCAGCGTCCGATCTGCAGCGACGGCGCATCAAACCTGCCCAGCAGGTGACGATGGTCCGCTCAACGTGCTCAGGTAGCATCGCAGCCGTCGGTCGCAGCGTTGGAGGGAGTGCTGTGGCAACCACTGGACATGCGTCACATCTGCTGCTCGACACCTTCGTGGAGCTGGCCGACACGCTGGCCAGCGGGTATGACATCGGGGACTTCCTGCAGTTCCTGGTCGACCGGTCGAGCGATCTGCTCGTGGCCGACACCGCCGGCGTCCTGCTGAAGTCCCCCGACGGGGCTCTGGCACTGGCCGCCGCCACCTCACAAGAGATGCTCAACATCGAGAAGTTCGAGATCAGCCTCGAGCAGGGCCCGTGCCTCGAGGCCTACCTGACCGGCGCACAGGTGATGGCCGAGGACCTCCAGCGGTGTGGCGACCGCTGGCCGGAGTTCACGCCGCGGATCATCGACCTCGGGATGCGGTCGGCGGCAGCGTTCCCACTCCAGCTGCGGGACGACCGCCTCGGCGCGCTCAACATGTATCGCAGCGAGCCGAGGGCGTTCGCGTCCGACGAGGTCCGTCTGGGACAGGCGCTCGCCGACGTCGCCGCCGTCGGGATCCTGCAGGAACGAGCCATCTTCGAGGCCGAACGCCGATCCGAACAGCTGCAACGTGCGCTCGACAGCCGGGTCCTGACCGAGCAGGCCAAAGGCGTGCTCGTCGAGCGCCACGGCATGCCTCCCCGGGCGGCGTTCGAGTTGCTGCGCCGCCACGCCCGCAACAACAACCGCAAGCTACGGGACGTGTGCCGCGACCTGATGGACGGCGAACTCGATCTGTGACCAGGTGCTGAGCTGTGACCGCCGACGCCGCGACCGGCCAGCACCGCAACGCCCGGCCACAACCGGCGGGTGTCCGCGGCACGCTGCGGCGGCCCGTGCGGCGCGTAGGGTGGCGTGAAGGTCCTGCGGACGGGATGGTGCCGGCAAGGCTGCGGACAGTCCACGCGAGTAGCGGCCCTGCTGGCGCCCCGCCTGGACCTCGCGGGGCGTCCCGCATGCAGTGCCCGTGTCGTCGGCGGCGCAGCTGAGGGTCAGCCTGCGATCGCGCTCCACGGCCGGGGGGCGAACGCGTGACGCCAGCGCTCCGAAGGCGTCACGTCTCGTGGCAGTGGTCGAGGCCACGACGCCGTCGGCGCCCGCTCCCTGCCCGAGAATGCAGTTGTCACGCCGGGATGGCCCCGTCAGACTCTCGGGACGAGACGCACGGAGCGCAGTCATGAGGCCAGGCCGCCCCACCCACGCCGTCGGCCGCTTCGGCCGCCTCTGGCTCGTGGCGTTGCTCGTCGTCAGCGTGACGATCCTCGCGGGACCGCCTGCGTCCGCCGGGCAGCCGACGCTCCAGCGTCAGCTCGACGCGCTCGTGGCCGCCGACGGTGGCCCTCCCGGCGCGATCGTCACCCTGCGGCGCGGCTCGGACATGCAGGTCCTGACTGCGGGCACCACGAACGTCCGGACCGGCAGGATCCCGCGGGCGACCGATCACATGCGCATCGCCAGTGTGGCGAAGGCTTTCAGCGGAGCGGTCGCCCTGCGGTTGGTGGCGGAGGGCCGGCTGAGGCTTCGCGACCAGATCGGCGACGTCATGCCGGACCTGCCTCGACGGTGGCATGGCGTCACGCTCCGACAGCTGCTCAACCACACGAGTGGGCTGCCGGACTACACGCAGTCGGACGGGTTCCTGGAGCAGTTCGAGACGGATCCCGGCGGGTACGTGTCCCCCAGAACGATCATCAGCTGGGTCGCCGGCGACGGGCTCGAGTTCACGCCGGGCACGCAGTACCAGTACTCCAACACCGACAACATCGTCGTCGGCCTCATGGCGGAGCGGGTGACCCACCTGCCCTACCGTCGACTGCTGCGCAGGATCGTGTTCGAACCGCTCGGGTTGCGGCGGACGAGCTTCCCGTCACAGCCACCCCTGCCGCGGCCGTACATCCACGGGTACGTCGTCGAACCCGGCAGCTCGCCCCAGGACGTGAGCACCCTGCTGAGCCCGTCGGGAGCCTGGGCCTCTGGTGCGATCGTCTCCACGCCGAAGGATCTCGGCACGTTCATCGGTGCCTACCTCGCGCCGGAACTCTTCCCGAGGTCCGTCAAGGCCCGACAGCTGCGCTTCGTCAGGGGCGGCGAGTCGAGCCCGCCGGGTCCCGGTCGCAACGCTGCGGGGCTCGCCGTGTTCCGGTACCGCACCAGGTGCGGGACGGTGTATGGGCACACCGGGAACTTCCCCGGCTACGTCCAGTTCGCTGCAGCAACCCGCGACGGTCGCCGCGCCGTCACGACGTCGCTGAACATCCCAGCGCCGGAGGGCGAACTGCTGGCGCAGATGCGGGAGATGCAGGAGACAGCTGTCTGCGAGCTGCTGCGCTGACTGGGCGCGGCGGGTCGTGTCCGCGCCGGCTTCCGACAGCCCGAAGTGGAACCTTTGCGCCGGTGAGCGTCTGGCGCCGGATCGGGCAGGAGGCCCTTCATCGGGCGGTTCAGAGCCTGAGTTGGCGCCGTCGCCGATCGCTGTCCTCCAAGCCCCACGCGCTCGCGATGCGCCCGTCGCGGATGGTGAAGAGTACACCTCGTCGACGTTGCGGAACCTGCGACCGGTCGGCGCGCGCCCCTGCCATTCACGTGTCTCCTGGCACTCACGTCGCATCGTCGGCATCGTCGACGTCCTCGTCGGTGCAACCCACCGGTGCCGGCCGCACGCCAGCTGACGGCGGTCCGCGGCAGGATTCGAAGCATCACCGTCTCGTTCACCGCCGCGAGGAGCGATGCATGCAACCCGGCATACGATCCAACCGTGGGAGCTGCAGCTTGGCGAGGATCGACACCAAGTGGTTCTTGACCGTCTCCTCGGCGAGGCCGAGCCGTTCACCGATCCCCCGGTTGGTCTCGCCATCGGCCGCCAGTTCGACGATGCGCGACTCGGTTGCTGTGAGACGCCAGGCGGCACCGTCGGTCACGGGGCGGCGGACCCGGCGCAGCACCACGGCAATGAGCGCGGGGTCGAGCATCGACTCGCCGGCGGCGACCCTGCGGACACCCTCGACCAGGCCGTTGCCGCGGATCTTCTTGAGCACGTAGCCCGACGCGCCTGCCATCATCGCGTCGAACAGTGCCTGGTCGTCGGAGGACGACGTGAGCATCAACACCGCCACATCGGTGTGCTCGGATCGGATGTCACGGCAGACCTCCACGCCGGAGCGGTCCGGCAGCCGAACGTCGAGCACGACGACATCGGGACGGGCCGACCGCACACGCTCGAGCGCATCCGCAGCCGTGCGTGCCTCCGCGACCACGTCGAGATCGGGTTCTCTGTCCAGCCAGGCGCGCAGCCCCTCGCGAACCATGTCGTGGTCGTCGACCAGCAGGATGCGCGTCATTGCTGCTCCGATCCCCTCAAGTCCACCGCTCGGCGACTGCAACGCTCGGACCCGACGGGCCGGCGTCACGACCGTCGCCGTTGGTGACCCGGCGCGGCAGGCCACACGTCCCGGTACGGCCGGGCCACACAGCCCCTGGGCAGGCGGCCGTGCCCACCCTCCCGTGCTCAGCGCGTCCCGTGACGACTTCGGTACGGACGCGCCGCCGACGGGACGGACGCACGCGCCGGTCAGTTCCGGTGAACCGGCTGCGGCGTTTCCACTGGCGCGCAGCAGGTTCCAGCCCTAGGGTTGACCGGCGCGTGCACACCTCAGCAGGTCGAGCCCATGCCTCTGTTCATGATCGAACGTCGGTTCGCCGACGAGTTGGATGTCACGCTCGAGGTCGCCGACGGGATCAACCGTGTGAACGCCGACGAGGGTGTCCGCTGGCTCTACTCGTTCCTGTCGGCAGACAAGCGCAAGACCTACTGCCTGTACGAGGCGCCATCGGCCGACGCGATCCAGCGTGCCGCAGTCCGTGCGGGGATCCCTGCGGACGAGGTCACCGAGGTCGTCGGCCGGCTGCTGCCCGACGCGACGGTGGACGTGCCGCAACGGGCGTGATCAACCCCTCCCCGGCGGCGTAGATCGCCGCCTGGGTGCGGTTGGACGTGCCGGTCTTGGTCAGGATGCTGCGGACGTGGTTGGCAGCGGTGTTCTGGCTGATGTAGAGCCGCTCGCCGATCTGCTTGTTGCTCGCGCCTTCGGCGAGCAACCGGAGGACATCGAGCTCGCGCGGGGTGAGATCGTCCGGTAGCGGCGGCGATGCGAGCGCTGTGGCGAGCAGGTCCAGGACCCGTTGATGCCCGCGCGGCTCGGCCAGCGCACTGGCCTCGCGACGCAGCTGCGTCGCGCGTCGGCGGTCTCCGCGCCCGGCACGCTCGTCGAGGAACATCGAGTAGCGGGCCAAGGTCTCGGCCTCGTGGACGACCGAGCGGACGCGCCGGTCGAGCGCCAGCGCCCGCTCGAAGTGCGCCTCCGCCGCGTTCGCGTCGCCACGCAGCGCGCGGATCTGCGCGCGTAGCAGGTCGGCACTGCCGAGGACGGTCACGCACTGACCGACGACGAGGTTGTAGCCGTCGTAGTCGGCGACGAGTGGCTCGACGGCATCCAGGGCCTTGTCGTCGGCGAGGCGGATCGCGGCCTGCGAGAGGAACGCGACGACGGCGGGCCACACGGCGGTGGCACGGTCGGCGTCGTCCAGGCCGTGCAACAGGTCCGACAGCAGCCGGCGCGCCGGCGCATCCATGCCGAGCTCGGTGTACATGGCGAGCAGGCCCGGCAGCCAGGTCTCGGTCTCGTCGGGCGTGTCGGGGACGAGGGGCCTGAGCTGGGCGATCTGGCCGGTCTCCCGCCGCAGCATGAACATCTGGATGCCGTACGGGCCGTCGGTGTCGTCGGCGCCGAACGTCGTGCCGAGTCGGCGCATCCGCTCCGCCGTCGCTTCGGCCGCGGCGAAGTCGCCCGCCATGAACTGGCGGCAGTGCTCGTGGCAGCCGACGACCCACTTCCAGAACGGCTGTCCGGTCTTCGCTACGGCGAGCCGTAGGTCTTCGAGTCCCGCGTGCCAGCCGTCGGGATTTCCGGCCTTGTAGGAGGTGAGCGCGCGATAGGCCCCGGCTGGTCCCAGCTTGTCGTAGTCACGAGTTGCGATCGCTATCCGGCGGAGCTCGAGCGCACGCTGGTGGTACAGCGCGAGGTCGCCCGGCGTGCTCATCGCCTGCAGGAGGCTGGCGGCCAGCGCCTCGGCGACGAGGTCGTCGTCTCCCAGGCGCCTGGCCATCCGGATCGCCTGGGAACTGACGCCTCCGGCCGCAGCGAGTTCCCCACAGAACGCAAGGGCTCGACCTTTGGACGCCAGCGCACGAACATACAGCGGATCGGTCGGGTCCGGCGGCATGCGCCCGAGCGCCCGCGTGAGCACGTCGAGCGGTTCTCGACCGGGAAGCCCGGGACGCCACGACGCGTTCTCGTGACCGATCGCCGCTCGCAGCGCGGTGTGGTCATCCGACGAAGACGCCACCTCACGGTAGATGCGGCGGGCCTGGCCGAAGTCGCCGGCGAGCAGATGACCGTCGGCCGCGGCCAACAGGTACCGCTCGGCTCTGGCGCGGTCCGCGGGATCGACCCGCGCGGCGCGCTCCCACAGCGCGGCGGCCTGTTCGTGGGCGAGGCTGCGTTGTGCCTGGGCGGCCGCGCTGGCCAGGTGGGTGACGCGCTTGTCGTCGTAGCCCAGGGCTGCGGCGCCGTCGTAGAGCCGGGCGAGCACCGCGGCCAGCGCTGGCTGCGACGCCGACCTGGGCTCGATCACCTCGGCCAGTCGCGCATGCAGCGTCGCCGACCGGGACGGTGTGAGGCCGTCGCGGACCGCCTGCCGCACGAGGGCGTGTTGAAACGCGTAGGCGCCCGCACGGGCATCGTAGCTGAGCAGGCCGTACTCGCTCGCCTGGTCCAGCGCCTCCATCACCTTCGTGCGGGGGTAGCCGCTCGCCGCAGCGACATCGCTGACCTCGAAGGCGTCGCCGATGACCGCAGCGAGCTCCAGGCATTCGCGTTCGGCGGGCGCGAACGAGCGGATCCGGTTCTCCAGCGTGTCGCGGACCGTGCGCGGCGTCGTGAACGCTCCGTACCGCAGCGCCGCCAGTCCGCCGTGCCGTTGCAGGTCACGCCACAGCTCGCGGAGGAAGAAGGGGTTGCCGCCGGTCTGCGCCGCAAGCAGCCTCGCGGCCTCCTCCACGTCCCCGCGATCAACGCCGCCGTCCGCATGCAGGTACGCCGCCACGTCGGCCGCTGCCAACCCTCCCAGGTCGATGCGATGGACGTTCGGCGCGCGGTACGCGTCCGTGATCAGGGACACCAGCGCCTGCGACCGATCCGGCGCGGTGTCCCGCAAGGTGCAGACCACCAGCAGCCGCCCACGCGAGGCCGACCGGACCACGTGGTTGAGCAGGAGCAGCGCGGGAGCCGACGCCCAGTGGACATCCTCGAGGAGGACGGCCACGGGACGGTCGGCGGCGACCGACGTGAACAGCGACACAACGGCGTCGAGCAGTTCGCGCCGTTGCTCGTGGTCCTGGTTCGACAGCGCGGGCACATCGTCGGCGTGGCGGCCGACACGCGACGTGATCCTGCCGAGCGCTCCCACCGCGCTCGGGACCATGCGCGTCAGAGCGCCGGGGTCCGTGCCCGCGAGCAGCTGGTCGAGCACCTCGGTGAAGGGGTGGAACGGCACACCAAGGTCCGGGGAGCACGAGCCGAGGAGCACCGCCACGTCCTGCGCATGCAACGCCCGGGCCACCTCCGCAATCAGGTGGCTCTTGCCAGACCCTGCCTCGCCGCCGACGAAGATCGTCTGCGGCGCGCCGCGCTCGACCTGCCCCCACACCGACTCGATCTGGTCGAGCTCAGGGCGCCGGCCAACGAACACCCGATGCGCGGTGGCGGCAAGCGGAGCGGGCAGCGGCGGCTGCGGCCAAGCAGGCACGGCTCAGACGCTAACCGCCGCAGCAGGTCGCTGTCGATAGTCAGGTCTGACCCCCTGCTCCGATTCGACCAAACGATCAGTACAGGTCATGACAGCCGATCGGGGTCTCCCTACGTTCTCCCCCATCGCACGGCGGACGACCCGGGAGCAGCACCATGACGACGACGGCCACGCTCGACGTACGAACCGCCGACGGGGACAGCAGAACGATCGCCCGGGAGACGTGGGAGATCCTCGGACACGAGATCCGAGGATCATTCGCATTTCCTGGTGACCCCGCGTACGAGGACGCCACAGCGATCTGGAACGGCATGATCACCACGCGGCCAGCTGTCGTCGTCCAACCTCTGACCGTCCAGGACGTCGCGCGCGCGGTCGCCTTCGTCCGCGACAACGGCCTCGCGCTGTCGATCAAGGGCGGCGGGCACAACATCGCCGGGCTGGCCTTGAACGATGGCGGTGTCACCCTCGACATGGGCCGCATGGACGCCGTCGAGGTCGACGTGCCCAACAGATCCGTGACCGTCGGACCCGGCTGCAGGCTCGGCGACGTCGACCGCGCGACCCAGGCGCACGGCCTGGCGACCACACTCGGCTTCGTGTCCGAGACCGGCGTCGCCGGGTTGACGCTCGGGGGCGGCTTCGGCTACCTGACCCGACAGTTCGGTTGGACGGTCGATGACCTGCTGGAGATCGAGCTGGTCACCGCGGACAGCCAGGTGCACCGCGCTTCCCGCACCGAACACGCCGATCTGTTCTGGGCGGTCCGCGGCGGCGGAGGCAACTTCGGCGTCGCGACCCGGTTCACGTTCGCACTCCACGACATCGGCCCGGACGTCACCGCCGGCCTCATCGCCTGGTCCGCCGACGAGGCCGACGGCGCGCTGCAGCTGTTCAAGGACGTCACGGCACAGGCACCACGGCAGCTGACGATGGCCGCGCTGATGCGCAACGCTCCACCCGCCCCGTGGCTGCCGCACGACAAGCACGGCAAGCCGATGGTCGCGTTCGTCGTCAACCACACCGGCACCGAACAGCAGGCCGAGACCGACCTCGCCGCCGTCCGCGCGTACGGCACACCGTGGGCGGATCTGATCCAACGCAAGACGTACGTGGCGCAGCAGGCGATGCTCGACGCCACCCAGCCCAAGGGCATGCACTACTACTGGAAGTCCGAGTTCCTGCCCGGCCTGTCCGACGAGATGCTCGACGTGTTCCGCGCCCAGTTCGACGGTCTGGAAGCGCCGGCGAACCAGATCGTGCTGTTCCACCTCGACGGTGCCCTGCGGGAGCGGGACGAGGACGACGGCGCCGTCGGCAACCGCGACGCCGCGTTCGCCTGCGTGGTCCAGTCGATGTCCGCGCCCGACAGCACAGCCACCGCCGCCAACCGCGAGTGGACCCGAACCGCCTGGCAGGCACTTCAGCGGTTCTCCACCGGCGGCAACTACGTCAACTTCCAGACCGCCGACGAGAGCCCGCAGCGAGTGGCCGACAGCTACCGGACCAACCTCAGCCGCCTCGCCCGCGTCAAGGCGACGTACGATCCCGACAACCTGTTCCGCATCAACCGCAACATCACCCCGGCCCAGTGAGGGCCCACGTCCGTTCGCCCTCTGCACCGTTTGCGGAAGCGATGACCTCCCCGGGGCGGGTGGAGCAACCCGATCCACGCTGAACAGGACACGCCATGACCGGCACAACCCATGACTCGTCGAGGGTGCACTCCTCGACTGAGCGGCACGATGGATGCCGTCACGAGATGAGGGATGCCTGACGCTCGGCGACGGCGGCGATGGTCATGCTCGGCGCAATCCCGGGTGACCGCGGGTACAACGACCCGTCAGCCACGTACAGCCCGGGGTGGCCGAACACCTCCCCCGTGTGATCCGTGACCCCGGCCTCCGGCGACGCGCCGATCGAGCATCCCCCCATGGGGTGGACCGTGAACAGGCCCTCCCGGATGCGTCCACGGGGCGGGATCAGCCGCCTGGCCTGGTAGTGCTGCGCGATCCGTCCGATGGCCTCCTCGATGTCGTCGAACAGGCCGGCGGCCAGCGACCGACGCATGGAGGTCGTGATGCCGGTCCCATCGAACCCGACCGTCGCGTTGGGCTCGTCCCGCCCCATCGCGAACAGGAAGGTGGAGCGTCGCAGCCAGGAGCGCAGCGGCCAGGGAACCGGCAGGGCGCCGGGGACGCCCACCTCCCCCGCGAGGAACCGGTACCGGCCGTCGGTCGTGAACCGCGTGAACGCGTTGAACGACGTGCCCCACGTCGAGTCCTCCAGCACACGGCTGCGCCACACCAGCGACAGCCAGTCACCATTGACCGAGAACCGCTGCCCGAGCGTGGTCGGCAGGCGTGGCAGCGTGCGATCGCGGTCCCGCGCCGCGAACAGCAGGCGCAGCGTGTTGAGGCATCCCGCGGCGAGCACCAACCGGGGGGCGGCCTCGACGACCCGCTGTGCGGTGCGGTGGTCGACGTAGTTGACGCGATACCCGCCACCCGCCACCTCGGCAAGCGAGGTGACCTCGCAGAGCGGCCGCACCTCGGCGTCGTAGCGAAGCGCCACTGGGATGTAGGTCAGGTCCAGCGACGCCTTCGACCCATCCTGGCTGCCGATGAACGCGTCACCCTGGTAGGTCGAGGTCGACTGGTCCACCCCTGCCGCGTTGGTCACCAGCTCGGGGCGGTGAGGATCCTTGCCCCACGCCACCGCCAGGTCGGCGTACTCAGGTTCGCCGAGCCCCGCCCGTCTGAGCGCGTGGGCGAACACGTCGTTCTTCTCGGGGATCTCGGGGACCGGGGCCGGCTGCAACATCTGACGGACGCGCCGGAACCATGGGCGCATCTCGTCGTCCGTGATCTCGTCGGGGTAGGCGTCGAAGAAGTCGGGCGACGGCTGGTCGAGGATCGCGGTCCACGGGTGTGAACCACCGCCAACGCCGCTCGCCGTGACCGTGAGCAGGTGTCGGAAGCGGTGCGCCTCGAGCAGGCCGTCGATGTTCAGCACCCATTCGCGGCGCCTGGCACGGCGGGCCCACCGCACGCCACGGAGCAGCTTGCGCGAACCAAAGGCACCCCGCGGGAACTCCCGGTGGTCCGGCGCGGGCAGGTGACGATTCAGCGGACCCCACCACGGGCCACGCTCCAGCACGAGGACCCGCATGCCGCGTTCGGCGAGTCGCGCGGCGCACACCGACCCCCCGAACCCGGAGCCGACCACGATCACGTCGAACCGGTCCTGCGCCATCACGCGGCCTCCACGCCCTCGCGGAACGATCACATCACGAGGATGCGCAGTCGTCCGGCGGGGCGTCAACCGCCGGCTTCGTGGTCCTCGTCGCATCCCACTTCGGTCCCACGGTCACCCGCGCCGACGCTCCATGCAGCGGCTCGGTCATGGTGCCCCAGATGTCGGCGCCGCCGGGCCTGCACGAGATCTCGGTGTCGCTGACCATCGCCAGCGACCCGGACGGACCGTTGGCGGGGCTCCTGGCGTCAGCCGCGTACACGCCCTCCAAGACCGCGCTGAACGCGCTGACCGCCCCGGCCCGGACCGCACGAACGGTGGGCCCGATGCGATGTCACATCTGGCAGGGCCACCTCGTCGAACGGGGTGAGAACGACACGAAAGGTGTGGCCATGAAGATCTTCGTCGCCGGAGCGACCGGGGTCCTGGGCCGGCGTGCGGTGCCGGCGCTCGTCGACCGGGGCCATGACGTACGGGCGGTGGCACGCAGCGCCGCGAAGGCGGACGGGCTGCGCCAGCAGGGCGCGACCCCCGTGACGGTCGACCTGTTCGATCGCGACGCCGTGATCGCAGCGGTCGACGGACACGACGTCGTCGTCAACCTGGCGACCGCCGTGCCGCCGACATCGCGGATGCTGCGCCGCGCCGCGTGGCGGACCACCGACCGCCTCCGCACCGAGGCGGCAGGCAACCTGGTCGACGGCGCGCTGGCGACCGGTGCGCGCCGCTATGTCCAGGAGGCGGTGTGCTTCATCTACCCCGACGCTGGCGCCGCGTGGGTCGACGAGCGCGCCCCGCTGGACCCACCCGCGTTCGCCGCCGCCGTCGCTGCGGCCGAGGCGCACACACGACGGTTCACCGAGCGCGGAGGCGTGGGGGTCGCCTTGCGCTACGGCGCGTTCTACGCCGCGGACTCCCCGCAGGTCCGGGACATGCTCGGCGTGGCCCGACGGGGCCTGTTCCCCCTGCCCGAGCCCTCTGACGGGTACCGGCCCTGGGTGCACATCGACGACGCCGCGGCCGCGGTGGTCAGCGCACTCGACGTGGACGCCGGCCCGTACAACGTGGTGGAGGACCGGCCCTTGACCGGCACCGAGCACGTCGACCTGCTCAGCGAGCTGCTCGGTCGACGGGTGCGCGTGCTACCGTCCGCGCTGGCGATCGGCGGCATGCTGCGATTCCAGCAGCGGTCGCTGCGGGTGTCCAACCGACGGCTGCGTGCGGCGTCGGACTGGCGGCCGATGTTCGGCGACAGGCGCGACGGCTGGCGCGAGGTGCTCGCCCGCCTCGATGGCGCCTCGACGTCCCTTGACACCGGGGAACGGCAGGGCAGTGTCGACGCATGACCGCAAGTCAGGTCGTCGCCGACAACCGAGGCCGGCTGTTCGCCATCGCCTACCGGATGCTGGGCGAGATCGGCGAAGCCGAGGACGCCGTGCAGGAGGCGTTCGTCCGCTGGGAGCGCAACGACCGGACCGGTCGACAACCCGGAGGCGTGGCTGACGACGGTCGTGTCCAGGGTGTGCGTCGACCGGCTGCGGTCGGCCCAGCACCGCCGTGAGACCCACGTCGGGCCATGGCTGCCCGAGCCGATCGCGACCGACACGACCGACCCCGCCGACGACGCGGCGCTCGCCGACAGCCTGAGCCTGGCGTTCCTGTGGTGCTCGAGCGGCTGTCCCCGCTGGAGCGCGCAGCCTTCCTGCTGCACGACGTCTTCGACTACACCCACGGCGAGGTCGCCGCGATGCTCGACCGCTCCCCCGCGGCTGTGCGCCAGGTCGCTGCCCGTGCCCGTGGCCACCTCACCGACGAGCGGCCGAGGTACGAGCAGGACGTGGAGCGACGCAACGCGGTCACCCGCGCGTTCGTCCGCCACCGGTCACGCGGAGGCCGTGGCTACCGCCGAAGACGTTGTTCGGGTCGTACCGCTGCTTGAGAGCGACCAGCCGGCCGTGGGCGCCGCCCAACGCTGCGGGGATTCGGGCCTGGTCGTCGTGGTCGAGGAAGTTGATGTAGGCGCCGGTCGCGTGTGGACGGACCGCGGCGGCGAAGTCCCGTGCCCACGAGAGCTCATCAGACCCGTCGGACGTGTCGGGCAGCCACACGGCGTTGATGTTGAGGGTGTGCTCGACGTCTCGCTGCGCGAACGCCGTGGCGTCGACATCGACGTCTGCGACCGCTCCGCCGAGGTGGAACAACACCGCGTACGACCAGGGCGACCGGTTCCGTGCGCCATGCTCGACCATGACGTCGATGAGGTCGTCGCGCAGTGGTGGGAGGTTGGCGGTCTTCCAGTAGTAGTGCCACCCGTGCGGCACGGTGTCGTCGATCAGCGACTGCAGGTCGGTGTAGTCCCGGTGGTCGACGAGATCCACCAGGGGCCGGCCGAGCTCGCGCAGGGGCCGGAGGGCTCGCTCGCCGACCGTCGGGTCGCCGAGGTAGCACATCGTGATGATGCACACCGGACGGGCGTGCAGTTCGGCCGGCAGGGCGGGCAGTGGCGGCACGCGTCGGAGGGTCACGAGCGTGGCGACCTCGCGTGGCGCAGCGGCGACGACGTCGCGGTACCCGCGGAGGATTGCAGGAGCGTCGTCGAGCGACCACAGCACGGGCCCGGCCAGCAGCTGGGGACCGACCGCATGGAGCTGGTAGGTGAACGACGTGACGACGCCGAGGCCGCCGCCGCCGCCCCGCAACCCCCAGAACAGGTCCGGACGCTCCTCGGCGCTGGCGGTGATGACCGCGCCGTCGGCGGTCACGACCTCGGCGGCCCGCAGGTTGTCGATGGTCAGGCCGTGCCGGCGCATGAGCCAGCCGATGCCGCCGCCCAGCGTCAGTCCGCCGACGCCGGTGTGGCTGACCACACCGCCGGTGGTGGCGAGGCCGAAGGCCTGGGTGGCCGCGTCGAGCTCGCCCCACAGCACGCCTGGTCCGGTGCGGACACTGCGTGCCGCGGCGTGGACCTCGATGTCCTTCATCGCGGACAGGTCGATGACGAGCCCGTCGTCGCACACCGCGGTGCCGGCGACGCCGTGCCCGCCGCCGCGCACCGCGATGCCAAGGTCGCGTTCCCGGGCGAACCGGAGCGCCGCCACCGCATCGTTGACGCCACCGCACCGGGCGATGTAGGCGGGACTGCGATCCACGAGGCCGTTCCACACCGTCCGGGCCGTGTCGTAGCCATCGTCGCCAGGCTCCAGCAGGTCGCCGGCGTACCCCGGGATCACCGTCGGGCGGGCGTGGCGGGTGGTGGTCACCCCGCGGCGTTCCGGGGACAGACCAGGACGTCGTCGTTCGTGCGGGGGTGTGCGGCGGCGGTTCCACGTCGGGAGCGCCCGCGCCAGGTCACGTGATCCCGAGACGCTGATCCCGCCGGCCCGCAGCGCGTCGCCCCACTCGACGAGTCCCAGGTGCCAGCGGGCGAACGTCTGCGGGTCGGTCACGACCACGACCAGGTCCTCGTCGAAGCCTGGATGCTGATGGCACAGCTCGGCGTCGCCGCCGTCGACCAGCAGCCACAGCCGGTGCCGCGGCGTCGGCTGGCCGGGGAAGTCGAAGCGCACCAGCACCCGGCGGTCGGGCAGCCGATCGCGTTCGAGGTAGCCGGTGCACCACTGCCACAGCACCACGTCGGGGCTGGCGGTCGCCGGCGCCAGCTCCAGCCACTTGACCCCCCAGTCGCCGATCGCCTGCAGGACCCTCCACAGCTCGCGGCCCGACGGCGTCAGTTCGTACGTTGAGCCATTGCCGTCCGGCTTGGGCAGGATCTCGATCACTGCGGCCCGTTCCAGCTCGCGCAGGCGTTGCGACAACAGCGTCCGCGAGATCCCCGGCGCGCCAGCCGCGAGCTCGCTGAACGTCGAGCACCCGTACAGCAGGTTGCGCAGGATGATCGGCGTCCAACGCTCGGCGAGGATCTCCGACGCCCGAGCGATCGGACAGAACTGACCGTAACTCCGCACGATCGCAGTGTCCCATCCGCCGTCGCGCCAGGCCAGTACTGATCGTGCGCTCCCCCCGCCAACGCGACGGCGCTCCCGCCGGTCTCTTCCCAGGCGTCCAGATTCTGTACTGGACGATCGGCACGTGCTGGTTCACGGTCACGGCATCAGCGAAGGAGCGATCATGCGGCCACAGAACCTGCAGTCCAGCGCACGTGGCGACCTGCTCCAGCACCTCCCGGCCGACGAACGACGAGTCGACGTCGACGGGATCGCCACATCCATGCTCGAGGGCGGGCAGGGCCCGCCGCTGCTGCTCATCCATGGCGGATCCCAGGCCGGTGCGCTGCTGTGGTGGCGAGTGCTTCCCGAGCTGTGCGGCCGATACCGCGTGCTCGCTCCCGACCTCCCCGGGCTGGGAGCGTCCGAACCGATGGACACCGTTGACGCCGAGGGGTTCGCACGCTGGCTTCGGCGGCTCATCGCCACGGCGTGCGACGAGCCGCCGATAGTGATCGCGCACTCCATGCCGGCTGCGCTCACGGCCAGGTTCGCAGCCCGGCACGGCGACCTCCTCCGGCGGCTGGTGCTGGTCGACGCGAGCGGCCTCGGCCCGTTCCGTCCGTCTCCCGCGTTCCTGTGGGCAGCGCTGCGCCTCACCGCCCGGCCGTCTCGTCACAGCCTGGAACGCTTCAACCGCTGGCCGTACCGGGATCCCGACCGCACGCGGCTGCAGGATGCCGAACGCCACAGGTCCATCGACGACTACCTGATCGCCCGTGCGTCCATCCCGCATGTCAAGCGGACGATGCGACAGCTGATCAAGGCCGGAGCCAGACGGATCCCCGAGGCCGTCCTGGGACGCATCGACGTCCCGACCGCACTCGTGTGGGGCAGCCATGACCGGATGGTGCCGCTCGATCATGCCCGGACAGCCAGTGCCGGGTTGGGATGGCCGCTGACGATCATCGACGGTGCCGGACATCTGCCCCACATCGAGCAACCCGCCGCGTTCGTCGACGCGCTGGTCGAGACCGCCAGGGACGCCTGAATCCGCAGGGCGACGCGGGTAGCAGTCTCCCGCGACGGTCGGGCGCGCAGGCATGACCCTGGGGGGCACGTACCGCGCGGTGAGGTTCGATGCTGGTCCCACGCACCGTGTCGGGCGGCGCCCACGTCTCGGGCCGGCACGCCTGGTCAGGCGCTGCCAGGGATGCTCGGCGTGATCTCGCCGCCGTCGCGGGCCCACTCGGGGAACCCGTCCTCGAGCCGCACCGCGTCCAGGCCGTGGCGACGCAGGGTCGCGACGGCATGATCGGCGTAGACGCAGTAGGGGCCGCGGCAGTAGGCGACGATGGTGTGGTCGTCTGTCAGGCTGTCGAGGGTGGCGTCCAGTTCGTCGAGGGGCACCGAGCGCGCGCCCGCGATGTGGCCCGCGTCGTACTCGGGGCGGGGGCGAACGTCGATGACGGTGACCTCACCACGGTCGAGCCGGCGGCGCAGCTCGTCGCGGGTGATCGCCTCGAGTCGGCTGCGGTCGCCAAGGTACCCACGGGCCAGTACGTCGAGGCCGTCGAGGTGCGCGGCGGCCACGTCGCGCAGCGCTGCCCACAGGTCGTAGACACGCTCGGACGCCAGTCGATAGTGGACATAGGTGCCGGTCCGTCGGGTCGTGACGAGGCCGGCGCGCGCCAGGGTGCGCAGGTGGTGTGAGGTGTTGGCGACGGTCTGATCGATGGTGTCGGCGATCTGCTCGACGGTGCGTTCGCCCTGGGCGAGCAGTTCGACGATCTCGGCGCGCCGGCCGGAGGACAGCGCCTTGGCGACGGCGGCGAAGCCGTCGAACAGCGCGTCCTTGGCCGCTCTCGTCCCCGTCTGGCTCACCGCACACCCTTCCTCGTGACGGGAGCGTACCGCGGTATTCAAGCATTGGCTTGACGAGCAGCCTCCGGGGCCCGATACTCTTGTTCAAAGGAACGCTTGAGCAAGGAACGGATCCATGCCGATCGACGTCGTGGCGGTCGCCGACGCGGGTCTGGGCAACAGCGCGTACCTGGTGGACCTGGGAGACGGCGGTGCTCTGCTGGTCGATCCGCAGCGGGTGATCGCCCCGTACGAACGCGCCGCGCACGAACTCGGAGTGCGGATCCGGGTGGTGGCGGAGACCCATCTGCACGCCGACTTCGTGTCCGGCGGCCGCGAGCTGGCCGCGCTCGGCGCCGACCTGGTCGTCCCGGCCACCGGCGGCTACGCGTTCGACCACCGGGGCGTCGGCGATGGCGAGGAGGTCGATCTGGGCGGGCTGACACTACGCGCGATCGCAACACCGGGCCACACCCCCGAGCATCTGGCCTACCTACTGTTGGATGGGACTGCACCGGTCGCGCTGTTCTCCGGAGGCACGCTCATCGCGGGCGGGGTCGCGCGGCCGGATCTCATCGCCGCCGACCAGACGCACCCGCTGGCCCGCGCCGCCTATCGCTCGATCACGCAACTGTTGCTCACGCTGCCCGACGAGCTGCCCGTGTACCCGACCCACGGGGGCGGGTCGTTCTGCTCGGCCGGCACGGACGGGCAGGCCACGACCACGATCGGCCACGAGCGGACCGCCAACCCGCTGCTGCAGGCCGACGACGAGGACGCGTTCGTCGCGCGGCTGCTCGGTGGGCTCGGCTCGTTCCCCCCGTACTTCCTGCACCTGCGGGAGGTCAACCGCACCGGCCCGACCGTCTACGGCCGCGACCTGCCCCGACTGCGGCCGTTGACCGTAGCGGCGGCGGTTGACGCGGTCGACGACGGTGCGGTGCTGGTCGATGCCCGACCGATCGACCGGTTCGCGGCCGGCCATGTGCCCGGCTCGGTGTCGATCGAGCTGCGCAGCCAGTTCGCGACCTGGCTCGGGTGGATCGTGCCGTTCGACGCCCCGATCGTGGTGGTCATCGATGGCGACCAGGACGAGCGCGACCTGGTCGCCCAGGCGCTCACAATCGGCTACGAACGGCTGCTCGGGCGGCTCGACGGCGGGATCGCCGCGTGGACCGCCGCAAGTCACGAGGTCGCCACGCTCCCGCTCGTCGATCCCGGCGATGAGGTGGGCGACCGGCGGCTGCTCGACGTCCGCCAGACCTCCGAATGGGACGCCGGCCACGTCCCCGACGCGCTGCACCGCGAGCTCGGGACGCTGCGCGCCGCCGTCGCCGATCTGCCCGATGGGCTGGTGGTCCACTGCGGGCACGGGCAGCGGGCCATGACCGCCGCGAGCCTGCTGCGCCGCGGCGGCCACCGCGACGTGACCGTGACCACCGCCGGACCCGATCAGCTCGCGACGACGGTCGCCGCTAGCGGCTGATGACCCGGCCTGCGACGACCGTGTCACCACGGCTGGGGGTGCGCGCGAACCTGGCGCAGTTCTCGCTGCTGATCGGCGTCAACGCGCTGGTCGGTGGGATGCTCGGCCAGGAACGCACAGTGCTGCCGCTGTTGGCAGAGCAGACCTTCGGGCTGAGCGACGTCACGGTGGCGCTGACGTTCATCGTGGCGTTCGGGGCAACCAAAGCCGTCACGAACTTCTTCGCCGGAACGTTGTCGGACCGCTACGGCCGCAAACCGGTGCTCATCGCTGGCTGGCTGGTCGGGCTGCCGGTCCCGCTGCTGATCATGTGGGCGCCGACGTGGGCGTGGATCGTGGCCGCGAACGTGCTGCTGGGCGTCAACCAGGGGCTGGCGTGGTCGACGACGGTGATCATGAAGATCGACCTGGCTGGTCCCGACCGCCGCGGGCTGGCGATGGGTCTGAACGAGGCCGCCGGGTACGGCGCCGTCGCGGTGACCGCGCTGGCGACCGGGTGGATCGCCACCGTCGCCGGGCTGCGACCCGCGCCGTTCTTCCTCGGGCTGGCCTGCGCGGGGCTCGGACTCGGCCTGTCGGTGCTGGCGGTGCGCGAGACCCACGGGCACGCTCGGTACGAGGCGACCACGCACGACTCCCACTCCGAGGATCTGCACGGCGGGCTGGGCGCCGGCGCGGTGTTCGCGCAGACGTCGTGGCGGCAGCCGTCGCTGTCGGCGGCGTCGCAGGCTGGGCTGGTCAACAACCTCAACGACGGCATGGCCTGGGGGTTGCTGCCGCTGTACTTCGCCGCCGCCGGGCTGTCCGTCGGTCGCATCGGGATCCTCGCGGCGCTCTACCCGGCCGTATGGGGCCTCGGGCAACTGGCCACCGGCGCCTGGTCGGACCGCGTCGGACGCAAACCGTTGATCGGGGCCGGGATGTTCCTGCAGGCCGGCGCCATTGCCGCGATCGCGGTGGCCGGCGGGTTCGCGGCGTGGGCGGCCGCGATGGTCGCGCTCGGGGCCGGCACGGCGTTGGTGTACCCGACGCTGCTCGCCGCCGTCGGCGACGTCGCCCACCCGACGTGGCGGGCGGCCGCGGTCGGCGTGTACCGGCTGTGGCGCGACGCCGGGTTCGCCGTCGGCGCGCTGCTGACCGGCGTCATCGCCGACAGCTTCGGCGCCGACGCGGCGATCTGGACCGTCGCCGCGCTCACCGCCGCGTCCGGCGCCATCGTCATCGTCCGGATGCACGAGACGCACCGGCGGTAAGGATCGTCCGGGCGGACCGGACCGGACCGGACCCGCCCGCCGACCGACCTCCGTGAGCCAGCCGGTCAACTACGGACTCGAGTACCAGGGTTCTGTGATGTCGAGGTACTCCGGGTCTCCGTCG
>CAYVGE010000047.1:0-15163 GCA_964450395.1 uncultured Actinomycetota bacterium
GCCCGGCTGGCCCCACACGATCGGGCCCGTGTCGTGGCCGACGGGCCGGCCGTCGAGCAGGACCGACTTGCCGTTGGACTCCATGTCGAGCTGCTGCAGGTAGGCGGGCAGCAGGGCCAGGTGCTCGCTGTAGGGCAGGACGGCGTGGCTGGCGGCGCCGAGGAAGTTGCGGTACCACACGCCGATCAGCCCGAGCAGCGCGGGCACGTTGCGCTCAAGCGGCGTGGTCCGGAAGTGCTCGTCGATGGTGTGGTAGCCGCCGAGCATGTCGTGGAACCGCTCGGGGCCGATGGCGAGCATGAGCGACAGCCCGATGGCCGACGGCAGCGAGTAGCGCCCGCCGACCCACTCCCAGAAGCCGAACATGTTGTCGGTGTCGATGCCGAAGTCGGCCACGCGCTCGGCGTGGGTCGACACCGCGACGAAGTGGCTGCCGACGGCATTGTCGCCCAGCGCACCGGTCAGCCAGCGACGCGCCGCCCTGGCGTTCTCCAGCGTCTCGAGCGTGCCGAACGTCTTGGAGCACACGACGACCAGCGTGGTCTCGGGGTCCAGGTCCTCCAGCGTGTGGCGGATGTCGGCGCCGTCGATGTTGGACACGAAGTGCGTGCGGGGCCCGTCGGCCACGTCGACCAGGGCGGTCGCCGCCATCGCGGGGCCGAGGTCGGAGCCTCCGATGCCGATGTTGACGACGTCGGCGACCGGCGCGCCCGTGTGGCCGCGCCAGCGCCGCTCACGGACGTCGTCACAGAACGCGCCCATGCGGTCGAGCACCTCGTGGACGTCGACGACCACGTTCTGGCCGTCGACGACCAGCTGCGCGTCGCGGGGCAGGCGCAGCGCGGTGTGCAGCACGGCGCGGTCCTCGGTGCTGTTGAGGTGCTCGCCGGCGAACATCGCCGCGACGCGGTCCGCCAGACCGGCCGCCCCGGCGAGCGCGACCAGCAGCTCGATGGTCTCGGTGGTCAGCAGGTTCTTCGAGTAGTCGAGGTGGACGTCACCGGCGTCGGCCGTCATGCCGGTGCCGCGCTGGGGGTCCTCGGCGAACAGCGTCCGCAGGTCGGCGGACGCCAGGTCGTCGGCGTGGGCGGCAAGGGCCTTCCACTCGTCGGTCGTGGTCAGGTCACGCATGGTCGACCCTTCGCTGGTCGTGTGCTGCGGGTGCGCCGGCCGCCGGCCGTGGCCCGTGCTGCTCAGCTTGCCCCGGAGGGGGGACGGTTCGCACGTCACCGGACGATCAGGCCCGGTCGAGGTGCGCCGTCGGCGTGCGCCGTCGGCACCGCCTCGCCCATGATCCTCCGCCCATCTGCCGACCCCGGTGACCGTACCGGCCCCGCCCGGCCCGCATCAGACCTGCTGCGCACGTCGATGCCACGCGTATATCGGACTGGTCGGGCAACGCGCTGTCGGGTATGACCGAGGTGGATGTCTGTCGTCCCGCCTGGCGTGCCCTGCGGGACGGCCGGCGGGACGACCCGGAGTCGACGAGCGGAGGACGACGTGCCAAGCAGCCAGCTCGGACCTGACCAGCGCCGGAGGGCGTTGGAGCGCATGCGTGACGAGGAGTTCGACGTCGTCGTCATCGGTGGCGGCGTCACCGGATGCGGCATCGCGCTCGACGCCGCGACCCGTGGCCTGTCGGTGGCGCTCGTCGAGCAACGTGACCTCGCGTCGGGCACGTCGAGCCGTTCCAGCAAGCTGATCCACGGTGGCCTGCGCTACCTCGAGAAGCTCGACTTCAAGCTGGTGCGCGAGGCGCTGATCGAACGGCAGCAGCTGCTCGGCCAGCTCGCGCCGCACCTGGTCAAGCCGGTGCCGTTCCTGATGCCGCTGACGAAGGGCGCGTTCGAGCGCGCCTACATCGGCTCGGGCGTCCTGTTGTACGACACGATCGGCGGAGCGGGTGCCGTGCCACGGCACCGCCACTACCGCAAGCGGGGGGCGCGCCAGCTGGTCCCGTCACTGCGCGAGGACGTCCTGACCGGCGCCATCCGGTACTTCGACGCCCAGGTCGACGACGCGCGCCACACCATGGTGGTGGCACGGACTGCCGCGCGGTACGGCGCGCAGATCGCCACCGGCGTCCGGGTCACCGGCCTGCTGCGGTCCAACCAGCGCGTGACCGGCGTGGAGGTCCACGACCTCGAGGGCGACGACCGGTTCGACCTGCGCGGCCGCTACACGATCAACGCCAGCGGCGTGTGGGCCGACGACATCGCCGAGTTCGCAGGCGCCAAGCCGGCCTTCAACGTCCGCGCGTCGAAGGGCATCCACATCACGGTCCCACGCGAGCGGATCAGCTCCGACGTCGGGCTGATCATGCGCACCGAGAAGAGCGTGCTGTTCGTGATCCCCTGGAAGCACCTCTGGCTGATCGGGACCACCGACACCGACTGGGACCTCGACCGGGCCCACCCCGCGGCGAGCCGCGCTGACGTCGACTACCTGCTCGAGCGGGTCAACGCCACGCTCACCGCCAACATCACCCACGACGACGTCGTCGGCTTCTTCGCCGGACTGCGTCCGCTGGTCGCCGGCACGGCCGAGTCGACCGCGGCCCTGTCCCGGGAGCACGGCCTGGACGAGCCGCTCCCCGGGCTGCAGGTCATCGCTGGCGGCAAGTACACGACGTACCGGCCGATGTCGGCCCACGCGGTCGACGTCGCCACCGCGGCGCTCGGGGTGCAGCGCGGATCGGTCACCGACCAGGTCCCGTTGCTGGGCGCGGAGGGCTACCACGGCATGTGGAACGCCCGCGAGCAGGTCGCGGCGCGGGCCGGGCTGCCGGTGGCCACGGTCGAGCACCTGCTGGACCGCTACGGATCGACGGCCGAGGACCTGCTGGCCCTCATCCGCGAGCGCCCGGAGCTGGGCGAGCCGCTGCCCGGCGCCGAGCACTACCTGACCGCCGAGGCCGTCTACGCCGTCACCCACGAGGGCGCGCTGCACGTCGAGGACGTGCTGGCCCGACGCACCCGGACCGACTTCGAGGTCCGCGACGGCGGCGCCGCGGCCGCCGAGCCGGTGGCCAGGCACATGGCGGAGATCCTGGGCTGGGACGACGCGACGACCACCCGGGAGGTCGAGCAGTTCCAGGCGCGCGTGGCCGCCCGCTCCGAGGCGGTCAGGCAGCCCGACGACGCCAGCGCCAACGCCACGCGGGTGGCGGCTCCCGACAGCCGGGTGGGAGCGGCATAGGATCGGTGGCCATGACCGTCGTCACCATGCTCGGCGCCGGCGTCATGGCGTCGGCGCTGAGCACACCGCTGGCCGCCAACGGGCACACCGTCCGGCTCGTCGGCACCCACCTCGACCGCGACATCATCGACCGCATCCGGGCCGACGGCGTGCACCCGGTCCTGCAGCGCGCCCTGCCGCCGACGGTGGAGGCCTACCAGCTCGAGCAGCTGGACGACGCGGTCATCGACGCCGAGATCGTGGTCTCGGGCGTGAACTCGTTCGGCGTGCGGTGGGCGGGTGAGCAGCTCGCGCGGGTCCTGCGGCCCGAGCAGCTGGTGCTGTCGCTGGCCAAGGGCATGGACGCCGACGAGCACGGCAACCTGCGCATCCTGACGGAGGTGCTGGCCGAACCGGTGCCGCCGGCGGTCCGCGAGGTCGTCCCCTGGTCGACGATCTCGGGCCCGTCGATCGCCGGGGAGGTCGCCGCGGGCCGGGACACCTGCGTGCTGTTCTCCGGCCCGGACCAGTGCGCGCTGGACCGCATGGCCGACGTGTTCCGGACCGACTGCTACCGAGTGTGGACGTCGACGGACCTGATCGGTGCCGAGGTCAGCGCGTCGATGAAGAACTGCTACGCGCTCGGTGTCGGCGTCGCCGAGGGCGTGCTCGAGGCCCGCGGTGAGGCGGAGGGGCCGGACCGCACCCGCAACTACGAGGCGGCGGTGTTCGCCCAGGGCGCGGTCGAGATCGGCCAGATGGCACGGCTCCTGCGCGACCGCTCGGGTCTCCAGGCGCCGTCACACGCGCTGCCCGCCGTGGGCGACCTGTACGCGACCAGCGCCAGCGGACGCAACCGCAGCGTCGGCCGGCTGGTCGGCGCCGGGGTCCCGTTCGAGCAGGCGCGCGAGCAGCTCGGCGATCCGACGCTGGAGGGCGCAGCGGCCATCGCGGTGATCGGCGCGGCGCTCGGGCCCCTGGCCGAGCGCCGGATCATCGGCCCCGAGGACTTCCCGCTGGTGCGCCACCTGTACGAGGTGATCGTCGACGGCCGCCCCCTGCACATGCCGTGGGGCGCGTTCTTCGGCGGCGAGCGCTGATCCCGGTCCGCCGGTCGCGCGGAGCCGACGTCGTCAGTAGCGGGACGCGTCCGCCCAGAAGCCGTCGGACGCGAACAGCTCCTCGACGCACGCCTCGAGGATCCCGGCCTCCCTGGTGACGTCGAGGATGGTGTAGCGCGTGCGGATCATCTGCGCCCGGGTGTAGGTGGCGCGGAAGGCGTCCATGTCCAGCCCGATCTGCGAGGGCCTCGTCGGGCAGCCGGCGGCCTGGAGCATCTGCTCGAGCTGCCCGGCGGGCAGGAGCTGCTCGGTGAGGCGCCCGCGCACCTGCGGCCAGACCTCGCGCAGGCGCTCGAGGCGCTCGCGCAGCTGGTCCGCGGTGACGTACTTGCCCAGGGTCTGCTCGACCGCCATGTCCTCGAGCAGGTCGTGGGCCGCACGGACCGACTGCTCCATCTCCTCGCGACCGGGCCACGCCTCGACCAGCGCGTCGACGTCGATGGCCGACAGGTCGCGGTCGAGCACCCGCTCGTACAGCGCGGCGACCGCCACGGTGCCCAACCCGACCTTGAAGCCGTGCGACAGCGGCGGGTCGTCGTCACGACCCAGACCCTCCATCTCCCACAGGTGGCTGAACTGGTGCTCCGCACCCGACGCCGGCCGCGAGGACTGCGCCGCCTGCATCGCCAGGCCCGACATGACCAGACCCTCGATCAGCGCATCCATGGCGTCGCGGTCGCCCGCCTGCAGCTCTGAGGGGTTGCCCACCGCAGCACGCAGCGGCTCCTGCACCCGCGTCCACACCTCGTCGTCGATGGCCTCGACGCCGAGGGCGTCCGCGAGGATCCAGTCGGCGCCGGCCGGGATCTTGCCGAGCAGGTCGCCGTAGCCCGAGGCCGTCATGCGGTCCGGCGCGTCGACCAGCACCCCGATGTCGGCCACCAGCGCGCGCGGCGCCGGGCAGGTCATCGTCTGCTTGTGCCCGGCGACCGCCAACGAGGCGCCGAAGGCGGTGTAGCCGTCCATCGACGCCGCGGTCCCGACGACCATGTACGGGCGCCCGACCTCGTGGGCGGACCGCTTGACCAGGTCGTTGAGCGTGCCCGCGCCGACCGCGACGGGGATCGCGTCGTGGCCCTGCAGCGACTCGACCAGCGGCGCGCAGTTCTCGTGCTTGGCGTACAGCGTGGGGCGCCCCGGGTAGACGAACGGCTCGACCATCGTGCAGCCGGCGTCGCGCAGGCTCCGCTCGACCTGCGGTCCGGCGACGTCCCAGGTGATCCCGTCGGCCACGATGACCGCTGTCGCATCGCCGAAGTTGCGCGTGAACACCTCGCCGACCGAGCTGAGCGCATCCTCGCCGAGCACCACGTCCTGCGTGTCGGTGGCGGTCTTGAGCGCCTCGGTGATCTGCGTGTCGTCCATGGGTCCGCAAGCCTTTCGGTGGCGTGGAGGTCGATCAGCCGCCGCTGGCGACGTGGCGTGCCGTCTCGTGCATCAGGTCGCGCATCTGCTCGTACGCCCGCACGTACCGGTCCAGGTAGAACTGGTACTGCTCGTGGGCGTCAGCGTCGGGCTCGATCGTCCGCTCGACGTGCACCATCTCGCGCGCGGCGGTCTGGATGTCGGGGTGGACGCCGGCCCCGACGGCGGCCAGCATCGCCGAGCCGAGCACGGGGGCGACGTCGCCGCTGCGGGTGATGGACAGCGGCAGGTTCGACACGTCGGCGTGCATCTGCATCCACAGCGGGCTCTTGGTCGGCCCGCCCGCGACCATCGTCTCGGTTGGCGTGAAGCCGCCCTCGCGCATGGTGCGGAAGATGTTCTCGGTGCCGAAGCACACGCCCTCGAGGATCGCCCGGAACACGTGCCCGGGCCCGTGCGACAGGGTCAGCCCCCAGAACATGCCGCGCGCCAGCGGGTCGGTGTAGGGCGAGCGGTTGCCCTGGAAGTAGTCGCACACGATCAGCCCGTCGGACCCGATCGGCACGTCGGCGGCCATGTCGTTGAGGATGTCGTAGGGGTCGACGCCGCGCTGCTCCGCCTCGGCGCGCACGTCGCCGGCGAAGCGGTTCTTGAACCACGCGACGACGGATCCGGTCGACGCCTGCCCGGCCTCGACGGTGTACTCGCCGGGGATCAGCGCGTCGGTGTAGGACCCCCAGATGCCCCGGCCATGGATCGGCTCGGCGGCCTGGCCGATCATCACGTGGGACGATCCGGTGATCAGGGCCATGTTGCCCGGTTCGACCACGCCCAGGCCCAGCGCGCCCATGTACGCGTCGATGCCGCCCTGCGCGACCGGGATGCCGGGAGCCAGCCCGAGCTCCTCCGCGGCGGCGCTGGTCAGCTCGCCGGTGACGTGGGTCGTGTCGACGACCTCCTTGGGGAACTTGTCGAGGATGTCGGCGATGCCCAGCTGGTCGAACAGGTCCTCCGGGAAGCCGCCCTCGTCGCGGTCGTGGTAGTACTTCGCGGCCGCCATGTTCACGGAGGCCGCCCACTCCCCGGTCAGCCTGTTGACCACCCAGTCCCCCGCGTCGACGATGTGCGCCGCGTCGCGGTAGACCTCCGGCTCGTGCTCCTTGAGCCACATCGCCTTGGGGATCCCCCACTCGGCCGACACGGCACCGTAGCCGTTGTACTTGAGCATGGGATGGTCGGTCCCGGCGATGCGTTCCGCCTCGTCACTGGCCCGCACGTCCATCCACATGATGGCGGGGCGCAGGTGCCGGTCGTTGCTGTCCATCGCCAGGACCGTGGCCGACGTCGCGTCGACGGAGATGCCGGCGATCGCGTCGGGTGGCACGCCGCTCTCGGCGATCGCCTCGTTCGTCGCGGCGACCAGGCCGTCCCACCACTGGTCGGGGTCCTGCTCGGCCCACCCCGGGCGGGGGTGGGTGAGTTCGTAGACCCTGCTCGAGAACGTCACCGCGGTGCCGTCCGGCTCGAAGATGCCGACCCGGCAGCTCTCGGTGCCGTAGTCGACACCCATCAGATACGGACCCTGTGCCATGGCTCACCCCTGTGCGGCGGGCGCCGGCACCCTTCGCCGCCGAGGCCCGCCTGTCGCTTCGCCGCGTCACGCGGCCCGTCGTCAGGCCGAGCGTGAGCCCCGGTGGCTCTCGTCGACCGCCTTCATCTTCTCGACCTTCGGCGCTGACCGACCGCCCTCGAACTCCGACGCGAGCCAGTGGTCGAGGATCTTCTCGGCGGCTGCGGCGCGATCACGCGGGCGCCGACCGCGATGCGCTTGGTCAATGGTTGGCTCCTCCTCCGGGTCGCCGGATGGCAGGTGCTGGTCAGGATCCCGCGCGCACCCGCTGGGCAACCCCGTGGACCAGGTCACGCATCTGCGGGTACGTGTCGGCGTAGGCGTCGACGTAGAACGCGTACTCCTCGTGCTTCGCCTGGTCCGGCTCGTAGGTGTCGGCCTCCTGCACCATCGCGTCGCCGGCCGCTTCGATGCTGTCGAACAGCCCGGCACCGACCGCGGCGAGCATGCACGCGCCGAGGTTCGCCGCGTCCGGCGTGCTGGTCAGGGTGACCGGCAGCCCGGTCACGTCGGCGTGCATCTGCGTCCACAGCGGGCTGTTCGTCGCGCCGCCGGCGGCGACCAGCTGGTTGATCTCGATGCCCGCGTCGTGCATCTTGCGCAGGATGTGCGCGGTGCCGTAGCACACGCCCTCCTGGATCGCCCGGTACACGTGCGCCGGGGTGTGGCTCAGCGTGAAGCCCCACATCATCCCGCGCGCCAGCGGGTCGGTGTAGGGCGTGCGGTTGCCCTGCCAGTAGTCGAGCACGATCAGCCCGTCCGAGCCCGGCGGCAGCTTCGACGACTGTTCGTTCATGACGTCGTAGGGGTTGTCGCCGTTCGCCTCGGCGTCCTCGACCATCTTGGTCAGGAAGTTGTCCTTGAACCACTTGAGCACCGAGCCCGTCGAGACCTGCCCGCCCTCGACCGAGTACTGCCCCGGGATGACCGCATCGGGGTAGGCGCCGAAGAAGCCCGGGCCGCTGGTCGACGTGTCGGCCTGGCCCATCAACACGTGCGACGAGCCGGTGATCAGTGCCATCTGGCCGGGCTGGGTGACGTTCATGCCCAGCTGCGCCGCCCACGCGTCACCCGGACCCTGAGCCACCGGCGTGCCCGGGTTCAGGTCGAGCTCGGCGGCGGCGGCCCGCGTGAGCCCGCCGATGTGCGTGCCCAGGTCGAGCACCCGGTCGGGCAGCTTCTCGAAGATGTCACCGAGCCCGATCTCCTCGTAGAAGTCGGTCGGCCAGCCACCCTTCTCCTGGTTGTAGTACGCCCGCACGCTGGCGGTGTTGATGTTGAACGTCCACTCCTCGGTCAGCTGGTAGGTCAGCCAGTCCGTGCAGTCGACCAGCATGTGGGCGTCGTCGTAGATGTCGGGCTCGTTCTCCTTGAGCCACAGCGCCTTGGACGGGTACCACTCCGCCGAGACCGGGCCCTCGCCACCGCCGTTGTACAGCCGGGCGTCGTGGTTGGACTGCCCGATCCGGGCAGCCTGGTCGCTGGCGCGGACGTCCATCCACATGATCGCGTCGCGCAGCTGCCGGCCGGTGCGGTCGAGCGCGCACAGGGTCAGCGTCGTCGCGTCGAACGAGATGCCCGCGATCGCGTCGGCGCCGAGGCCGGCCTTGGTCATCGCCCCCTGCACCGACCGCACGATGCACTGCCACCACTCGGCCGGATCCTGCTCGGCCCAGCCCGGTCGTGGGTGCGTCAGCGCCCAACGGTTCGCCTCGAAGGCGACCGGTGTCCCCTCGGTGTCGAAGATGCCGGCGCGGGCACTCTCGGTGCCCATGTCGATGCTCAACAGGTACGGTCCGCCGTTGCCCTTGCTGCCGGTGTCGCTCATGTGGTTCACCCTCCGAACCTGTCGTCGTGGTCGCCGAGGCGCCGATCACACGGTCACGCGTGGTCCTCCCCGGACCATCCGAGCTCCTCCCAGACGTCATCCGGGAGCAGTCGGTCCACGCGGTCGATCACGTACGTCGGCCGCTCGTCGTCTGTGAGGTCGTCGAGGTCACCCGCCCCGGTATCGCCGGTGAGCACCACCGCGCTGGCGGCACCGGCGTTGTGGGCGAGCTTGATGTCGGTCATCAGCCGGTCCCCGATGACGATGCAGTCGGCCGGGTCGACGTCGAGGCCGCGGATCGCGGAGTGGAAGATCTCGGGGTCCGGCTTGCCGAGGATCCGGTGCGCCGGGGTGTTCGTGCACGCCTCGATCGCCGCGACGATGGCGGCGCAGTCGGGTTCGCCGCGCCCCCCGGGGAACGGGCAGAAGCGGTCGGGGTTGGTGCCGACCAGGATCGCCCGTCGGTGGTACCAGATGGCGTCGAAGGCGATCTGCAGCTTCTCGTAGGTGAACGTGCGGTCGTAGCTGGCGATGACGACGTCGATCTCGGCGGGGTCGTCGGACATGGTGATGCCCGCCTCGGCGAGCCCGTCCTTCAGCGGCTGCTCGCTGATCGGGTAGACGACCGCGTCGGGGTGGTGCTCGAGCAGCCAGTCGGTCATCGTCACGATGGTGCCGGCGATGTCGTCCTCGGTGGCCTCGAGCCCGAGCCCGGTGAGCTTCTCGACGTAGCGCGCCGTGTCCTTGGTGGGGTTGTTCGACAGGAACCGGACCGCGCGGCCACGCTCCCGCAGCGCCTCGATCATCCGCCTGGCACCGGGCAGCAGGTCGTCGCCCAGGTAGATGGTGCCGTCGAGGTCGAAGACGTACACGTCGTAGAGGTGCGGGAGGTTCGCGCTGCCGATGTCGGACGGTGTCTCGGTCGTCTCGGCTGGCATCGATCCTCCACGCGGGCGTCGGCTCGTTCCGTCGCATGGCCCCGCTGCACCAGTTGATTGGACGCTAACGCCGGGTGCCGGAGCCGGGCCAATATCGAGAACCATCACCGATACCGCCCGCGCATACGCGTCGACGCACCCGGCCCGCGGCGACCGTCGCGGACGGCCTGTCGGGCGCCCCGCGACGGCGCCGGCGGCGGGACCGTCGCGGACGCGTCGGTCAGGCGCCGTGGGCGGCGACCTGCTCGAGCGCGGTGTCGACCACCGCCTGCGGGGTGAAGCCGAACTTGCCCGCCAGCGCCTTCAGGGGCGCGGACGCCCCGAACGTGTGCATGCCGATGATGGCCCCGTCGGTGCCGGCGTAGCGCTCCCAGCCCAGGTCCGATGCCTGCTCGACGACCACGCGGGCCCGCACGTCGGGCGGCAGCACCGATTCGCGGTACCCCTGCGGCTGCTGGTCGAACAGCTTCCAGCACGGCAGGCTGACCACCCGGGAGCGGATCCCCTGGGCGACGAGCTCCTCGTGGGCGGCCAGCGCCAGGTGCACCTCGCTGCCGGTCGCGATGAGGAGGACCTGCGGCAGGTCGCCGTCGGCACCGGGCGCGTCGGCCAGCACGTACCCGCCGCGGGCCAGCCCCGATGCCGGTGCGTACCGGTCGCGGTCGAGCGTGGGCAGCTTCTGGCGGCTGAGCACCAGCGCCACGGGGTCGTGGCGCAGCCCGGCGACCACCCGCCACATCTCGGCGACCTCGTTGGCGTCACACGGGCGGAACACCAGCAGGCCCGGCATCGCGCGCAGCGACAGGAGCTGCTCGACGGGCTGGTGGGTGGGGCCGTCCTCGCCCACGCCGATCGAGTCGTGCGTGAAGATGTGGATGACCGGGATCTCCATCAGCGCCGACAGCCGGATGGCCCCACGGGCGAAGTCCGAGAAGATGAGGAAGGTCGACCAGAAGGGGCGGACCTTCGACAGCGACAGCCCGTTGGCCACGGCGGCGGACGCGTGCTCGCGGACCCCCAGGTGCAGGTTGCGCCCGCCGTGGTCGGTGGGTCCGAAGTCACCGGCGCCGTCGAACGTCAACCGTGTCTTGGTCGACGGTGCGAGGTCGGCGGACCCACCCATCAGCCACGGCACGTTCTTCGCGAGGGCGTTGAGCACGCGGCCGGACGAGTCGCGGCTGGCGAGGCCGCCGGCGTCAGTCTCGAAGACCGGGATGTCGGCGTCCCACCCGTCGGGCAGCTCGCGGTGCTGCATCCTGTAGAGACGGTCCGCCAGCTCCGGGTACTCCTCACGGTACGCGGCGAACAGCTCCATCCAGCCGTCGCGGGCCTGCCGTCCCCGCGCGCGCACGCCCGCGTCGAAGTGGTCGTACACCCCGTCGGGCACGAGGAACTGGGCATCGGCCGGCCAGCCGTAGAACTCCTTCGTCGCGCGGACCTCGTCCTCGCCGAGCGGCTCGCCGTGGGCGCCGGCCGTGCCCTCCTTGGTCGGAGCCCCGTAGCCGATGTGGCTGTCGACGATGATCAGTGTGGGGCGGTTGTCCTCCCGTCGGGCGATGTCCAAAGCGCGCGCGACCATGGCGCGGTCGTTGGCGTCGCCGACGCGGGTGACGTTCCAGCCGTGCCCGATGAACCGCGTGGCGACGTCCTCGGTGAACGCCAGGGCGGTGCTGCCCTCGATGGTGATGTGGTTGTTGTCGTAGATCCAGCACAGGTTCGCCAGCTGGAGGTGGCCGGCCAGCGATGCGCCCTCGGCCGCGATGCCCTCCATCAGGTCGCCGTCGCCGCACATGGCGTAGACGTCGTAGTCGAACATCTCATAGCCCGGCCGGTTGAAGTGGGCCGCCATCCAGCGGCCGGCGATGGCCATGCCCACCGACATCGCAAGGCCGGTGCCCAGAGGGCCGGTGGTCGCCTCGACGCCGGCGGTCCAGCGGTACTCGGGATGGCCGGGGCACTTGGAGTCCAGCTGGCGGAAGTTGCGGATGTCGTCGAGCGTGACGGCGAGGTCGCCGAGCGTCTCGTACTGGGGGTTGACGGCCTTGACGCCGGTCAGGTGGAGGATGGCGTACAGCAGGGCGGACGCGTGCCCGACCGACAGCACGAAGCGGTCACGGTTGGGCCAGATGGGGTCGTCGGGGTCGTAGCGCAGGACGTCCTGCCACAGCGTGTAGGCCACCGGCGCCATGGCCATCGGCGTCCCCGGGTGACCCGAGGCCGCCGCCTGGACGGCGTCCATGGCCAGCGTGCGGATCGTCGCCACGCACCGCTCGTCGAGGTCGGTGATGGTCGGCTGGTCGATGGCGGTCATGGGTCGGCCCTCCGTGCAGCGGTCGCTCGCGCCGGCCGTCGGTCGGCGTGCGTCGAGTCTCGCAGCACCTGCCGCCGAACCGTCATATCGAGTTGGTATCGCGGCGCCCGGCGCACGGGCGCGATGCCCGTCGCGCCGGGGACTCCGTCAGGCGTGCGCGGTGGCGACGGACGACGACGGGTCCGCGACGGCCACTTCGACGCCGCGCGACCGCAGGTCGGCGATCACCCCGGCGGGCACCCCGTCGTCGACGATGACGCCGTCGAAGTGGGTCAGCGGGCACAGCCGGTGCAGCGCCACCTTGCCCAGCTTGGTGTTGTCCAGCAGCAGGTAGCTGCGGGTCGCGGCCGCCATCATGGCCCGCTTGACCTCGACGATCTGCTGCTCCTGGTGGAACGCGTCACCGTCGGCGACGGCGGAGGTCGACACGAAGGCCACATCGACCCGGATCGACTCGATGGCCTGGAGGCACAGCCCCCCGGCGAACGAGTCGTGGGTCGACTCGTACTCGCCGCCCAGCGCGACCAGGCCGACGTCGTCGAGCTTGCTGATCTCGCGCATGCCCGCGAGGTAGTTCGTGGCCACCCGCAGCGGCGTGCACCGCTCGAGCATGGGCACGAGCTGCAGGACGGTGGTCGAGTCGTCGAGGATGATGGCCATGCCCGGGCTCACGTGCTGCAGCGCGTGGCGCGCGACGGCCCGCTTCTCGGGGACCATCGAGCGTGCGCGGAAGTCGACGCTCGACTCGAAGATGCCGGACGGCAGCGCGGTGACTCCGCCGTGGTTCTTGCGGACCATGCCGCGTTGCGCCAGCTCGTCCAGGTCACGGTGCACCGTGGCCAGGCTGACGTCGAAGCGCTCGACGAGCTCCTGCGCGGTCACCGTGCCCTCGCGGAGGATGTAGTCGGCCATCTCGAGCCGGCGTTCGTTGGGCCGGCGTTGGGTACTCGGCTCACTCACCGGAAGATCACCCTGTCATACCGCGACGGTTCGACCCCGGACAGCAGCGCGCCGCGGCGGCGCCACCGTTGGTCGAAGGGTAGCAACACCATCCGGTCGTGCATATTTCTCGCATATTCGTGAGAAATTCTCACTGAAAGTGTTGTCAGGGCCGGGCATGTGGGCGACACTGATCACTGCTCGGCACGAGAGCCGACATGCCGGGCCTCGGGGGTGGACGGGCCCAGTGGAACTCAGACATCTGCGGTACTTCCTGGCGGTGGCGCACGAGCTGCACTTCAGCCGCGCGGCGGAGCGGCTGCACATCAGCCAGCCGCCGCTCAGCCGGCAGATCCAGGACCTCGAGCGCGAGATCGGTGTGGCGCTGTTCCGGCGCAACCGGCGCGTCGAGCTGACCGAGGCCGGCGAGCAACTGCTCGAACGGGCCCAGCGCGTCGTCGACGCGCTCGAGGAGTTCAGCAGGGCGGCCGAACAGGTCGCCGCCGGGATGCCGAGCACGCTGCGCGTGGGCTACCCCGCGACGACCGCGGACCCGATCGTCTCGCAGGCCGTCCGCCGCTTCGAGGCGGCCTGTCCCGACGTCGACCTCGATCTGACCGTCGACGGGTCGGGACCGCACCTGCGATCACTGCGCGCGGACCTGCTCGACACCGCCTTCGTGCGCACCACCATCGACCACGCCGACGGGCTGGCCCACCTCCAGATCGCGGACGACCTGCTGGTGGTCGTGACGCCCGCCGACGACCCCCTGTCGAGCTCGGACGAGGTCACCCAGGACCAGCTGCGAGGCGCCCGGCTGGTGCTCCCGGACCCGGAGCACGAACCGGTCCTGCACGCGTTTCTGATGGACGTGGTCGGCGACCAGCGGCCGGCACCGACGGTGGTCCTGCAGTCGTGCGGGATCGAGAGCGTCTACAGCGCCGTGGTGGCCGGGCTCGGCAGCGCGATCGTGCCGCGCTCCAGCGCGGCGCTCCTGGCCGACGACCGCGTGGTGTTCCGTTGGCTGCGCACCACGACGGCGCCACCGCCCCTCATGCTGGTGTGGGACGCCGATCGCGTCGAGCACCCGCTCGCGGCGTTCCTCGACGAGATGGCGGGACTGCTCCATGCGGCATCGCAGGCGCCCGACGACGTGGGTACGGGGGATGGTGCCGGCCCGCCGGCGGCTGCGCGCCCGTCCGACGGGTCGACGCTCGAGCGCGCCACCGCCGCGGTGCGCATCTCGGCGAACGGCCACGCCGCGGCGGACCGATAGAGCGAGTCCGCATCGTCAATCACCTTCGGTATTGGACGCCGCTCGCGGCAGCCCCGTAGCGTCCGGGACGGCAAGGGTGACCCGCTGGCCCGGGGGTGGTCGAGCATGGCGATGCGCCGTGGCGGCCGTCGGGGTCCGGGTCGACCCGATCGCGCGGCACCGGCTGGAGGAGGCCGAACTGCGTCGGCTCCGCGACCACGTCCCGGTCGTCGGCGTGACCTCGGGCCCCACCATCCTCCAGGCCGTCACGTTCGGCGTGCGAGACGAGGGAAGGAACGACGTTGGACTTCAGCTTCGCACTGCTCATCGCAGCGTTCGGCGGCGGGGTGTTCGGCGCGGCCATCGGTGGGCAGCCGGCCTTCATCTTCACGGGCTTCATGGTGCTCGTCGGCGTCGCCAACGGCCTCGTCGGAGGCAGCTACGACTTCCTCGGCCAGGTCGCCTTCGGTCCCGTCTTCGGTCCCCACATCTCCTTCGGCGGGGGCGCGGCCGCCGCCGCGTACGCCGCCAGGTACGGCAGGCTCGGCAGTGGCCGGGACATCGGCACACCCATCACCGGCACGGGAGACCCCACCGCG
>CAYVGE010000047.1:15263-20638 GCA_964450395.1 uncultured Actinomycetota bacterium
CGGCAGTGGCCGGGACATCGGCACACCCATCACCGGCACGGGAGACCCCACCGCGTTGCTCGTGGGTGGGCTGTTCGGCATGGGCGGCTACGTCGTGGTCGCCATCCTGAATGCGTTCCTCGTAACGGACAGCGCGCTCGCGCTCACCGACACCATCGCACTGACGGTTGCCCTCTCGGGCATCGTGGCCCGGCTCATGTTCGGCAGGACGGGGCTGTTCGGGGAACTCGGCCCCGATGCCAGAGAGCGCGGGCGGCTGCGCGCCGGCGGCGCGCAGGTGTGGGTCGCGCACCAGCAGCAGTTCTGGCAGACGGCCGTGCTGGGGCTGGGCAGCGGGCTGTTGTCGGCGTGGGTCGTCGTGACCGTCTACGAAGTGGATCCCGAGCTCGTCGGCGCCGTCACGACCCTCATGTTCGGCGTGTCGGCGATCTCGTTGATCCTGCTGCAGTTCGGGCTCGACGGTCCGGTCACCCACCACATGACACTACCGGGCGCCCTGGCGGCGGCGGCGGTGATCACCGGTGGAGGCTCGGTTGCGTTGGCCTTCATCCTCGGGGCGGTCGTCGGCGTCCTCGGAGGCCTGCTCGGAGAGCTCTCCTCGCGGTTGTTCCTCATCCACGGCGACACCCACATCGATCCCCCGGCGATCGCGATCTTTCTCCTGGCCACCGTGGTCGTGGTGTTCCAGCTCGCCCTGGGCACGGTGTAGCGCTGCACGATGGGGAACACTGCGAGAAGGTGCGCCCGTGGTCCCTGACGGACCGAGGCGGCCCTGTGGAGGAGACCGATGAACAAGCGGCTACGCGAGCTGCGGGAGCTCGGTCAGAGCGTCTGGCTCGACGCGCTCTCCCGCGACGACATCCAGACGGGCGACCTGCAGCTGTTCATCGAGGACGGCGTCCTGGGGATCACGTCGAACCCCACGATGTTCCAGCGGATGATCACCGCGTCGTCGCTGTACAACGGGCAGATCGGCCGGCTGCTGTCCGAGACCTCGGACCCGCGGGTGATCTTCCGCCACCTCGCGGTCACCGACGTGCAGGACGCGTGCGACCTGTTCCTGCCCACCTTCCAGCAGACCGAGCGCCGCGACGACGGCTGCGTGGCCCTCGAGGTCGCCCCCTGGCTCGCGTACGACACCGAGGCGACCATCGAGCGGGCCAGGGTGCTGTGGGAGATGGTCGACCGGCCCAACCTGTTCATCTCGATCCCCGCCACGGACGAGGGGCTGGCCGCCATCGAGGAGTGCGTGGCCGACGGGCTGTCGGTCAGCCCGACGCTGATCTTCTCCGTCGAGCGGTACCGGCAGGTCGCGGAGGCCTACCTCCGCGGGTGTCGGCGGCGCCTGCGGGGCGGCGGGGACCTCTCGACGGTGGGCGCGGTGGCGCTGTTCTTCATCAGCCGCCTCGACACCGAGGCGGACGAGCGCCTGATCGACGCAGGGCGGGAGGACCTGCGAGGGCAGCTGGGCATCGCCAATGCCAAGCTCGCCTACCAGGAGTACCAGCGCATCTTCTCCGGAGCGGAGTGGGAGGAGCTGGCGTCGCAGGGGGCGAGTCCGCAGCGGCTGCTGTGGGCCTCGACGTCCACGAAGTACCCCGGGTACGAGCCGATCAAGTACGTGGATGCGCTGATCGGGCCCGACACGGCCACCACGCTGCCCAAGGGCACGCTCGCGGTGACCATGGACAACGTCGAGGTCCGGCCGACGCTGGAGGAGGGCATCGACGACGCCCGCCGGTTCCTCGAGGAGCTGGCGGCCGTCGGTGTGTCCTACGACGACGTCATCGCGACGCTCGAGGACGACGGCGTCAAGCGCTTCATCCACTCCTACGAGGAGCTGATGGAAGAGGTCCGGCAGCGGAGCAACCTGCTGAGCGGCGGACGCCGGCGTCGACGCTGAGACCGGCCGGCCGATCGGCGAGCCGGGCGCGGGCGTCTAGGCTGACGCCCGATGAGCGATCACCACACCGACGCCCTGCTCGACGGCAACATCGGCCACGCCGACGCCTTCGATGCGCACGACGCCTCCAAGGCGCCGGCGCGCGAGCTGTTCGTGCTCACCTGCATGGACGCGCGCGTCGACCCGCTGCGACTGCTCGGGCTGCAGGTGGGTGACGCCCACATCGTCCGCAACGCCGGCGGCCGGGTGACCGACGACGTGGTGCGGTCGCTGGTGCTGTCGTCGACGCTGTTCGGCGCCAACCGCGTCGCGGTCATCCACCACACCGACTGCGGGTTGGGCTCGACCACCGACGCGCAGGTGCGCGCCGACCTCGCCGAACGCGGCGTCGACATCGGCGAGCTGTGGACCGGCGCGTTCGACGACCTCGACGACAGCGTCCGGACCGACGTCGCGGACCTGCGGCGCCTGGCCGGGCTGCGCGATCGGGTCGTCGTGCACGGCTACGTCTACGACGTGGCCACCGGTCGCCTCCGCGCGGTGGACTGCTGACACCGCCCTTCCGGGGCGCCACCACGTCACCCTGACACCCACCGCTCCCGACGACCGCGGTGATCGGGGCGTCAGCCGGCCGAGAGCCCGAGCAGGCGGCGCGCGAGGTGCAGCGGCAGCCCGATGACGGTGTCGAGCCGTCCCTCGAGCTCGTGCACCAACGCCCGCCCGCCGCCCTGGATGGCGTACGCGCCCGCCTTGTCCAGCGGCTCGCCGGTGGCGACGTAGTCGGCGATCTCGTCGTCGGAGTAGTCGCGCATGGTGACCTGCGCGACATCGACCTCCACCTCCTCGCGCCCACGGTCGACGTCGACCACCGCCACGCCGGTGACCACCGTGTGCGACCGGTCCCGCAGCAGGCGCAGCATGCGGACGGCGTCGGTGTCGTCGGTGGGCTTGCCCAGCACCCGCCCGCCGACGGCGATCGCGGTGTCGGCCCCGAGCACCATGCCGGTCATGCGCGAGCCCGCCACCGCCCGTGCCTTGCGCAGCGCCAGCTCCCGGACGATCACCGCCGCGGGCAGGTCGGTGGGCAGGTGCTCGTCGACGCCGCTGGGCGCGATCTCGAACGAGACGTCGAGCTGGGCGAGCAGCAGCCGCCGCCGGGGTGATGCCGACGCGAGCACGACGGGCTGGGTCACGGCAGGCTCCAGGATCGGGTGGCGGAGGTCGGTGGTCGGGATGCGGTGGTCGGCATGGGTACCCGGATCGGCCGGGCGGGCGCGGCTGGTCGGCGGTGCCCAGCGTCGGCCGCGCGGCCGCGGCTGGTCCGTGGCGGCCCGGCGGCGCCGGGACCGCGGCGGTCGCGGGTCCGGCGTCCGGGTCCTGCCATACGATGTCGCCCGACGGGCCGACCGCGCAACTGGAGCGTGACGTGAAGCTGGGACTCAACCTCGGCTACTCCGGGGCGCACATGGGCGACGTGCTGCCGCTGGTCAGGCACGCCGACCGCATCGGCATCGATTCGGTGTGGGCCGCCGAGGCGTACGGCTCCGACGCGGTCACGGTGTTGGCGTTCCTCGCCGGCCAGACCGAGTCGATCGCGCTGGGCTCGGCGATCCTGCAGATGCCGGCGCGTACCCCCGCCAACACGGCCATGACCGCCATGACGCTCGACGCGCTGTCGGGCGGGCGGGTGATCCTGGGGCTCGGGGTGTCGGGGCCGCAGGTCGTCGAGGGCTGGCACGGGGTGCCGTACGGCAGGCCGCTGGCGAGGACCCGCGAGTACGTCGAGATCGTGCGCCGGGCGATCGCCCGGGAGGAGCCCCTGGCCTTCGACGGCGACCACTACCAGGTGCCCTACCGGGGCGACGACGCGACCGGGCTTGGCAAGCCCCTCAAGTCGATCATGCACCCGGTGCGCAGTGAGATCCCGATCTATCTGGCGGCCATCGGTCCCAACAACGTCGCGCTGGCCGCCGAGATCGCCGACGGCTGGATGCCCATCTTCTACGCCCCCGAGCACGAGGACGCCTTCGCCGAGCACCTCGCCCGCGGCTACGAGGCCGGCGGGCGCGAGCCGGGGTCGTGCGCGGTCGCCGTCACGGTCATGGTGGCCGCCGGCGACGACCTCGCGGCCTGCCGCGACCGGCTGCGCCCCCAGCTGGCGCTCTACATCGGCGGCATGGGGTCGCGCGAGCAGAACTTCTACAACGACCTGGCGGTGCGCTACGGCTACGAGCAGGCGGCGGCGCGGATCCAGGACGCCTACCTCGACGGGCGCCGGGACGAGGCCGCGGCGGCCGTGCCCGACGAGCTCATCGACGAGGTGTCGCTGGTCGGGCCGATCGACCGCATCGTCGACCGCCTCGAGGCGTGGAAGGCCTCGCACGTCGACACGCTGATCCTTGGCACCGACCAGCCCGAGGTCGTCCAGGCGCTGCGCGACGCCGTCGACTGACGCCGCGCCGGTCGGCGCGTGGAGCTTCGCACCAGCCGGCGGGCACCGGCTCCACGGCCTGCCGGCCGGTGGCGTCAGGCGCGGTTGCCCTCGGCGTCGATCAGCACGACCTGGGCGTCGGTGTCGGCCAGCAGGTCGGCCACCGTGTTGTGGCGCACCTTGTCGAGCATGCCGCCCTCGTCCTCGATCGACGCGGGGAACACGACGTGCGACGGGCGGTACCGGTCCACCGCGTCGGCCAGCGCCTCCGCGCCCGTGTTGACGGCCAGGTGAGCGCGCACGGGGATGTCGTGGTCGCGGCCCTCGGCCATCTGGTCGGCGAGGTAGGCGCGGCCCATCTCGCGCAGCGTCTCGGGCTCGAGCTCGGAGTCGGGGCTGACCGCATCACCCTCGTCGGACCACGGGCCCGACGGATAGGGATTGGTCAGCTTGCTCTCGCTCGTGCGGTCGTACAGCACGACCCCGGCGCCGGCTTCGGCGGCCATCTCGAAGCCAGCCCGGCGGTTGGCGGTGTACGCTTCATCACTGCCGTCATCGGTCGCCACGAGGTACCAGGCGGACGGGGTGTCGGACATCGGCTTGCCTCGCGCTCGTTCGATCCGGGCCGGCTCCCGCGGGACTCGGCGGCTGTACGCCAGGCAGCCTAGCGTCCGGCAGAGGTCAACGAGGAGCAGCCATGGAGCAGACGGGCACGCGCCGCTCGGCGGACGTCAGCGAGGGTCCCCGGCGGGCGCCCGCGCGCGCGATGCTGCGCGCGGTCGGCATGACCGAGGACGACTTCGGCAAGTTCCAGGTCGGCATCGCGACGTCGTGGAACGAGGTCACCCCGTGCAACCTGCCGCTGAGCCGGCTCGCCGAGCACGCCAAGCAGGGCGTGCGCGAGGCCGGCGGGTTCCCGCTGGAGTTCAACACCATCGCGGTGTCCGACGGCATCTCGATGGGCCACGAGGGCATGCGGGCCTCGTTGGTGTCGCGCGAGGTCATCGCCGACTCGGTCGAGACCGTCATGCACGCCGAGCG
>CAYVGE010000048.1:0-20171 GCA_964450395.1 uncultured Actinomycetota bacterium
AGGCCGACCTCGAGATCATCCCGGTGCTCAACAAGATCGACCTGCCGGCGGCCCGCCCGGAGGAGATCGCCCGGGAGATGGTCTCGATCATCGGGGGTGAGCCCGACGACGTGCTGCGCATCAGCGCCAAGACCGGTGAGGGCGTCGACAAGGTCCTGGACGCGATCGTCGACCGGATCCCGCCCCCGCAGGGCGACGCGGAGGCACCGACCCGGGCGCTGATCTTCGACTCGGTCTTCGACCCCTACCGGGGCACGCTGGTCTACTTCCGCGTCGTGGACGGGACCCTGCGGCCGGGCGACAGGATCCGTCTGATGGCCACTGGCTACGAGTCGGAGATCGACGACCTGGCGGTGCACGCCCCGGAGGAGACGGCGATCGACGAGCTCGGCCCCGGCGAGGTCGGGCTGCTGACCGCGGCCATCAAGGAGGTCGGGCAGGCCAAGGTCGGCGACACGCTGACCAAGGCCGGCAGGCAGGCGGCGCCGGACCCCCTGCCCGGGTACCGCGAGCCCCTGCCGATGGTGTTCTCGGGGCTCTACCCGGTCGACTCCGACGACTTCCCGGAGCTGCGCGACGCGCTGGACAAGCTCCAGCTCAACGACGCCTCCTTCACCTTCGAGCCGGAGACCTCCGCGGCGCTCGGGTTCGGGTTCCGCTGCGGGTTCCTCGGCCTGCTGCACATGGAGATCATCTCCGAGCGCCTCGACCGCGAGTTCGACATCCCGCTCGTGACCACCGCGCCCAACGTGCGCTACGAGGTCCACCTCGACCCGAAGCTGCGCACGGAGGACGAGCCGGAGGTGCTCGAGGTCTCCAACCCCGCGGACCTGCCCGCCCCCAGCCGCATCGCAGCGATCCACGAACCCGTCGTCGACGCCATGATCGTGGTGCCCAGCGAGTACATCGGCGCCGTGATGCAGCTGTGCGAGGCCCGCCGCGGCGACATGGTGAAGATGGAGTACCTGACGCCCCAACGCGTCGAGCTGCGCTACCGGCTGCCGCTGGCGGAGATCATCGTCGACTTCTTCGACCGCCTGAAGTCGCAGACCCGCGGCTACGGGTCGCTGGACTACGAGCCCGCCGGGCTCGTCGCCGCCGACCTGGTCAAGGTCGACATCCTGCTCAACGCCGACCCCGTCGACGCGTTCAGCGCGATCGTCCACCGCGACAACGCGTACGAGTACGGCAAGAGGATGGTCAACCGCCTGCGTGAGCTGATCCCGCGCCAGATGTTCGACGTGCCGATCCAGGCGGCCATCGGGTCGCGGATCATCGCCCGCGAGACCGTCAAGGCGCGGCGCAAGGACGTGCTGGCCAAGTGCTACGGCGGCGACGTGACGCGCAAGCGCAAGCTGCTGGAGAAGCAGAAGGAGGGCAAGCGGCGCATGAAGAACGTCGGCGCCGTCGAGATCCCGCAGGAGGCGTTCGTCGCCGCGCTCAGCGTGGGCGAGAGCGGCTGACGGCCGTGGCCGCCGACGCGCCACCCGTCGTACGGGACACCGTGGCGGGTGCGGAGTCGTCGGTGTCGTCCGCCGGGACCGGCATCTACCTCCACGTGCCCTTCTGCCTGCGGCGCTGCCACTACTGCGACTTCAACACCTACGCCGACCGCGACGCGCTGATCCCCGACTACGTCAGGGCGCTGCACGCCGACGTCGCGCGGGTCGCGGGTGATGGTCCGACGGCGGTGGCGCCCGAGGGCGCCGGCGCCGGGTCGGACTGGCCGCCGTTCTCCAGCGTGTTCATCGGCGGCGGCACGCCCACCCTGCTGCCCGTCGGGGACCTGGCCGGCATCGTCCGGGCCGTGCGCGACACGTTCCCGCTGGTGGGCGACGCGGAGGTCACCGTCGAGGCCAACCCCGAGACCGTCGGCGCTACGTACCTCGCCGGGCTCGTCGACGCCGGTGTGACCCGCGTGTCGATCGGCGCGCAGTCGTTCGCGCCGCATGTGCTCGAGGCACTCGGGCGGTGGCACGAGCGCGAGGCGCCGCTGCGCGCGATCGCCGCAGCGCGGGAGGCCGGCGTCCAACCGGTCAGCCTCGACCTCATCTACGGCACACCGGGGGAGTCCGACGACGACTGGCGGCGCTCCGTCGAGACGGCGCTGGCGACCGGCATCGGGCACCTGTCGGCCTACGCCCTGACCGTCGAACCCAACACCGAGTACGCGCGACGCGTGCGGATCGGCACCGCGCACGCCCCCGACGACGACGTCCAGGCCGCGCGCATGGAGCGGGTCGACGCCCTCGCCGCGGCCGCCGGGCTGGCCCGCTACGAGCTGTCGAACTGGGCGCGGCCCGGGCTCGAGTCGACGCACAACCTGACGTACTGGCGCGACGGCGACTGGCTGGGCATCGGCGCGGGCGCGCACGGGCACTGGCAGGGTCGGCGCTGGTGGTGCGCCCGCAGCCCTGAGCGCTACATCCGGGCCGCGCTCGACGGCGGATCGACGGTCGCGGGCGCCGAGGTCCCCGATCGGCACCAGCGCCGCGCCGAGCGGTTGCTGATGGGTCTGCGGGTCGCCGAGGGCGTCCCCCGGGCCGCCGTCGCGCCGATCGACGATCGCGTCGTTGCCGACCTGGTCCGCGCCGGCCTGCTGCGCGACGACCCCGACCGCCTGGCGCTGACGTCCGACGGCATGCGCCTCGCGTCCGCGGTGACCCTCGAGCTCGTCTGATCGGCGGCCCCGGCGTCGAGCGCCCCGTCGGTGGCCACCGTCGCGATGGCGTGCAGGCGCCCGAGCACTGCTCAGCCGGCGGCGACGGCGCAGGCGGCCTGGAGGCCGACCGCCTCCATCTCGAGGTAGCGCTGTGCGCGCTTGCGCACGGCGAACCCGGCGATCGCGCCGATCGGACCGGTGATGTCGACGGTGGTGTCGGTCCGGGTGGCGGCCGCACCCGTCGCGGTCAGCTCATGGGTGATGGTCGTGGTCGTGCCGGGGGAGTGCGCGACCCAGGTCCAGCTCCGCCCGGGCGTCAGCTCGGTCACCTCGTAGGTGGCGTTGGCCATCCTGGGCTGGGCGATCCACACCTTCGAGCCGAGCTGCAGCGGCTCGCCCTCGATCGCGCCGCCCGACGACGCGAGGTCGACGTGGTCCATCGACTCCATCCACTGGGGCCACCGCTCGACGTCGGTCCAGACCCGCCAGACCAGATCGATCGGCGCGGGGATCTCGGCGGAGTGCGTCAGTCGCATGGACCCATGCTGCCCCGACGGGACGGTGACGACGCCACGTGGTGTCCGCGCCGCCGGGCCGTCGGCGGCGCGGGTCTCCCTGCCGGCGCAGGTGTGCCCGTCGGTCGGGCGGTCTACCGTCCCGAGCATGCGTCCGCGCCACGTCGTCCTCGTCATGCTGGTCCTCGCCGTCGGCTGCGGTGGCGGGCAGCCCGCGGCGACCATGACCGGCGCACCGACGGCAGCACCGACGGCGGCAGCGGCAGCGGCGTCGGTGACGCCGGGCGCGGCGGGGTCGGCCGTGGCGGCGCAGCGCCACCCCGACATCGTCGACGTCGAGATCAGTCCCGCGGGCGAGGGCACGTTCGACCTGGCGGTCACCGTGTCGTCGCCGTACGACTCGCCGGAGCGCTACGCCGACGGCTGGCGGGTGCTGGCGCCCGACGGCACGCAGCTCGGCAGCCACACCCTGCTGCACGACCACGCCGGCGAGCAGCCGTTCACCCGCACCCAGTCGGGGCTGGAGATCCCGGCCGACATCACCGAGGTGACCGTCGAGGGCCGCGACCAGCGGTACGGCTACGGTGGAGGGACCGTCACGGCCGAGGTCCCCCACGGGGCCTGAGCGCACCGGGCGCCGGCGGACCCGCCGGGTGCGTGCGGGCGGTGTCTGCGCCGGCGGCGTGCGCTCCAGGACGTACGGCGATCGCCCCACAGGGCGTCCCGGTACAAATGCCGGAGGGCGCACCGCCGCGACCTGGCCGCCTGGCTACTACCATTTCCGTGTTGTGCCGCTGCTGTCTCGCGGGAGGTGACCCCGTGGCTTCCGAAGCCCTCGATCGACGCAAGGAGGAGATCCTCCGTGCGATCGTGCGCGACTTCGTGTTGGACGGGCAGCCGGTCAGCTCCAAGCGGGTGGTCGACGCGCTGGCGCTGCAGGTGTCTGCCGCCACCGTGCGCAACGACATGGCCGAGCTCGAGGCGGCGGGGCTGATCCACCAGCCCCACACCTCGGCGGGTCGGGTGCCGACCGACGCGGGCTACCGCTACTACGTCGACCACCTGACCAGCGTCGACCTGGCGCGCTCCGCCGAGCCCGGCTCGGTCGACTCGGTGCTGCTGCGCGCGACCGACGTCGAGGACCTGCTGCGCCGCACCTCGTCGGTGCTGTCGCGGCTGACCCGGCTGACGGCGCTGGTCACCGCACCGCGCCTGGACCGCAGCAAGCTGCGCCACATCGAGCTGGTCTCGCTGAGCCCGCAGGCGATCCTGCTGGTGTTCATCGCCGACACCGGCCGGGTCGAGAAGCGCATCCTCGACATGGAGGCGCCGGTGCCCGCCGACGACGTGCAGCGGGCCCGCTACGTGGTCAACGACGCCGCGGCGGGCCTGCGCCTGACCGACGTGCACGACGCGATCAGCGGCGTGTCGCTGGCGGCGCCCGCGGGGCTGCAGCCGCTGCTGGACCGGGTGGCCACGACCATCCGCGACGGCGCCACGGCTGCCGTCCCCGAGGCCGACCGTGTCTTCGTCGGCGGGGCGGCCCAGCTGGCGCTGCGCGCGACCGACGAGACCATCCACAGCCTGGGCAACGTCTACGACATGCTCGAGGAGCAGGTGGTGCTGCTCGGCATGCTCCGTGAGACCCTGGCACAGGACGACCTCGCGGTGCGGATCGGCAGCGAGCTCGCGCTCGACGAGCTGTCGCCGTTCGCGATGGTCGCCTCGACCTACGGCACCAGCGGTGAGCCCCTCGGGTCGGTGGGGCTGCTGGGCCCGACCCGCATGGACTACGGCCAGGCGATGGCCACGGTCCGCGCGGTCGCGACGTCGCTGGAGCGGGCGCTGTCCGCCCTCACCGGGGTGCCCGGTCCGGCGGAGCCGGTCGACCGCGTCGTGCGTGGGAGCACCCCCCACGAAGCTTCGGACGGATAGATGCCTGTGCGTGACCTCTACGACATCCTGGGCGTCGAGCAGGACGCCGACCAGGAGACGATCAAGCGCGCCTACCGCCAGAAGGCGCGCCAGCTGCACCCCGACGCGGGCGGTGACGAGGATGGCTTCAAGGAACTGACCACCGCCTATGAGGTGCTGCGCAACCCCGAGACCCGCGCCAACTACGACCGGTTCGGCGATCCCCGCGGGCCCGGCGGCATGAGCGGGGCCGGCGGTGACCCGTTCGCCGGCTTCGGTGACCTGTCGGACCTGATCGACTCGTTCTTCGGTGGCGGGTTCTCCGGAGGCCGCGGCACCACACGCACGGCGTCGGGTGCCGGGCGCGACGCGCTGATCGACCTGACGATCGATCTGGAGGAGGCCGCGCAGGGCGTACGCCGCGACCTCGACGTCGAGGTGATGCGCGCCTGCGCGACCTGCGGCGGCAGTGGCGGTGCCGACGGCTCGGGCCCGGTGCGGTGCGACACCTGCAAGGGGACCGGTGGCGTTCAGCAGGTGACGCGCAGCATCTTCGGCCAGATGCTCACGACGTCGACCTGCCCGCGGTGCCACGGCACCGGTCAGCGCATCGAGCACCCCTGCCCGGCGTGCGGCGGCGAGGGTCGGCGCCGGACCGACGAGACGGTGACCGTCGACGTGCCCCCCGGGGTCGACACGGGCACCCGCCTGCGGCTGTCGGGTCGCGGCGAGGCGGGTCGCATGGGCGCGCGCAGCGGCGACCTGTACGTCCGCATCCGCGTGCAGCCCCACGATGTGTTCGAACGCGACGGCAACGACCTGCACTGCCGCCTGACGCTGCCGATGGTGCAGGCCGTGCTCGGCGTCGACATCGAGGTGCCGACGATCGACGGGTCGCACACGCTCACCGTGCCGCCGGGCACCCAGCCCGACACGGTGCTCACGGTGCGTCGTGCGGGCATGCCCAAGCTCAACGGCGGCGGGGCCCGCGGCGACCTGTACATCCACTGCCAGATCGAGATCCCGCGCGGGCTCGACGAGGAGCAGCGGGCGCTGGTCCGCGAGCTCGCAGAGCTGCGGGGCGAGGACCGTCCCGGGTCCTCGACGGACCGCGGCCTGTTCGACCGGCTGCGGGGGGTGTTCGGCACCTGACCGTCCTGCGCACCGGGACGGCGGCGGTCGTCGCGCCCGCCATGGCCCTGCACCGGGTGGGGCGCCTGGGATGAGCCGCGCCGACGACCTCGACCGCGGGGGGTCCGGTGCCGAGGACGGGACCGAGGGCGACGACGGCCCCCCGGTCGACGCCGATCCGGCGCCCGACGACGGGACCACTGCTGACCCGCACGGCGCGGTGGCGGGCGCCGGGGATCCCGTGGCGGCTCCCGACGACGGGCCGGCGGCGGCCATGGCGTCCGAGCTCGAGCGCGAGCAGCGCCACGTCGACCGCGCCTACGACCGCCTGGAGGTGCTGCGGCGCCGGGCCCGCGACCGCTCGGCCGAGGTACTGACCCAGAGCCGCGGCGGCACCCACCAGGCCCGCCACGACCGCGACGCGCTGGTGCGCTCGACGCTGCACCGCCTGGACCAGATCGACGCCGCCGAGTACGGGCTGGTGTTCGGCCGGCTCGACGAGGACGACGGTGACAGCTGGCACATCGGGCGGCTGGGCATCAGCGACGAGGACTACGACGCGCTCGTGGTCGACTGGCGGGCGCCGATCGCCGAGGCGTTCTACCGCGCGACGCCGCTGCAGCCCATGGGTCTGCGCCGGCGCCGCCACGTGCACATGCGCGGCCGCGAGGTCGTGCGCCTCGACGACGAGCTCCTCGACGCCGGGGCCGCCCGCGACGGCGACGTGGAGCTGGTCGGCGAGGGCGCGCTGCTCGCGGCGGTGGCGCGACCGCGTGGCGAGCGCATGGGCGACATCGTCGCCACCATCCAGCGCGAGCAGGACGAGGTGATCCGCGCACCGCTGGAGGGTGTCACGGTCGTCCAGGGCGGGCCGGGCACCGGCAAGACCGCCGTCGCGCTGCACCGGGTGGCCTACCTGCTCTACACCAACCGGGAGCGCATCGAGCACACCGGGGTGCTGGTCATCGGCCCTTCGGCGCGGTTCCTGCGCTACATCGGCGACGTCCTTCCCGGGCTCGGCGAGCACGCGGTGCGCCTGTCGCGCATCACCGACGTGCTCGGCGACGACATGGTCAGCCGCGACGAGCCGGCCGAGGTCCAGCAGGCCAAGGGTGACGCCCGCATGGCCACGGTGCTGCAGCGCCTCGCCCGGCGCTGGCCGTGGTCGGCCGTGCGCGACGACGAGTGGGACGTGCTGCCCGCGACCATGCTGCGGGTGCTGCTGAGCGACCGCGACCTGCTCCGGCGCGTCGCCGGCGACGTCCTGCCGGCCGACCGCATCGAGACGCTGGTGGGCACGGCGGGGCGTGGGTGGACCGCCGCCGACGTCGCACTGCTCGACGTCCTCGTCGAGATCGTCGACCGCCGTCGGCCGCGGCCGCGGCAACGCCGGCGCGACGTCGACGCGCTGCGGATTGACGAGACCATCGACGCGCTCAGGGTCGACCCCAGCCGCCGCGACGAGGTCCGCACCATGCTCGCCCGGCAGACGGCTGCGGACGTCGAGCGGGAGGAGGTCTACGGCCACGTCGTCATCGACGAGGCGCAGGAGCTGTCGCCGATGCAGTGGCGCATGCTGGCACGGCGGTGCCCGTCGGGCTCGATGACGGTCGTGGGTGACATCGACCAGGCGACCGGTGCGACGGCGCTCGACGACTGGGAGCAGCTGGGGCTGCACCTCGGCCGGTCGCTGACGGCACGCGAGCTGACCGTCAACTACCGCACGCCGGTGGAGGTGATGGCCTACGTGGCGCGCTTCGCCGACGTCACCGGTGTCCGCAGCGTCCCGCGGTCGGTGCGCGAGAGCGGCCGGCAGCCCCGGGAGGTGGTCGTGGCGCGCGACGCCGTCGTCGACGCCACCGTCGAGGCGGTGGCGGCCCTGCGTGACGAGCCGGGCACCGTCGCCGTCATCGCGGCCCCGTCGCACGCCGCGGCGTTGGGGGCCGTCGACCTGGGAGGCGCCCCGGTGCTGACGCCGACGGACGCCAAGGGCCTGGAGTTCGACGCCGTCGCGCTGGTCGGTCCGCAGCAGATCGTCGACGAGGCCGGCGGCGCGGCGCTGTACGTCGCGCTGACCCGCACGACCCGCGACCTGATCGTCGTCAGCGTCGACGGCGGCGCGGCCGGACCGCGCCGCCGCCGACCCCGGCGGTCACCGGCCGGTCGGCACCCCTCCACCTCGACGTGGTCGTACCCGTCGTGCCGCCCGCGCGCCGGCGTACGACGCCCCGGACGGCGGTGCGGTGGCCGTTGCCGTACCCTTCGCCCGCGGTCCGGCCGCGTCGATGGCGGCATCCCGGGCGGCGGAGGAGACGGCCTGTGGAGCGGGACGTGGTTGCCGGCGGCTACCCGCCGACGCGGCGCGACGACGTCGTCGAAGACCTGCACGGCATCCCGGTCGCGGACCCGTACCGGTGGCTGGAGGACGTCGACGCCGACGACACCCGTGCGTGGGTGCTGGCACAGCGCGACCTGACGCAGGGGTGGCTCGCAGGCAGCGCGGTGCGCGACGCCATCCGCAACCGGTTGCGCGAGCTGTGGGACCACCCCCGGCGGGGCGCGCCGTGGCGGCGCGGCGACCGCTGGTTCCAGCTGCGCAACAGCGGGCTCCAGGCCCAGCAGGTGCTGTGGACCATGCCGGCGCCCGACGCCGAGGGCGAGGTGCTGCTCGACCCCAACACGTGGTCCGAGGACGGCACCGCAGCGCTGTCGGGCCTGGCCGTCAGCGACGACGGCCGGTGGCTGGCCTACGCACGCAGCGACCGTGGCTCGGACTGGATGACCTGGCGCGTCCGTGACCTCGACGAGGACGGTGACCGACCCGACGTGGTCGCCTGGAGCAAGTTCTCGGGCGCCGCGTGGGCGCCCGACGGATCGGGCTTCTGGTACGGCGCCTACGAGCCGCCACCGCCGGGCCAGGCGTACCAGGAGGTCAACCGCGGTCAGCGCCTGTGCTTCCACCGGGTCGGGACCGACCAGGCCGACGACGTCGTCGTCTACGCGCGCGAGGACCAGCCCGAGTGGGGGTACCGGCCATCGGTGTCGGAGGACGGGCGCTGGCTGCTGGTCACCGTGTCGCACGGCACGGACCCCCGCACGCGGCTGTACGTCGCCGACCTCGCGGGCGACGGCGACGTGCGCCCGCTGCTGGACGACTTCGACGCCGAGTACGACTGCATCGGCACGGTCGGGCGGACCCTGTACGTGCTGACCGACCGGGACGCGCCCGACCGCCGCGTCGTCGCGATCGACGCCGATCACCCCGACCCGGGCGACTGGACCGAGGTGGTCGCCGAGGGCGACGACACCATCGAGTTCGCCGGACTGGTCGGGGGCCGGCTCGTCACGGTGCGGCTGCACCACGCCAGCCACCGGCTCGACGTCTGGGAGCTCGACGGCACGCCGCGCGGCCGGATCGACCTCGGCGAGCTGGGCTCGCTGGCGGGGCTCGCGGGGCGTCAGGACGATCCGCTGCTGCACATCGGCTGGACGACCTTCACGCGCCCCACGACCGTCTTCGCCCACGACCTCGACACGGGTGGGACCACCGAGGTCTTCGCCGCGAGGCCCGCAGGCCTGCGCGAGGACCTCGTCACCACCCAGGTGTTCGTCGACCGCGCCGACGGGACGCGGGTGCCGATGTTCCTGGTCCATCGCGCCGACGTCACGCCCGAACACGGCACCGCGCCGACGATCCTGTACGGCTACGGGGGCTTCGGCATCTCGCTGACGCCGGCGTTCAGCGTGTCGCGGGCCGTGTGGGTCGAACGCGGCGGCGTGTCCGCCGTCGCGAACCTCCGCGGCGGCGGGGAGTACGGCAGCACGTGGCACGACGCCGGGCGCCTGGAGCACAAGCAGCAGGTCTTCGACGACGCGGTCGCGTGCGCCCGGTGGCTGGTCGACGCCGGGTGGACGACCCGCGACCAGCTGGGGATCCAGGGCGGGTCCAACGGCGGGCTGCTGGTCGGCGCATGCATCACCCAGCACCCCGAGCTGTTCGCCTGCGCGGTGCCCGAGGTCGGGGTGCTCGACATGCTGCGGTTCCACCGCTTCACCATCGGGTGGGCGTGGATCAGCGACTACGGGGACCCCGACGACGCCGAGCAGTTCGCGACCCTGTACGCCTACTCGCCGCTGCACCACATCCGTCCCGGCACGGCCTACCCGGCGACCATGATCGTGACCGGCGACCATGACGACCGGGTGGTGCCCGGGCACTCGTTCAAGTTCGCCGCCGCGCTGCAGGCCGCGCAGGCGGGCGAGGCCCCGGTGCTGCTGCGGGTCGAGACATCGGCCGGCCACGGAGCGGGTAAGCCGACCGGCAAGCTGATCGACGAACGCGCCGACGTGCTCGCCTTCTGCGAGGACGTGCTGGTGCACCGGGAGGACTGACACCGATGAGTGGCGCCGACGCCAACCAGGTCACCTGCCCCGTCTGCGGGGAGGTCCGGCTGGAGACCCCGCCGGGCACCACGGCCCTGCCCACGCTGGGCATGGCCCGCAAGGCGGCCGGTGTGACCGGGCAGTGCGACTGCGGCCGCGCACCCCACGACATCCCCGATACGTTGGCCCACGAGCCCGGCGTCCCCGGTGGGCCCGGCAGCACCAGCGACCCCGACGCCGAGCAGGAGGGCTGACGCCGTGCCCTCCGTGTTCACGCGCATCATCGACGGCGAGCTGCCCGGGCGGTTCGTCCACACCGACGACCGCTGCGTCGCGTTCCTGTCGATCAACCCCCTGCGGCCCGGCCACACGCTGGTGGTGCCGCGGGTCGAGGTCGACCACTGGATCGACCTCGACGCCGATGAGTGGGCCCACCTCACATCCGTCGCCCAGCACCTGGGCACCGCGATCGAACGGGCCTACCAGCCGGCGAAGGTCGGCATGATGCTGGCCGGGCTCGAGGTGCCGCACGCGCACGTCCACCTCGTGCCGATCGACGGGGTGCACGACCTCGACTTCGGCAACGCCGAGCAGGACCCCGACCCCGAGGCGCTCGACGAGGCCGCCGAGCGCATCCGCGCGGCCGTCGCGGAGCTCGAAGCCCGCTGACGGCTCCCGGAACCCGCGGATCGGCCGTGGCGCCCGTCCACAGGCCGGCGTTCCGGTTCCGCAGTCGCGGGGCTAGACTGCTGACACGAGATCACCCGAAGGACGAGAAGCTTCGTTGCCAAGTACGACCACCGTCAAGTCCTCCATCCCCGTCGAGCACTCGATGCTCTCCCTGCTCGGAACGGGTGACTCGTTGCTCAGGATCGTCGAGCAGGCCTTCGACGTCGAGATCCTGGTCCGTGGCAACGAGGTCACCGTGTCCGGCGCCGAAGCCGAGGCGCAGCAGGTGCTGCGCGTCTTCGACGAGTTCGTCAAGCTGCTCGACCGCGGCTACGACCTCGACGAGTCGCTCGTGCACGGGACCGTCGACATGGTGCGCTCCGACACCGACGCCAGCCCTGCCGAGGTGCTCGGGGACACGGCGCTGCGCCACCGTGGCCGCCTGATCCGCCCGAAGACGCCGGGCCAGAAGCACTACCTCGACGCCATCCGCGGCAACACGGTCGTGTTCGCGATCGGCCCGGCCGGTACCGGCAAGACCTACCTGGCCATGGCGATGGCCGTCGAGGCGCTGCGCCGCAAGGAGGTCAACCGCATCCTGCTGACCCGCCCCGCGGTCGAGGCGGGCGAGCGGCTGGGGTTCCTGCCGGGCACGCTGTACGAGAAGATCGATCCGTACCTGCGGCCGCTGTTCGACGCGCTGCACGACATGATGGACGCCGAACAGCTGACCATGCTGATGGAGCGGGGCACCATCGAGGTCGCGCCGCTGGCCTACATGCGTGGACGCACGCTCAACGACAGCTTCATCGTCCTCGACGAGGCCCAGAACACCACCGCCGAGCAGATGAAGATGTTCCTGACCCGGCTGGGCTTCGGCTCGAAGGCGGTCGTGACCGGCGACATCACGCAGGTCGACCTGCCGTCCGGCAAGCGCTCGGGCCTGCGGGTTGTCCGCGAGGTGCTGTCGGACATCGAGGGAGTCGGGTTCGCCGAGCTGACCGGGCGCGACGTCGTGCGGCACCGCATCGTGCAGCAGATCGTCGAGGCGTACGAGCGCTACGACCAGGTGGAAGGTACGGAAGGTGGAATCCGCCAGTCCTGAGCCGTCCCCGCGACCGGGTCACACGCCCGCGACGGGGACGGCCGCCCAGGACCCGGCTGCCGCGCCGCAGCCACCGCCGCACGCCACCACGGCGCCCCACCGGCACCCCGGCAGCGCCCCCGACCCATCGTCGGGGCGCGTCGCCGTGGTCGACGAGCAGGACGTCGCCGTCGACGCCGCCCGTCTGGTGGCGCTGGCCGAGCACGTGCTGGCCGCGCTGGACGTCCCCGGCGAGCTGGAGCTGGCCGTCACGTGCGTCGACGTCGATGCGATGACGGCGCTCAACACCGAGCACATGGGGTCGACGGGACCCACCGACGTGCTGGCCTTCCCCATCGACGCGCCCGCCGACGTGACGCCGGGCGTGCCCGGCCTGCTCGGCGACGTGGTGCTGTGCCCCGCGGTCGCCCACGACCAGGCAGCGGACCACGACCGCGGCCCCGCCGGTGAGGTCGACCTGCTGCTCGTGCACGGCATCCTGCACCTGCTCGGCCACGACCACGCCGAGCCCGCCGACCGCCGCCTGATGTTCGGGCTCACCGACGACCTGCTGGCGGCCTTCGGCGCAGCCGGCGACCCGGTGCGATGAGCGCGGCCCTCTGGTACCTGGCCGCCGTCGCCGCACTGTTGCTGGGCCTGACCTGGATCTTCGAGACGGCGCGCGCCGCGGTCGCGCGCGTCAGCCCGCCGCGGGCCGGGAAGCTGGTCGACGACGGGGTCGGCGGTGCCGGCGTGCTGCTCGAGCTGGTCACCGCGCTGCCCCGCACGCTCGCCGCCCTCGCGCTGCTCACGACCCTGCTGCGGACCGCGTACGTCGTGGTGCTCGCCGGCATCGGCCTCGAGCTGGTCGGCGGCGCGGCCGGTCTGGCCGCCGGCGCCGCCGCGGCCGTCGTCACGCTGTACGTGCTCGCCGACGTGGTGCCGGGCGCGCTGGCCGACGAGCACCCGGAGCGGGTCGCCGCCCGCCTCGCGCCGCTGGTGCGCTGGCCGGCGCGCGTGCTCGGGCCGCTCGCCCGGTCCATGGGACGGCTGGGCAGCACCGTCACGCCCGGCGACGCCGACGAGCCCGGCCCCGTCGTCACCGAGGAGCGGTTGCGCGACCTCGTCGACGTGGCCGGGGCCGAGGGCACGCTGACGCCGTCGCGGCACGGGATGGTCACCGCCGTGTTCGACCTCGACGACACCGTGGTCCGCGAGGTCATGGTGCCCCGGCCGGACATGATCTCGGTGCCGGCCAAGGCGCCGCTCGACGAGGTGGTGTCGGTGATCCTCGGCGCCGGCCACTCGCGCATCCCCGTCCACGGCGAGGATCGTGACGAGATCGTCGGCATCGTCTACGCCAAGGACGTGCTGGCCCTGCTGCACACCGGCGACATCCGCGACTGGACCGAGGTGATGCGCGCGCCGCTGGTGATCCCCGAGCTCAAGAGCGTCGAGCAGCTGCTGCGCGAGCTGCAGACCCAGCGGGTGCACATGGCCGTCGTCGTCGACGAGTACGGCGCGACCGTCGGGCTGATCACCATCGAGGACATCCTCGAGGAGGTCGTCGGCGAGATCGTCGACGAGTACGACGATGAGGTGGCCCTGGTCGAGGTGCTCGAGGGTGACCGGTGGCGCGTCGACGCCCGCCTGCCGATCGACGACCTCGCCGAGCTGGTCGACGCCCGGCTGCCCGACGACGAGTGGGACTCCGTCGGCGGCCTGCTGTTCGGCATGCTCGGCCACATCGCGACGCCGGGGGAGCGGGTCGACCTCGACGGCATCCGCCTCACCGCCGAGCGCGTGCAGGGCCGGCGGATCGCCCAGGTGCTCGTGGAGCGGTGCGAGGCGGACGACGCGCCGGCGGCGTGAGCCCGCACGCCCCGCTGCTATCGTCAGCGCGTGATGCGACACCTCGCCCATCGACCGCTACGCCGGGCATCCACCCGCGGGCGGCGCCGCCCCTGGCTGGTGCTGCCGTGACCGCGGTCCGGTCGCTGGCGTCGCTGGCTCCAGACGAGCGGGCCCTGGTCGACGCCGCGCGGGACACGCGGGTGCGGGCCTACGCCCCCTACTCCCGGTTCCAGGTCGGCGCCGCGCTGCGCACCGCGGGCGGACGCACCTTCCTCGGCGCCAACGTCGAGAACGCCGCCTACCCGGCGACCATCTGCGCAGAGCGCGTCGCGGCGGCGTACGCGGTGACGCAGGGCGAGCGCGCGTTCACCCACATCGCGGTGATGGGCTCCGCCGAGGACATCGCCACGCCGTGCGGGACCTGCCGCCAGTTCCTGTTCGAGTTCGCCCCGGACCTCGTCGTGCTCGCGGCCGGGTCGCGCGGCAGCGTGGCGCGCTTCGTCCTGGGGACCGACCTGCTGCCGGCCGGGTTCGGGGCCGCGTCCCTGGGCGAGCGGTGAGCGCCGAGCGGGGTGCTGGGGACGGCGCGGCGCCGGGCGACGGCACCGCGGACGCGGCGACGCTGCGGTCGGGCTTCGTGTCGATCCTCGGCCGCCCGAACGTGGGCAAGTCGACGCTGCTCAACGCGCTGGTCGGGGCGCCGCTGGCCATCACGACGCCGGTCCCGCAGACGACCCGTCACGCCGTCCGCGGCATCCTCCACGACGACGGTGTGCAGGTCGTCTTCGTCGACACGCCCGGGCTGCACAAGGCCCGCACGCTGCTGGGCACGCGGCTCAACGACACCGCCCGCGAGCAGCTGACCGACGTCGACCTCGTGCTGTTCGTGGTCGACGCGGCGGGGGGCGTCGGCAGCGGCGACCGGTACGTCGCAGGGCTGCTCGAGGCCCACGCGGACCGGACCATCGCCGTGCTCAACAAGGTCGACCAACTGTCGAGGGCGCGGCAGCTGCCCGCGCTGGCGGCCATGGCCGAGCTGGGCGATTGGGCCGAGATCGTGCCGGTCTCGGCGCGGACCGGCGACGGGGTCGACGTGGTGCGCCGGCTGATCATCGAGCGGATGCCCGACGGGCCGCCGTACTTCCCGCCCGACCAGGTCACCGACCAGACCCTGGAGCACCGCGTCGCCGAGCGCATCCGCGAGCAGGCGATCATCCGCATGCGCGAGGAGGTGCCGCACTCGGTCGCGGTCGAGATCGACGAGATGGTCCCCGGCACCAGCGACGATGTCACCGTCGTGCACGCCACCATCTTCGTCGAGCGCGAGTCGCAGAAGGGCATCGTCATCGGTCGGCGGGGCGCGATGCTGCGCGACATCGGCACCGACGCGCGCCCGGCGGTCGCCGAGCTGCTGGGCACCCGCGTGTACCTGGAGCTGCGCGTCAAGTTGCTCAAGGACTGGCAGGGCGACCCCCGCGCGCTGAACCGCCTGGGGTACTGACCGTCCGCCCGGTCGGTCCGCCGCGGTCGTGGGGGGCGGCACACGGGTGGCGCGCACGCTCACCGCGGCGCGGCCGCGGCGGGTGCGCGGCGGTGGACCGTCAGCAGGATCAGCAGCGCCGCGACCGTGTGCATCGCCCACATCACCGGACCCAGCCCCACGCGCTCGCCCAGCCAGCCGACCAGCGCCGTCAGCGGCACCACGCCGAACAGCGACGTGACGGCCAGCACCGCGCCGCCCCGACCGGGCGCCGCGGCCAACGCCCGCGCCCGCGCCAGTGGCCACACCGGGGTGACCGCCAGCGTGAGCGGCACGATCAGCACGATCTTCGCCGTGATGCCCGGCACCAGCAGCCACACGGGGAAGGCGACCAGCGCCGCCACCGCCGACGCGGTCAGGATCATCCGCGCGTCCCACCGCCGCAGCAACCGGTCGACGAGCACCAGCCCGACCAGCGATGCGGCCAGCTCGACGCCGACGTGCACGGCGACGGCCGCCTGCGAGGCGCCGACGTCGCCGGCCAGCCACACCGGCACGAACAGCAGCGGCGCCTCCATCAGGGTCTCACCGAACAGGGTGATCAGCCACGGGCGTGCCTCGCGGCTGCGCACCACCAGGGCGGCGTTGGCCCGTACCTGTCGCCAGGCGCGGCGGGCCGGTCCGACGAGGGCGCCCGCCTCCCGGACCGGGTGGGTCGGGTCGGGCACCGCCGCCGTGGCCAGGAGCACCGCATAGCCGGCCACCGCGACGCCGGTCACGGCCAGCGGGAGACGCGCATCCGCGCCTGCCCAACTCGTCGCGGCGACCGCCACGGGGGCGAGCAGCGCGCCGACCGTGTCGAGCATGGTCTGTCGCGCCCCGATGCGCTCCTCGGCGCCCGGGTGCATCTCGACGAGCAGCACGTCGGTGGTCAGCGCCAGCGCACCCGAGGTCATGCCGACCACGGCGAACGCGAGGAGCAGCCACGTGTAGCTCGACGCGCCCGCCACCAGCAGCAGCGCCACCGCCCAGCCGATGGCGCCGACGACCAGCAGCGGCCGGCGGCGCACGACGTCGATCGCAGCGGCCGTGGCCGGCTCGACCACCGCCGCGGCGCCCTCCAGCGCCTGCAGGAGCCAGCCGACCTGCGTGACCGACAGGCCGAGGCGGGCCTGCAGGGTCGGCATCAGCACCAGCAGCAGGCCGCTGGCGAGCTCGTCGACGAACCGCCCGAACAGCGCCAGCACCGCGGCGCGGTCGTCGACGCCCTCGCGCCGGCGCATGCCGCGCACGCCCAACAGACGCGTCATCCATCCGTACATCGCATCCTCCCACAGCGATCCGAGTCGATCCCGTGCGGGGGATGTGGGGGCGCACGACTACGCGGGCCCTGGACGGGGCCCGGATCAGCCGGCGCGGGACCGGATCAGCGGGGGATGTGGTCTGGAGCCATCGACGAGGATGCTACCTCGGCGAGCGTGGCAGGGCGGGCCGGATGTCGGCCCGCTGCGACGCGGAGGCGGACGGTCGGGGTGCACGGCGTGGGAGTAGCCTGGCGGGCATGGCGCTGTACCGGGAGCAGGGCGTGGTCCTGCGCACCTACAAGCTCGGCGAGACCGACCGGATCGTCAACTTCCTGACCGCGGGCCGCGGCAAGGTCCGGGCGGTCGCCAAGGGCGTGCGCAAGCCCGGGTCGCGCTTCGGCGGGCGCCTGGAGCCGTTCAGCCACGTCGACCTGCAGCTGTACGAGGGGCGCAACCTCGACATCGTGACCCAGGTGGAGCTGATCGACGGGTTCTCGCGGGTCCGCGAGGACTACGCCCTGTCGGCGTGCGGATCGTCGATGGCAGAGGCCACCGATGTGATCGCCCAGGAGGGCGAGCGGGCCACCCGCCTCTACGTGCTGCTGCTCGACGGCTTGCGTCAGCTCGGCGACGCGCCGGCGTGGCCCGCGACCGTCCTCGACGCCTTCCTGCTGCGGCTGGCGTCGGTCGCCGGCTACCACCCGCAGCTCGACGCCTGCGCGGGCTGCGGCACCCCCGGCGACCACCAGGTCTTCCACCTCGCGGCGGGCGGTGTGGTCTGCCGGATGTGCGCTCCCGGCGGCACCCGGCCGCTCGACCCGCAGACCATGGCGCTGCTGCGGTCGCTGGCCACCGCGCAGTGGGGCGTCGACGCCGGCATCGACCAGCGGGCGCGGCGGGCGGTCAGCGCCCTGATCAACAGCTTCCTGTCCTACCACCTGGGCCGATCGCTGAAGGCGTGGGAGCTGGTCCCCAGATGACCGCCCCGACAGCCGACGGGGCGGCGCCGATCGACCCCGACCGCATCCCGGAGCACATCGCGATCATCATGGACGGCAACGGCCGCTGGGCCGGGGAGCGCGACCTGCCGCGCCGCGCCGGGCACGAGGCCGGCGAGCACGCGCTGTTCGACACCGTCGAGGGCGCGCTGGAGCTCGGCGTCCGCTGGCTGACCGTCTACGCGTTCTCGACCGAGAACTGGCGGCGCCCACCCAGCGAGGTCCGCTTCATCATGCAGTTCAACCGCGACCTGTTGCGCCGGCGCACCGGCGAGCTCGACGACCGCGACGTGCGGATCCAGTTCATCGGCCGCCAGGTCTGGCCGATCCCCGTGAGCCTGCGCCGCCTGATGGCGGACAGCGAGGCGACCACCCGCGACAACCGCCGGATGACGCTGCAGATCGCCTTCAACTACGGCGGTCGCGCCGAGCTGGTCGACATGGCGAAGGCCATCGCCCAGCAGGCCGCCGACGGTGCGTTGGACCCCGGCAAGGTCGACGAGGACGTCATCGGCCGCAACCTGTACGCGCCCGACGCGCCCGACGTCGACCTGCTGATCCGCACGTCGGGCGAGCAGCGGCTGTCGAACTACCTGCTGTGGCAGGCGGCCTACGCCGAGCTGGTGTTCACGCCGCTGTACTGGCCCGACTTCGACCGGCGTGCGCTGCGCGACGCCGTCGCCGAGTACCAGCGCCGCACGCGCCGCTTCGGGACCGTCTGACGCCAGGCCCCGGGGCAGCATCGCAGACGCCGATGACCGGCATGCGGGCCGTCCGGTGCTGAAGCTGACCCCCGCCCGTGTTTCTGCACCTGCACGACGGCAACGCTGGTTGTGAACCTGATCACGATCTCGTCATCAACTGGAGCATCAACCGATCATGGCCATCGATCTCACCGGCAAGACCATCGGCTTCCTCGTCGCGAACGAGGGGATCGAACAGGTCGAGCTGACCGAACCCTGGAAGGCCGTCACCGACGCGGGCGCGACCGCCAAGCTGATCGCGCCCCAGGAGGGCACGGCGCAGGCCTTCAACCACCTCGACAAGGCCGACACCTTCGACGTCGACGTCATCGTGGCCGACGCCAAGGTCGCCGACTACGACGGCCTGGTGCTGCCGGGCGGCGTCGCCAACCCCGACGCACTTCGGCTCGACGCCGACGCCGTCCAGTTCGTCCGCGACTGGTTCGCGGCGAACAAGCCGGCCGGAGCCATCTGCCACGCGCCATGGGTGCTCGTCGAGGCGGAGGTCCTCGAGGGCCGCACCGTCACCTCGTGGCCGAGCCTGGCCACCGACATCCGCAACGCCGGTGGCACCTGGGTCGACGAGGAGGTCGTCGTCGACGCCGGGCTGGTCACCAGCCGCAACCCCGACGACCTGCCGGCGTTCAACGCAAGGATCCTCGAGCAGTTCGAAGAGGGCGCGCACGGGGGCATGGGCCGCAGCGTCTGACCCCCGCCGACCCGCTCGAATCCCGGAGCCTCAGCCCGTCGTGGGCTGGGGCTCCAGCAGTTGGTCCACCGGGGCGTAGTCGTCGGTCAGGACCGGGGCGTCGCCGGCGAACCGCTCGACCTCGGCGCCGCTGATGACCGCGTCCTCGGCGTCGCGACGCTCGAGCAGCGGCGCGATGTCCGTCGGGTCCACGCCACCGCCCGCCAGCACGAGGTTGCCCCCCTCCGAGCCGTCCAGGCGCTCGGGCGGCGCGACCACCACGGTGTCGTCGAACACGTCGGCCAGCGTCGCCACCTCGGCACGGGCGAACGCCAGCGGCGGATGATCGATCATGTTGAGGACGTAGACGCCGCCGGGCCGCAGCACCCGGTCGATCTCGGCGACGAACTCCCGGGTCGTCAGGTGCCACGGCACGGCCAGCCCGCCGAACGCGTCGCCGATCACGACGTCGCGAGAGTCGTCGGGCAGTGACGTGATGCCCAGCCGGGCGTCGCCGGTGCGCACCTGCAGGTCCGGGCCGGTCTCGAGCGCGAGCTCGTCCTCGGCGAGCGCCACCAGCTCGGCGTCCAGCTCGAGCACGAGGCTCGACGTGCCCGGCCGCGTGGCGTCCAGGTAGGTGGGCAGGGTGAACCCTCCACCACCGATGTGCAGCACGTCGAGCGCCTCGCCCCGGGGGAACGACCCGTCGATCACGTCGACGACGTTGCGGGCGTAGGTGAACTCCA
>CAYVGE010000049.1:0-20136 GCA_964450395.1 uncultured Actinomycetota bacterium
GAGCACAGCGCACCGGTCGCAGCACGCTGATCCCAGCCAACCGAACCCGGGCCGTCGTCCGCAGAGCCCGCGAGCGAACAGCCCGGTGGACGCCGGTGGCGCCGGGAAGTAGCGTCATGCCGTGCCGGACGTCGCGGTGGGGCGGATGCGGCTGCCAGCTGGCGGCCTGGTCGCGGACGCGGCGGTGGCGGCCGCCGCGACCGTCATCGCGGTGGCGCAGCAGGCGACGTCGGCGTCGCAGGCGCCCGGCACCCGCCCGTTGGGGCTGACGTTCGCGGCACTGTACCCGCTCGCGCTCGTCGTCCGTCGCCGCGCGCCCGCCACGGTGCTGGCCGGCATGCTCGTGGGCCTGGTCGGGTGGTGGGCGGTGGGGGTGTCCACGAGCGGAGCGGGCATCCCGCTCGTGGTCGCGGTGTACACGGTGGCGGCGTACCGTCCGCGGCGCGTGTCGCTGGGCATGCTCGCGGCGACCATCGGCACGCTGGGCGTGCTGGCATCGGGTGACGCGGCGGTGGCACTGAGCATCGTCGAGGTGATGGCGACGTTCGCCGCGGCGTGGTGGCTCGGCGACAACACGCGCATGCGCCGCGCGCAGAGCGAGGCGCTGCAGACGTACGCCGTCGAACTGGCCGACACGCGCGAGGAGTTGGCCGAGCGGCGCGTCGCCGAGGAGCGGCTGCGCATCGCACGCGAGATGCACGACGTGGTGGCCCACAGCCTCGGCGTCGTCGCGATCCAGGCGGGCGTGGCGGAGCACGTGCTGGACGACGACCCCTCGCAGGCACGACGGTCGGTGGCGACGATTGGCGATGTCGCCCGCTCGAGCCTCGCGGACATGCGTCGCACGCTCGGGCTGCTCCGCGGTGGTGGCGAGTCGCAGGACGCGGCACCGCGGCTGGCCGATGTCCCCCGCCTCGTCGCCGAGGTGGGTGCCGCAGCCGACCTCGATGTGCAGCTGCAGGTCTCGGGCGCGGCGCCGGCGCGGTTGGACCCGGCGCTGGAGCTGTCGGCGTACCGGGTGGTGCAGGAGGCGCTGACCAACGTCGGCAAGCACGCCCCGGGCAGTCACGTGCGGGTAGCGGTGGTCTACGGCAGCGACGACGTGCGGGTGGAGGTTTGTGACGACGGTGGGACGGCACCGGCCCGTGATCTGCCGGGGTCGGGTAACGGGCTGGTCGGCATGCGCGAGCGGGTGGGCATGTTCGGTGGCTCGTTCGAGGCGGCGCAGCAGGCGAGTGGTGGGTTCCGCGTCGCGGCGAGCTTCCCGCTGCCAGCGGCGGCACCGTGACGGTTCGCGTCGTCATCGTCGACGATCAGGCACTGGTGCGCGGTGGCCTGCGCGCGCTGGTCGACTCGACCGACGACCTGGAGACCATTGATGAGGCCGCCGACGGGGCAGCGGCGGTAGACCTGGTACGGCGGCATCGGCCGGACATCGTGCTGATGGACATCCGGATGCCGGGGATGGACGGTCTCGAGGCGACGCGTCGGATCACCGCCGACGCCGCCCTGTCGGGGACGCGGGTCGTGGTGCTGACGACCTTTGAGACCGACGAGACGGTGTTCGAGGCGTTGCGCGCGGGCGCGAGCGGGTTCCTGCTCAAAGACGTCCGACCGGCGGAGCTGCTCGACGCGGTGCGGCTGGTCGCGGCGGGCGAGGCGCTGCTGTCACCGGGCGCGACCCGCCGGCTCATCGAAGCGTACGTGCGCGTCCCTCCCGTGGGCGCAGCCACCTCGGGCGCGGTCGATGTGTTGACCGACCGGGAGCGCGAGGTGCTGGGTCTGGTGGCCACGGGACTGTCGAACGGCGAGATCGCCGAGCGCCTCGTCGTGTCCGGCGCGACGGTCAAGACCCACATGACCCACCTGTTGCGCAAGCTCGGCGCGCGAGACCGTGCGCAGCTGGTCGTGATCGCCTATCGCGCGGGGGTTGCCTCCACGACCGGCTGAGACCCGACGTCACCCCTGAGGGTGACGCCGGGTTCGGACGTGGCTCCGACGACACGGTGGCCGTCACTTCCTACGTTCACGTCATCACCCGCCCGTCTCGAATCGGGGGAGATCATGGCCACCCATCCGCTCCTGGACCCCGTAGCGTCGCCTGCGCCGACCGGCACCCGACGCGGCGGTACCACCGGCGCCGTCGAGGAGCACTCCGTTCGTCGGGCGGTGGCGCTGCACCTGCTGCCCGGCGTCGTCACAGCGGCGATGTTCTACCTGCTGGCACCTGCCGTGGTCGCCGCCGGCTACCCGCCCATCGCCGCCGGCGTCGTCGGCGCCGCGGTCGGCGTCGTCGGCGGAGAGCTCGGCTGGCTGCTGTACCAGGCCCACCGCCGGAGTGGGCGGTGGTCGCTGTCGGCCGTCCTGCCGTACCGGCCGGGTCCGTGGACCTGGCGCAAGACGCTGCTCGTGCCCGTGCTGGTGGCCTGGGCGCTACCGGCCGGCATGATCACCGGCAGCCTCAAGACGATGGTGCAAGGTGCGGCGTTCGGCTGGATGCCGGCCTGGGCGCTCAACCCGCTGCCCGCCGACATCGCCACCACCGCGTCAGGCACGGCACGGCTGGTCACCGGCGTCGGGTTCCTGGTGATCCTCGTGATCCTTGGGCCCCTCGTCGAGGAGCTGTACTTCCGCGGGTACCTGCTGCCGCGGCTGGAGCGGTTCGGCGCCTGGGCGCCGCTGCTCAACATCAGCCTGTTCGCCGCCTACCACCTCTGGAAGCCCTGGGACGTCCTGAGCGTGACCCTGACGCTGCTGCCCATGGGCTACGCGGTCTGGCGCACCCGTGACATCCGCATCGGCATCGCCACGCACATCGCCATCAACGGCCTCTTCGGGTTCCTGTTGAGCGCAGTGCCCAAGCTGGCCTCCTGAGCCATGGACACGCGCCGTCTCGGCGTCGCCAGCCTGGTGCTGCATGTCGGGGCCGGCGCCGTCCTGCTGGCGGTCACCGCCCGGACTGCGCCGGCATGGGCGGCGCTGACGCTAGGCTGCTGGTGGCTCGTGCTCACCGCCGTCGCGGTCGCCACCCTCCGGCGGTCGCCCGCGCTGACCGCCGTGGTCCCGCTGATCGCGGTCGTCATGTGGATGGCCGTCATGACCATCGGCCACCGAATCCTGATGTGGACCGGCTGACGTCTCCCGGACGACCACGATGACGTTGCGTGCCTGCCGCCCGGTGGAGGGGCTGGTCCGGTTGCAGTACCCTGCGTCGCCGCACGCGGGTTCGGTGAGCTGAGCGGGGAGGTCGCACGACGTGGGTCTCGTGTCGAACGCCAAGTGGGTGCTGCAGCGGATCACGGGACGGTCGCCGGCGTGTGCACACCGGTCGGAGGTGCGCGACGTGGAGCGGCGGTCCGAGGGATGCGCGGAGTGCCTTGCGCTCGGTGATGCCTGGGTGCACCTGCGGATGTGCCTGTCGTGCGGGCAGGTCGGGTGCTGCGACTCGTCGAAGAACCGCCATGCGCACCGGCACGCGGATGCGCAGCGGCATCCGATCGCGCGGTCGGCTGAACCGGGCGAGGACTGGGCGTGGTGCTTCGTCGACGAGACCCTGGTCGACGTGGACGCGTGATGAACCCGGTGCTTCTGCTCGTCATCGAGGACGATGCCGGCCGGCGCCACATGACCGCAGAGCTGGCGAGTCGCTTCACGCGCGATTACACGGTCGAGGCGAGCCCGTCAGTGGCGGCTGGGCTCGAGCGGTTGCGGAGGTTCCGCGGAGATGCGGTCCCTGTGGCGATGGTGCTGGCCGATCTGCACATGAGGTCGGCTGACAGCATCGCGTTCCTGGCGCAGGTGCGCGGGATCGTGCCGACCGCCACACGGATCCTCCTCTTTGACCGTGGCGTCGGCGCTGCGGGCGGAGCGGTCAGGCGCGCGGCCGTGCTCGGGCGGATCGACACCGCGTTGTCCAAGCCGACCGGTCCCCGCGACGAGGACTTCTTCGGCGTGCTCACCGAGTACCTGGCCGACTGGGCGTGGATCACCCGTCCCGCCGTGGATGCCGTACGGATCGTCGGCGACTCCACCGGACGGACCGAACGCCTGATGGTCGACATCCTGCGACGCTACGCCATCCCCGCCGGCGTGTATGCGCCCGACTCCACCGAGGGCCGGCGGATCATCGGGCGCGCGCCGGCGGATGCCAGGCTTCCTGTGGTGCAGGTGCTCGACGCGCCGCCGATGAGCGACCCGTCGCTTGAGGAGCTCGCCGATCAGTTCGGGTTCCCCGGAGACGTGAGCGCGGTCATGTACGACCTGGCGATCGTCGGGGCCGGCCCCGCCGGCCTCGGTGCCGCCGTCTACGGCGCGTCGGAGGGCCTGTCGACGGTGGTGATCGAGCAGGAGGCGGTCGGCGGACAGGCCGGCACGAGCTCGATGATCCGCAACTACCTGGGGTTTCCACGGGGCGTGACGGGACGCCGTCTGGCGGTCGAGGGTGAACGCCAGGCGATCAGGTTTGGCGCGTCGTTCCACCTCATGCGCTCGGTGACCGGACTGCGGGCCGACGACGCGCTGCGCCTGACCCTGTCGAGCGGCCGAGAGGTGCGGGCACGGTCCGTGCTGCTATCGTGCGGCGTCTCCTACCGCAGGCTCGGCGTCGCGTCGCTGGAGGCGCTGATCGGGGCGGGCGTCTTCTACGGTGCCGCGGTGGGTGAGGCTCAGGCACTCGAGAGCCTTGACGCGTTCGTCGTCGGGGCCGGCAACTCGGCGGGGCAGGCAGCCCTGCACATCGCCCGATACGCCGCACGCGTGACCCTACTGGCGCGGGGCGCGAACCTCGAACGGACGATGTCGGACTACCTCATCCAGGAGATCGCCGCACACGAGCGCATCGAGGTGCGCACCCGGACGGAGGTCGTCGGCGGCGGTGGCGCGGGCCACCTCGAGCGACTCACCCTGCGCGACAACGCCACGGGGGAGCAGCATGACGTGTCCGCGGCGGGGTTGTTCATCCTCATCGGAGCCGAGCCGCGCACGTCGTGGCTCCCCGATGCCATTGAACGCGACGACCGCGGGTACGTACGCACCGGCAGCGAGGTCTCGCGGGAACGGTGGCGGCTCGACCGTGCCCCCGGCGCGTTCGAGACGAGCATGCCTGGGGTGTTCGCGGCTGGTGACGTGCGCGCGGGATCGGTCAAACGGGTCGCCGCCGCAGCCGGTGAGGGCGCAGTGACCGTGCCGATGATCCACAGCGTCCTGACGGCGCCTGAGACCGCGCGGACCAGCCGTCCCTCACCGAACTGAGCACCGGCCAACGCTGTGCACCGCAGCCCGCCGATGGGGTCCGTCTCGGGCGGTGCAGCGGTCGTCGCAGCATGCCGGTCGTGCTCGTGGTCATGCGCGAAGCTCGAACATCGGGCGCAGGCGATCACCTGGTCGTGACGACCAGCTCGCCGAGCTTGTCTTTACCGAAGTCGGCGACCGCGTCGACGGCCTGTTCGAGGGGGTAGGTGTGGGCATCGGCGCCCGCAGGATGCCGGCCGCCACAGCGCGTCTGCGGGCGCGTGGTGGATATCGACGCGGCGCTCACGCACGGGTGCGCGCCGTCAGTCCGCCGGCCGGTGCGCCGCGGCGGCGTCCGACAGCTGTGCCCGCAGGCGCCGCTTGTCGTTGTCGTCGAGCCAGGTCGCCTCGATCCCGTCGGCTGCGATCACCACCATGTCGTCGAAGCTGTAGTCGAAGGCATCCGCCACCGCCCGGTATTCGGCGGCCAGCGTGAGGTCCGTCAAGGCGGGATCGTCGGTGTTGACCGTGGCCAGCAGCCCCGCGTTGCGCATCCGCGGGTAGGGGTGCAGCTCCAGGCGCTCGACGTGGTTGGCGATGAGGATGTTCGAGCTGGGGCACACCGTCAGCGGGATCCGCTGGTCGGCCATGCGCGTCGTCAGCTCGTCGTCGTCGAGGATCGACAGGCCGTGGTCGATGCGCTCGCACCCGAGCATGTCCAGCGCTGTGCGGATGGTCCACGGCGGCGTCGTCTCACCCTGGTGGGCGGTGCGGCGCAGACCGGCGTCGGCGGCCAGGCGGTACGCCTGCGCGTACTCGGCGGGGTCAACGCCCTGCTCGGTGGAGTCCATGCCGACGCCGATGACCCGATCCGTGCCGGCGGCGCCCGCGCGGCGCAGCTCGACGAGCCGGGTGACCAGCTCGGTCGCCGCGTCTGGACCGAAGGCGCGGTCCATGTCGGCGATCAGCAGCACCCGAGCCCCGGTCTCGGCCTCGCCGGCGGAGAGCCCTTCGTCGAGCCCGGCGATGATGTCGGCGAGGTCCTGACCGGCTTTGAGGTGGCGTGCGGGCGTGAAGAAGAACTCACCGTACACGAGTCCGCTGGCGGCCTGGTCGACGATGGCCTCGCGGGCGAGCTGCGCCCAGTCCTCGCGCGTGGTGAGCATGGACTGCACCAGCCAGAAGACCTCGAGGAAGGTGTCGAGGCTGGTGTAGGCGTACAGCTCGGTCGGATCCCGGGTCTGCAGCTCGCGGCCGTTGCGGTCGGCGAGCTCGACGACCGTCGCCGGGCGCATGGTGCCCTCGATGTGGCAGTGCAGGTCGACCTTCGGCAACGCGTCGAGCGCCGCCGCGTGGGCGCCGGTGGTGGTCGGCATCGTGGCTCCTGTGTTGCCGTCGGGTTGTCGACTCGTGGGCTCCGGCTATCAGCCCTGTCCCGGATCACAACGTGAAACCAGGGTTGGCGCATCATTGCGGCGCACTGTCGCCTCGATCAGGCCGTACGGGCGGTCGTCGGCGTGGAAGACCTCGTTGGGGTTGTCGATGCCCAGCTTGGCCAAGTCGTAGGCGAAGTGGTGGGAGTTGGGCACGACATGTGGATCTCGGCTACGTGCGAATCGGCGGTCCGCGCGGTCTGCCTCATGAGGTACACGCGCTGCTGCAGCGATCGGCTGTCGTGGCCGGCGAGGGCGTCCAGCAACGCGCCCCGGACGGCGTCGAACGACGCTTGCCAGTCGCGCTCGTGCTCGGTGTACCACCACTGTGCGCGGACCGTGGTCGCTGGGTTCCAGTCCTTGGCCGGCTCCAGCGTCGTGTACTCGTCGATGGAGAAGTCCTCGAACTCCGAATCCGTCGTCCTGCAAGTCATGGGCCAGCGCGAGGCCGCACGACTCCGGCACCCGCGAGCGCGACGGCGCTACTCTTGTCCACGATGCGGAAAGACGACGCTGTGGTCGACCGGTCCGAGGCCGCTGCCCCTGCCGACCGCGCCACAGACGGGACCGAGATCCCACCCACGGACGGGGTCGGTCCGCCGCTGGTCCAGTCGGTCACGCGGGCGCTGGACCTGCTCGAGTTCATGGCCGACGCGGGTGGCGAGGCGGGGCTGTCGGAGCTCGCAGACGCCTCCGGCATCCCGCTGCCGACCATCCACCGGCTGATGCGCACACTGGTGCAGCGGGGCTATGCGCGCCAGGAACGCTCCCGCCGGTACGCCCTCGGCGCGAAGCTCATCCGGCTGGGCGACTCGGCGAGCCGGCTCCTCGGGCAGTGGGCACGGCCCCACCTGGCACAGCTCGTCGAGCTGACCGGGGAGACCGCCAACCTGGCGCTGCGCGAGGGTGACGACGCCGTCTACGTGGCCCAGGTGCCTTCCCGGCACGCGATGCGCATGTTCACCGAGGTCGGCCGCCGCGTGCCGCTGCATACCACTGGCGTTGGCAAGGCGATCCTCGCGCAGCTGCCGGCCGCGGAGGTCGAGGGAATCGTGGCGCGCGCGGAACTGCGCGCGTTGACGACCCAGACGATCACCGACGCGTCCGTCCTGCATCGCCAGCTCGACGCGATCCGCGCGACCGGCTACGCCGAGGACGAGGGCGAGTACGAGATCGGCGTCAGCTGCGTGGCCGTGCCGTTGTCGGGCACCTTCGCGCTGGCCGCCCTGTCGGTGTCCGGGCCCGTGGCCCGCTTGACGTCCTCCGCCCGACAACGGATCGCACCGATCATGCAGGGCGTCGCCGGCGATCTGTCACGCGTGCTGCAGTCGCTCGACGCGGTCAACACACCCCATGGGCCATAGGCGACGATGCGAGTCCGAGATCCGCGCTGCGACGGCCGTCATCGCAGCGGACCCGTTGACGGTCGCCGGCGTCCCCCCGTACCCTCCATCGAGCGGAAGAGCGATTCCGTGTAGTGGAAGGCTGGGCATGTTGACTGCGACGCGATTCGACGTCAACGTGTCGATCCTCTGCACCGAGCACCCGCTGCCCGAACGCCCCTCCGCCGCGGCCGACGCCGCCCTCGATGCCGGTGGCTGCCCAGGCTACGTCGGACTCGAATCCCGCCCGTCGGGTCCGACCGCCGACAGCCTCGACTGGCTGCCGCGTGACCGTCGGGCATCCGTGACCGGCGCACGGCGGCGACCCTGGGGAGGGACGCGATGAGTGTGGAGCGGCCCCGCGCGCTGGCCGACGTGATCGACGTGCTGTCCGACGCGCGCGACGCCGACCTGCTGGCCGGCGGCACCGACTTCATGGTGGAGGTCAACTTCGGGCACCGCCGTCCGCAGCGGATCGTGGCGCTGCGCAGGGTCGGTGAGCTGCAGGGATGGCGGCGCGACGACGAAACCTGGGACTTCGGCGCGATGGTGACCTACCGTCAGATCGAGCACGAGCTCGCCGACGAGCTGCCGGCCCTCGCCGCGGCCTCGCGGACGATCGGGTCGCCCCAGATCCGCAACGCGGGGACCGTCGGCGGCAACATCGGCACCGCCAGCCCGGCCGGCGACGCGCTGCCGTTGCTCGTGGCGCTCGACGCCCAGGTCGTGTGCGACGGGGTGGACGGCGCCCGCACGCTGCCACTGGTCGAGTTCATCACCGGACCGAAGCAGACCGACCGTCGCGACGGCGAGGTGATCGTGCGCGTGCGCTTCGATCGCTGCGCCGGTCCGCAGCAGTTCCTCAAGATCGGACCGCGCAACGCCATGGCGATCTCGACGGCGTGCCTGGCACTGGTCGCCGACACCGGCGCCCGCCGGATCCGCGTCGGCTTCGGGTCGGCGGCACCTCGCCCGACGCGACCGGACGAGGCCGAGGACTACGCATCCGATGCCCTCGACTGGGACAGCGGCGATATCGCGCCCGACGCCATCGCGACGTTCGGCGACATGGTCGCCGGAGCGACGGCACCGGTCACCGACCACCGTGGCACCGCCGAGTACCGCACGTACGCCATCGGCGTGCTCGCCCGGCGTGCGTTGCGGCGGGCCGCCCGTGAGCTGCAGGGTGAGGGCGAGCGCAGCGAGCCGAAGGGCGGGGATCTGGGGTGAGGGCGAGCGCAGCGAGCCGGAGGGCGGGGCCACGGTCGACAACGGCGTGAGATAGGAGGCAGCGGTGACCCAGCGGCACGCGATGCAGGACGAGTCGGTGGCCTACGGCCTGCGGATCAACGGGCGCGACCACGCCGTGCAGGCGGGGTGGCTCGGTGAGAGCCTGCTGTATGTGCTGCGCGAGCGCTTGGGGCTGCCCGGCGCGAAGAACGCGTGCGAGCAGGGGGAGTGCGGGTCGTGCTCGGTGCTGCTCGACGGCGTGCTGGTGTGCTCGTGCTGCGTGCTGGCCGCGGACGCGACCGACAGCGACATCCGCACCGTCGAGGGGCTCGCGGACGAGGGGGAGCTGACTGACGTCCAGCAGGCCTTCCTCGACACCGGCGCGGTGCAGTGCGGTTTCTGCATCCCCGGCCTGATCGTGGCGATCCACGACCTGCTGGACCACCGCCCGGATGCCGATGAGCTGGCCGTGCGGGAGGCGATCAGCGGCAACCTCTGCCGCTGCACGGGCTACGGGCGGATCCTCGCGGCGGTCGCTGCGGTGCAGCAGGAGCGGGCCAGTGCCTGACGGTGTCATCCAGCGGGCCGCCGAGCAGCTCGCCGCGCATGCGTCCACCGTCGACACCCGGACCCGCGGGGACGTGCGCGGCGGTGTCGGCACCGACGCCGGCCGACCGGATGGCGTGCCCAAGGTCCAGGGCCGGTTCGGGTTCTCCTCCGACGCGTTCGCCGAGGGCATGCTGTGGGGTCGTACGCTGCGCAGTCCGCACCCGGCCGCGCGGATCCGGTCGATCGACACGTCGGCCGCCGAGCGCCTAGAGGGTGTCGAGGTCGTGTTGACCGCCCTCGACGTGCCCGGACGGGCCACGTTCGGGCTGGAGCACCCCGACCAGCCGGTGTTCGCCTCCGACGTGGTGCGCTACCAGGGTGAACCGATCGCCGCGGTCGCCGCGGCGCACCCGGAGCTGGCGTGGCGCGCGGTGCAGGCGATCGCGGTCGAATACGAGGAGCTGGATCCCCTGGTCGACGCCGAGGTCGCACTCGACGCGGCGCCGATCCATCCCGATGGGAACGTCGTACGTCACATCGAGATCGTGCACGGCACACCCCACGAGGTGGCCGGCGACGTGGTCGTCGAAGACGACTACGAGGTCGGGATGCAGGACCAGGCGTTCATGGGACCGGAGTCGGGCCTGGCGATCCCCGATGGCGAGGGCGGCGTCGATCTGTACATCTCGACGCAGTGGCTCCACGTCGACCGCGATCAGGTCGCGGCCTGCCTCGATCTGGAGTCGGACCAGGTGCGCCTGACGCTGGCGGGCGTGGGCGGGGCGTTCGGTGCGCGCGAGGACGTCAGCCTCCAGGTCCACGTATGCCTGCTGGCGCTGCGCTCCGGGCGGCCCGTCAAGATGATCTACTCGCGGGAGGAGTCGTTCTTCGGGCACGTGCACCGCCACCCGGCCCGGATGCGCTACCGCCATCACGCCGACCGCGACGGCAGGCTCGTCAAGGTCGAGGCGCGCCTGATGCTCGACGGCGGCGCGTACACGTCCTCGTCGACCGCCGTGATCTCGAACGCCTGCTCCTTCGCCGCCGGACCGTACAAGGTCCCGCACGCCCACGTGCGGGGGTGGGTGATGCGCACCAACAACCCGCCGTGCGGCGCGATGCGCGGCTTCGGGTCGGTGCAGGTGTGCTTCGCGTACGAGGCGCAGATGGACAAGCTGGCGGCTGAGCTCGGCATCGATCCCGTCGAGCTGCGGTTGCGCAACGCATTGGAGACCGGCGACACGATGATCACCGGCCAGCGCATCACCGGCGTCGCACCGGTCCGGGAGTGCATCCGCGCAGCGGCCGACGTGCCGCTGCCGGACGAGCTCGACGACCCACTCGAGTTCCCGGGAGGCACCGGACGGACCGCCGACCGCGAGGACGTCCGGCGAGGCGTCGGGTTCGCGGTCGGGGTCAAGAACCTGATGTACTCGGAGGGGTTCGACGACTTCTCGACCGCGACGGTGCGCCTGGAGCGGGGACCCGATGGCGCGCCGACGGCGACCGTGCACTGCGCCGCCGCCGAGGTGGGGCAGGGCTTCGTGACCCTCTCGCAGCAGATCGTGCGCACGGAGCTGGGCGTCGAGCGCGTGCAGCTGGCGCCCGCCGACACGTCGGTCGGCTCGGCGGGGTCGTCGAGCGCGTCGCGGCAGACGTGGATGAGCGGTGGGGCGGTGCAGGGTGCGTGCGTGGCCGTGCGCGAGCGCCTGCTCGAGCGGGTCGCCGAGCAGCGTGACGTCCAACTCGCCGGCGCCCGACGTGAGGTGCTCATGCTGCGCGACGGGCAGATCCGCCACGTCGACGACGGGTGGGCGGTGCCGCTCGTCGAGGCGCTCGGCGACGAGCCGGTCGAGCAGGCCTTCGAGCACCACCATCCGCAGACCGACCCGTTCGACGAGCGTGGGCAGGGCGACGCGCACGTGTCGTTCGTGTTCGCCGCGCACCGTGCCGTGGTCGACGTCGATCCCGGGCTCGGCCTCGTCCGGGTCCGTCAGATCGCCACCGGCCAGGACGTCGGCCGCGCGCTGAACCCCAAGGCGGTGATCGGTCAGATCGAGGGCGGCATCGCTCAAGGCGTCGGGCTGGCGGTGATGGAGGAGATCCTGCTGTCGGACGGACACATCCGCAACCCGTCGTTCACCGACTACCTGATCCCCACCGCGCTGGACATGCCGGTCGTCGAGGCGACGCTGATCGAGCAGCCCGAGCCGGGCGCGCCCTACGGCGCGAAGGGTGTCGGGGAGCCGCCGACCATCTCGTCGACCCCCGCGGTCGTGGCCGCCATCCGGGCAGCAACCGGCGTCGACCTGCGGCGCGTGCCGGTGCGCCCCGACGACATCGTCCTCGCCGACCAGCCCGCGGGGACGAGGCCCGACGCATAGCCGGCCGGGGTTCCTCAACATCCCATCGACAGCACGAAAGGACGGCCCATGGCAGACGCACGGACCACGGCGACCGCGCCCGACTCCTGGGTCGACCGTCGCTTCCATGTCACGGAACGTGGCTCGACCGTGCCGACGGAGGTGCGGGGGGGCCTGACGACGTTCCTCACGATGGCCTACATCGTCTTCGTCAACCCGTCCATTCTGTCGGCGGCGATCGACTTCGACGGGGCCGTCCCGCAGCTGGTGACCGTGACGTGCATGGCGGCCGCGACGGGCACGCTGATCATGGCCCTGTGGGGCAACCTGCCGTTCGCGCTGGCGCCCGGCCTGGGCCTCAACGCCTACTTCGCGTTCACGGTGGTCGCCACCCTCGGGTACGAGTGGCAGACCGCGCTGGGTGCGGTGTTCATCTCCGGGGTCATCTTCATCATCGTCGCGGTGACCGGTGTGCGCGAGTGGATCCTGTCGGCGATCCCGCTGTACCTCAAGCACGCGATCACCGCGGGCATCGGCGCGTTCCTGGCCATCATCGGCTTCGTCAACGCCGGCCTCATCGCCGACTCCGACGCCACGTTGGTGACCCGGGGCGACTGGACCTCGCCGGGCCTGTGGCTGGCGATGCTCGGCCTCGTCGGCGCCGCGGCGCTGCTGGCGCTGCGCGTGCGCGGCGCCCTGCTGATCTCGATCATCGTCGTCACGGCCGCCGCCATCGTCTCGGGTGCCGCCGTCTACAACGGCGAGCCGTTCGGCGGCTTCGTCGACGGGGTCGTCGGGTTCACCGCGCCGACCGACCTGCTCGGGGCGATGGACCTCGTCGGCGCGCTGGAGGCGGGCGCGCTCGCGATCGTGTTCACGTTCTTCTTCGTCGACTTCTTCGACACGGCCGGCACGCTGATCGGTCTATCCGACCGTGCCGGGCTGATGGACGAGCGTGGCGAGATCCAGGCGCCGCTCGCTGCTTTCACCACCGACGGCATCGCCACGGCGGCGGGGGCGTTCTACGGGACGTCGTCGACGACCACCTTCATCGAGTCAGCCGCCGGGATCGAGGAGGGCGCCAGGACGGGGCTCGCCTCGGTGGTCACCGCGGCGCTGTTCCTCGTCGCCATGGTCTTTGCTCCGGTCGCCGGCGCGATCCCGCAGGTGGCGACCGCACCCGTGCTCATCGTCATCGGGGCGATGATGATGCGGTCGGTGCAGCACATCGATTGGTCGACGTACCGTCAGTCGGTGCCGGCGTTCCTGGCGATCGTCGGCATGCCGTTCACGTACTCGATCACCGACGGGATCAGCCTCGGCATCATCACCCACGCCGCCATCATGGCGGTGTCGGGCAAGGCGCGCGACGTGCACCCCGTCATGTATGCCCTCGCGTTGCTGCTGCTGTGGCGGTTCTTCATCGTCGGCTGAGCCCCCGCCCGTCGATGTTGACACTGCTGCGCCACGCCGAGGTGCTCGTCACGATGGATGGCGAGACCCCCGGATGGGCCGTCCCAGCGACCACAGGGAAGACGGTGACCCTGGGCTGCACTGCAGCCGGCCCCGAACGACGTCGGCGGCATCGGTCGATGGCGACCAGCTGGGCGGCTTCGATGCCGAGGTCGAAGTCCAGCAGAGACGTCCACGGCGTGGCGCCCCTCGAGACCCAGGCCTCCCCAGCCGCCGGATGCTCGACCGCGCGAGGAGCTGATCGAGGTCCTGCGCTCCAAGACGCCTGAGGACGTCGCGGACCTGATGAGCACCTCCGACGACTCGCGCACCTGAACGTCCAGCGCTATCACGACTTCACGCGCCGTTCACGAGGCGCAACGCGCGGGCGGCGGTGCTCGCGTTCACGGGCGGGGTCTGCATGGGGATGGACGTGCGGAGTCGCTTCGGCAAGCGTGACTGCACCGAGGCGCAGAAGGCAATCAGGAGCCTGCTTCGAAATCGTCACGAGCGTTCCCTATCGACAGTGCTTGGTTTGGTGAAGGGGGAGGTGGGTAGACGAGGCCGCCCAGAGTTCGGGGTTTCGGGATCGGGGAGACCGATGGCACTCACAAGCCCGGCAAGATGGCTGGCCCGAAAGACCAAGGAGGGAGTCATAGAACTTCCATCCAACGTGGGTTGGCTGCTGAGGAAGACGTTCAGTGAGCCGGCAGGGTCCGCGGTGGAGGCTGCCGGCTCTGCAACCGGGGGCATACGTGACCGCGCACGACGGACCCGCGCCGCAGTCGCCGACGCTGTCCCGCGTGGGTCACAATCCGTCGAGGACCGGATCCGCCACGCACGCGAAGCGGTAGAGCAAGCACACCGCGCCGAGCAGCAAGCGGTCAAGGAGGCAGAGAAGGCCAAGGAGATCGCCGAGGAAGCGGAGGCAACGGCGCAGCAGGGACGCGGCCGTCTGGCGCAGGCCAAGAACGACAACGACGCCGAAGTCGAACAGCGGGTCAAGGAGGCGCAGCGGCGGGCCGAGGAGAGGGTCGAGCAGGAACGCGCGAAGGCCGAATCCGAGGCCAACGATCGCTTGCGCAACATCGAGGAGAAGATTGACGCCGACAACGCGCGCGCGCAGGCGCGAGCCGAGGAGGCGAAGGAGCAGGCACAGGCGCAGATCGATGCGGCGACCGAGCAGATGGCTGAAGCGCGCAGGCTGGCCGATGAGGCCGTCACGGCGGCTGAGGAGGCGGCGGACGAAGCCCATCGCCAGGCACGAGAACTCGCCGAGCAGACGCGGGGCCTCAACAAGGACGCCGAGGAGCAGGTCGCCGAAGCGAGGCAAACCGGCGACGCCGCATCGGAGAAGGGCGCCCTGTCCCACAACGACGATGCGAAGGAACTGGACGAACAGACACAACAGGAGCTCGTGCGTCTTGCCAAATCGATGGGGATCGAGAACCACGCTGACATGAAGAAGGACGAGCTCGTCACGGCCATAAGGACCGCGTCGAAGGCCAGCTGAGGCTTTCGCCGAGCCTGGATCCACGAAACACCCGGGGGACGGCTTCGCCGACCTGGACTGAGGGAGAAGACCATGAGGCTGTTCCGGAGGAAGAAGAGCAGATGGCAGCGCATCGTCGAGCCCGTGTCTGAGCGGCTCGACACGAAGACACTGACCAAGCCAGGGCTCACAGCCGCCATCAGCCTCGTCGGGCTGACAGCCGCGAGTGCCGTGGTGTCGTCACTGCGTCGTACGGAGGATCGCTGATGCTGCGTACGGCACTCGTCTTCGCCGTGGGCTACGTACTGGGAACCAGGGCAGGACATGAGCGGTATGCGCAGATTCGGGAAGTGGCGCAGAAGGTGGCTGCCACGCTCGATGAGAGGGGCCGCGAGATCTCAGCGAACCGGGCACAGTCGAACTGAGGTCCTCGCAGACGCCTCACCCGGCGGCCACCTGTCCGAAGGTGTCGTCGTCAGGGGTGACATCGGCGCGCGGGTGTTCGGGATGAGGCTGCTCCAGGTCCAGGCGGACGTCGTGCTCGTGCCCGCGAAACTTCGGCGAGCCGAAGCCATCCGGACGGTGGCGAGCGGCCAGCCGCTCGCCGTGCCCGCGCGGAGCAGCGTTCCTGCGGACGGGGGACCCCCTCGACGGTCGGGGAGCAACCGCCGGGCATCCCTGCAGGAGGCCGACCGACTGCTCGCTCTGGCGAACGCGTCGTTGCGGCGGGCGCGTGACGCCGGCTGAGCGGCTCCGATGATCCGGCGCCATGCCAGGCCGACCGCGGCGCGGTCGAGCAGCAAAAGGCGATCTGGTCCGGCTCGGTGACCTCCTCACCGCCGCGCATGTGAGCATGCGCGACGACTTCGAAGCGCTTGGACTTGTGCGCCCTGGCAGGGCCGGCTTGACACGGGTACTGATCGCTGACCAGAGGATCTCACGTTCGCAGGGCTTGTGACTACACGCGCTAGCCTGTTGGAGCCGTGCATCCGACCCTCCCCCGCTGGTGGCAGACCGCCGTCGTCTACGAGATCTACCCGCGCTCGTTCGCCGACACGAACGGCGATGGCGCCGGCGACCTGTCGGGGATCACGTCGAAGCTCGACTACCTCGCCTGGCTCGGCGTCGACGCGATATGGATCGCGCCGTTCTACCCCTCGCCGATGATCGACCTCGGCTACGACATCGCCGACCACACCGACGTCGACTCGCTGTTCGGCACCCTCGGCGACTTCGACGAGTTGCTGGCCGGCGCACATGAGCGCGGCATCCGGGTCGTCATCGACTACGTCCCCAACCACACCAGCGACCACCACCCGTGGTTCGTCGAGTCGCGCTCCTCGCGCGAGAACCGGAAGCGCGACTGGTACATCTGGCGAGACCCGAAGCCCGACGGCTCGCCGCCGAACAGGTGGCTCAGCATGTTCGGTGCGCCGCCGTGGACGCGCGACGAGGCGAGCGGCCAGTACTACCTCCACAGCTTCCTGCGCGAGCAGCCCGATCTGAACTGGCGCAATCCGGCGGTCCGAGGCGCGATGTTCGACGTCGCCCGCTTCTGGCTCGACCGGGGCGTCGACGGCTTCCGGATCGACGTGGCGCCGATGGTGATGAAGGACCCCGAGCTGCGCGACAATCCGCGAGCCCCAGCGCCGACCGCCGACGAGCTCCGCCACCTCGGCGCCTGGATCATGCATTTCCATCTCTACAACCACGCCCACCCCGACATGCACGAGCTGTATCGATCGTTCCGGACCCTGCTCGACGCCTACCCGGGCGACCGTGTGAGCATCGGCGAGCTCCACCATCCCGACTACGACACTTGGGCGCGCTACTACGGCGAGCGCCAGGACGAGATCCATGTCCCATTCAACTTCCACCTCGCCTACGCCGACTGGCGAGCCGAAGCGGTACGCGCCGCGATCGAGGGAGTGCAGCGGGCGCTGCCGCCGGGCGCGTGGGCCAGCTGGGTGCTCGGCAACCACGACCATCCGCGGTTCGCCTCGCCGCACCGCGCCGGCCGCGCCCAGGCGAAGGTCGGCATGCTCCTCCTGCTCAGCCTCCGCGGGGCGCCGACGATCTACTACGGCGAGGAGATCGGGATGACCGACGTGCCGATAGGTCCGGCGGATGCGCGCGATCCGCTGGGACGAGATCCCCAGCGCACCCCCATGCAGTGGGACGCCTCGCCGAACGCGGGCTTCACGTCGGCCGAAGCGCGACCCTGGCTTCCACTGGCGCCGGACGCCGACCGCGTGAACGTTGCAGCCCATACCGAGGATCCGGACTCGCTCCTCAACCTGACCCGTCGCCTGCTTCGGCTGCGCCGGGAACATCCGGTCCTGCACGGTGGCGACTTCGAGCCGTTCGGGCCCTCGCCGGACGGCACGTACGCGTTCCGGCGCGTTTCGCCCGACGGCCGCTTGACCGTCGTCCTCAACCTCACCGATGCCCCACGCCGGGTCCCAGGCGCCGGGCCGGGCCGCGTCCTCGTCGGCACCGACCGCCACCGGGAGGCCGCGATGGTCGGCGATGCCGTGGAGCTGCGACCGAACGAGGCGCTCGTCGTGGAGGCAATCAGACGCGGAACACGCCGAACGTCGACGAAGAACGGCCGGCGCTAGGTCGCGAGCGGAACGACGACGATCGCGAAGGTTGGGACGCGAATCGCTGATCGGTTACATCACGATCTACGACGACGCTGGCGCACCCGCTGGACGGGTGATCATCGACCGCCCAACGACGTCGCCGACTGTCCACCACCTCCGCGAGGTCACCACCTACGACGCTGTCCACGGCGACCTCGACCGCACCGCCGTGTGGGCACTCCGCGAATCGCCGACCCTGCGAGGGTGCGGCCGGCTGTTGCGCCTGCCGTAGGACGGGCTGTCGCTGCCCACGTAGGTCGCAATGTGAAGCTCGACTGTGTATCTCACCGCCCGGCGGGAAGGGTCGAACAGGCCGTGACCGAGACGGGACCAGGATGGAGGGGCCGAACCCATGACGCACGGGATCACGCTCGAGCAGGCACAGCAGGTCATCGCCGCGGCGACGCGGAAGGCCGCCGACGAGGATCTGCGGATGAACATCGCGGTGGTGGACGCGGGCAACAACCTGACGGCGTTCGCCAGGATGGACGGCGCCTGGCTTGGCAGCATCGACATCGCGCTGGACAAGGCCACGACCGCACGGTCGTTCGACATGCCCACCAGTGACCTCGTGGACATGGCGCAACCCGGCGAGCCGCTGTACGGCATCCAGAGCCTGACTGGTAGCCAGGGCAACATCGTCGTCTTCGCCGGAGGCATCCCGCTGAAGTCGGGTGACACGATCATCGGCGCAGTCGGTGTCAGCGGCGGCACGCCCGACCAGGACGAGATGGTCGCGCAGGCCGGCGTCGATCGGCTCTGAGCGACGACGTTCCGCCTACCCGGCCCACGTCTCGAGCAGAACGCGGACCCAGTTGCCGTGCGCGAGCTTTCGGAGGGCCTCGTCGTCGTAGCCCCGATCCCTGAGCGCCGACAACAGTCGAGGCAGACCTGACACATCGCCGATCTCCCGCGGCACAAGCGTGCCGTCGAAGTCGGAGCCGAAGCCGACGCCGTCGATCCCCACCCGCTCCACCAGGTAGTCGATCTGGCGGATCATCACCTCCAGCGGTGTGGCTGCGTCCCGGGCGCCGTCCTCACGGAGGAAGTGCACCGCGAAGTTGAGCCCGACCATCCCATCTGAGGCGGCGACGGCGTCGAGCTGCGCGTCCGTGAGGTTGCGGGTCGAGGCGCAGATGGCATGAGCGTTGGAATGGGTCGCGACGAGTGGCGCATCCGTGAGCGCCGCGACGTCCCAGAAGCCACGCTCGTTCAGGTGCGACACGTCGAGCATGATCCGCAGGTCGTTGCAGACGCGGACCAGGTCCCGGCCGACGGGCGTCAGCCCCGGTCCGGTGTCGGGTGACCGCCCGAACTGCGCCATGACGCCCTCGGCGAACGCGTTCGGTCGTCCCCAGACGAGGCCCAGCGAGCGCAATCCCGCCCGATGCAGCACGACCAGCGCATCGAAGTCGGTGTCGATCGCATCGGCGCCTTCCAGATGCAGCACTGCCGCCATCACGCCCGCGTCCAGGCACCGTTGCAGCTCCGCTGCGGTGCGGACGACCTGGAACGTTCCGTCCGAGCGATCCTCGATCCTGAAGAGCAGGCCCACGGCGGCCATGGTGCGGCGCAGGGCGTACGCGGAGTCGAGCGCAGGCGCAGGCCGCGGCGACGAGTGGTCGGGGGTGGCATCGGGTGTCTTCGCTCGAGGTGTGGGGATCCAGACCGCGAAGAAGCCTCCGCCGAAGCCACCGTCCCGCGCCCTGGGCAGATCCAGGTGGCCCCGGTCACCTCGTCTGAAGAACGTGCCGGGCCCCCCCTCGCCCGGCCGGCCCAGCCGTTCCAGTACGTCGTTGTGACCATCGAACACCAGCGGCAGTGCGTCCTTTCCCATGCGTGTCCTCCCTGGTGCAGCGTGAAGACCCTGCATCGCAGTGTTGTGGCCGGCGGAGCCGGTCTGGTGCGTGATTCGCGGAACCAAGCTTCCTCGCCGCGTGGTTCATGTACCGGGGCGAGGTCACCCGGTGGCATGGCTGCCTGCTCGCCGGGTCCTACGCCGTCTACTGGATCATCGCGTTCACGGTCTTCGGCGGCGTGCCCTCGGGGGGTAGTGGCGAACGTCCGTCGCGGGGCTGCGCGGACATCGACCGAGGCGCTGTCGATGTGGTCAACGCCGTCGTCGCTGCTGCGCCGTTCTCCGCGGCTCGCCGCATACGTCTCGGTGACCGGGCTGGGCGCAGCCGTCCTCGACCCCGGTGTGAAGGCTCTGGTCGGACGACTCCGCCCGGCCGTGGATGCATGGCGGCGTCCGCGCCGAGTCCCAGTGAGGGAGCACTGGGGGGTCCGAAGCATGGCGCGGCTCTACCCGAACGTGAATACGTATGCCTCGACCCCGGGGCTGAGGAATGTGATCTCCAT
>CAYVGE010000050.1:0-19322 GCA_964450395.1 uncultured Actinomycetota bacterium
CGGACAGCTGCGGATAGCCGCCGGCGTCACCGCCCACCTCGTCGGCGATGTTGGTCAACCCGGCCAGCTCGTAGACCTGGCCGATGAACGTGTCGCTGGTCACGCTGTAGTACGTGTCGTCGAGCTCGTGGTAGTAGGTGAGCGGCTCGTCCGTCCCGGGCGCATCGGCCGTGAGCTTCTCGACGTCGGACCGCATCTGCTCCACGAGGGCAGCGGCCTCGGCCGGATGCCCGGTCGCCGTGCCCAGGGCCTCGATCTGGGCGTAGGTGTCGTCCAGGGTCGAGGCCGCGGGCTGCACGAGCACGGGGATGTCGAGCTCGCTCAACGCCGACGCCAGATCGGTGCCGTCGTCGGCGATGACCACCAGGTCCGGGTCGTAGCCGGCGATCGCCTCGACGTTCGGCTCGAACGCCGACAGGTCGGTGGTCGGCGCGTCGGGCGGGTGGTTGGAGAAGCTGTCGACGGCCTCGACCTGGTCGCCGGCGTCCATGGCGAACAGGATCTCGGTCGCCGTCGGCGACAGCGACACGATGCTGGTCGGCTGCTCCTCGAGGGTCACCTCGCCGGCGTCGGTCGAGACCGTGGCCGGGAAGGTCGCCGCCTCCGAGGCGCTGGTCGAGGGTGGCGCGGTGGGTTCGGAGCTGACCGACGGTGCGGCGGTGGTGGCGTCGCCCGAGCTCGAGTCGGCCGCGCCGCCCCCGCAGGCGGCGAGCAGCAGCAGGAGCAGGACGGCGGCGGCCGAGTGGGCCGCGCGGGTGCGGTGCATGGGTCTCCCTCCGGGTGCGGAGGGATGAGGAGCGCTCGACGGCGACCGGTCGCCGCACGAACTGCCCTTCATCCGAGAGCTGGTCCGTGACCGTCGCGACAGGCGACCTGGCTCGTCTCCGCGGCGTCGACCGCTGGGTCGGCGGGGCGGAGCTTGACAGTTGCGGGACAGCGCCGGGCTCACACCGGACTTCGCTGACCGCGACGGCGCCGCCGGCAGGTCCGGCGGTGGCCGCATGCTACGCGCTGGGCGACCGTCCCGCGAACCCCGCCGGCGGTCAGCGCAGGCGGACGGCCTCGCCGCGCTCGGCCGAGGCGTACATCGCCTCGACGATCTCGAGACTACGCAGGTGGTCGGACGCCTCGGTCTCGAACGGCATGCCCGACCGCAGGCCGTGGAGGAAGTGGCGCTGGGTCGCCAGCACCGAGTCGCCGGCGAACCCGGTCTCGGGCACGTCGAGGTCGACCGGCTGGGGGATGCCGCCCAGTGGGTGGAGCGTCAGCGACCCGTCGGCGTCGAGCAGCAGGTGGCCCGCCGAGCAGTCCAGCCGCATCGTCCCGAACGTCAGCTGCGGGTCGGCGGCCGTCGTCTCGTGGTACCGGCTGGCGTCGAGGACGGCCGTCGCGCCCTCGGCGAAGCCCAGGACCACCACCGCGCCGTCCTCGCCCTTGATCGCGGGGTGCACGCGCTGGGTGCGGGCGTACACCGACGTCACCTCGCCGAGCAGCAGGCCGAAGGCGTCGACGAAGTGCCCACCCATCTGATCCAGCAGCAGCCGTGGGCGGCTGCCGGCGGGGGTGTCGGCGTAGGCGTCGGGCGACCAGCCCTCGCCGGTGCGCATCCGGAAGCTCAGCGTCGACGGTTCCCCGAGCGCGCCGGACGCCAGCAGCTCGAAGGTGCGCCGGTACCACGGCTGCCACCGCCAGTTCTCGTGGACCATGACGCGCACCGGCAGCCGCGACAGGTCCGCGATCAGCGCGGCGGCCTCGTCGACGCTCGGCGCGAGCGGCCGCTGGCAGACCACGTGGACGCCGCGCGCGGCGGCGTAGCGGCACTGCTCGGCGTGCGCCTCCGGGGGCGTGACGATGTCGACGAAGTCGGGCTCCTGGTCATCGATCATCTCGCGCCAGTCGGTGAACCGGGCCGAGACCCCGTAGGACTGCGCCAGGTCGTCGGCCCGGATCGGGTCGAGGTCGCCGATCGCGGTGATGCGCACGCCGGGCAGCCGCGTCCACGCGTCGATGTGGTGACCGGCAAAGGTCCCCGCGCCGATCATCACCCCGCGCAGCGGCGTCTCGGCCATCTGCGCCTCCCTCCTGCGTCGCGACCCTCTGCCGGATGTCCAGCCGCTGCGGCGAGGCTACCAACCGGCCTGCACCGGCTCCGCGCGGCGTCGTGGGCGCCCGTCGTCACCGGTGGGCGCCCCGTAAGCCCCCGACCGCGGTGCCCTCCGCGTCGTCCGCGTGCCGCGCTAGATCCAGCTGTCGAACCACATGCGCATGCGCCACGCGCGCTCGCTGATGGCGACCCCGTAGTAGACGGGCGACCAGAAGACGAAGGCGACCAGCGCGGTCGTCGCGACGCCGATCGGTATCCACCGCAGGCCCGGCCTGGGCAGCAGCCGCACCGCCGCCCAGCCAAGCGCGAGCACGACGAAGGGCACGATCGGCAGGGCGTAGAAGTAGAACAACGGCCGGGCCTGCACCAGCCACGGCAGATACTGGACGGCGATGAACACCGCGATCGTGGCCGCGACCCGGTCGCGGCGGCGCACGGCCGCCCACAGCAGCCACGGATACACGGGCAGCGCCGCCCACCAGATGGCGGGGTTGCCCAGGCCGATGATCTCCTCGAGCGTGTCCTCGGGCACCTCGCAGCCGCCGCTGCGGTCGCCCTCGTCGAGGCACGGCTCGTAGTAGTAGACGACCGGGCGCCTGGTGATCGGCCACAGCGCCGCCGATGCCCGGTAGGAGTGGGTGACCTCGAGGTCGCGGTGGAAGCGGTAGATGTCCTGCTGCTCGCCGAACCAGCCACGGGCCATCTCCACCGGGCCGACGTCGCACGGCTGCTCGGTGCAGGCCGCGACGCCGGGGCGGGTGTGCTCGTAGTTGGCGAACCACGACACGTACGACGCCACGTAGACCGCGGCGGGGACCACCAGCAGGGCGGTGACGCCCAGGCCGATCAGGCGCCAGGGCTGGGCGTACCAGCGGCCGATCATGGCCCGGCGCCACGCGAGCTCGGAGGCGAGCAGGAACAGCCCGGCTGCGGCGATCGCCAGCAGCGCCGACGCCTTGGTCGCCAGCGCGAGCCCGAAGGCCAGGCCGGCGAGCCACACGAACGGGCGCGGCATGCCCGGCAGCCGGTCGCGCGGCGTGGTGCGGGCGTCGACCAGCGACCAGCGCAGGTCCCGGTCGATCAGGAGCGCCCAGACGCCCAGCGCGACGAACAGCGCCAGGAAGATGTCGAGCATCGAGATCCGGCTCATCGTGAGGGCCAGGCCCTCGATGCTGAGCAGGAAGCCGGTCAGCGCCGCCACGCCGCGACGGCGGAACAGCCGCATCGCGATGGCGTAGGTCACGCCCACCAGTGCCGTGCCCGCGAGCGCCGCGCTGAAGCGCCACCCCAGCGAGTCGTCCCCGAACACGGCGATGCCGGCGGCGCTCAGCCACTTCCCGACCGGCGGGTGCACGACGAAGACGGGGTCCACCCCCGCCGACGGCTCACCGGCCACCGCGGGCTCGGCCTCGACGCCGTAGTCCAGCAGCTGCGCCGCGTTGGTCGCGTAGTACGTCTCGTCGAAGTAGATGCGCTCGGGGTGCGGCAGGTACGCGAACCGCAGGACGCCGGCGAACAGCACGAGCACCAGGGGCAGCACCCAGCGCAGTCGCTGGTCGTCGACGATCCGGCGACCACGGGACCGGGCGCCCGACCCGGCGACGGCGGGTGACCGCCCATCCGAGGGATCGACGGCACGCTCCGCGCTCCGGGTCCCGGCGGCGGAGCGGTCGGTGTCGCGGGCGCCCGCGGCGCCGAGGTCCAGAGCCATCACCGGCGTGCAGTCTAGCCGCGTGGGCGGCCTCTACTGTTGGCCCGTGACGGTGTCGGGCAAGGGGTGGACAGTGGCGGACGCGGCGGGACGGGTCGTGCTGGTGGCGACGCCGATCGGGAACCTGGCCGACCTCAGCCCCCGGGCGCTGGCGGCGTTGGCCGGCGCCGACGTGGTCGCCGCCGAGGACACGCGCCGGACCGGCCGGCTGCTGGCCCACCACGACCTCAAGCGGCCGCTCGTGCGCGTCGACGACCACACCGAGCAGGCACGGGCGGGCGAGCTCGTCGGCCGTGCCGGAGCCGGCGAGACCGTCGTGGTGGTCACCGACGCCGGCACGCCCGGCATCAGTGATCCCGGCTACGTGCTGGTGCGCGCCGCGATCGACCGCGGTGTGCCGGTCGAGCTCGTCCCCGGCCCGGTCGCCGCCGTGCACGCACTGGTGCTGTCGGGCCTGCCGACCGACCGCTTCGTCTTCGAGGGGTTCCTGCCACGCCGGCCCGCCCGCCGGCGCGAGCACGTCGCGACGCTCGCCGGCGAGGCGCGCACGATCGTGTGCTACCTCAGCCCGCACCGGGCCGCCGACGAGCTGGCGGACCTGGCGTCGGCGCTGGGGGAGCGGCCCGCGGCCCTGGCGCGCGAGCTGACCAAGCTGCACGAGGAGGTGCTGCGCGCGCCGCTGCCGGAGCTGGCGGACGCGGTGGCGCGGGACGGGATCCGCGGCGAGCTCACGCTGGTGGTCGGTGGAGCACCGGCTGACGCCGCCCCGCACGCCGGCCTGCTCGATGACGCCGACCTGGTCGCACGCGTGCGGGACCTCATCGCGACCGGGGTCGCGCGCAACGCGGCGGTCGCGGCGGTGGCGCGTGCCACCGGCGCCCCGCGCAGCCGGGTCTACGACGCGGTCACCGCCGCCCGGGACTGATCCCCGCCCGCCTGGGCCGGGTGCCTCCACGCGCACGCCGGAATCGACCCGCACGGTGGCGGCACGGACGTGCACGGCCCGAGCAGCCGCGGACATGGCCGCCAGGCCGCCGGCTGACCCGCGTGGTACCGTGCCGCGCCTGGCGCAGATGGTCCGCCAGCGAAGAGACATCGGCCACCATGCGTGCTCCCCATGCCTGCTCCGTGGATCCCCGGGGCCGCACTGCGCCTGGCCATCCGCTACGGCCCACCTGAACCTCGACTGCACCTGCGCCTGGGGCACCACCTGGCGGAGTCGGGGCGGCCGGAGGCGGCGGCCGAGGCGTTCTCCGCCGCGGTGGCGTTGGACGGTTCGCAGCCGCAGTGGCACTTCCGGCTCGGCTGGGTGCGGGAGCAGGCGCGCCAGTGGGACGCCGCGGCCGAGGCGTACGCGGCCGCGGTCGCACTGGACGGCACGCAGCCGCAGTGGCACTTCCGGCTCGGTCGCGTCCACCAGCGGGCGGGCCGATGGAACGCGGCCGCCGAGGCCTATCGCACCGCCATCGCGCTCGACGACACCGTCGACGTCTGGCACGAACGGCTCGCCCAGGTCCTGACGCTCCTGGGCCGCCGTGCCGAGGTGCGCCACGTGACCGCGGAAATCCTCAGGCGGACGCGCGACGTCACCCCGGTGGAGCGCCAGCTCCTGGCGAGCGATCCGCTGCGGTTCGGCGTGCGGCGCCGGCTGCTGCGGTTCGTGGCCGCGCACATCGACGAGATCCGCGAGCGGGCGGCGGACGTCCAGGTGGAGCCGCCGGACGTCCCGGCCCGGGTGTGGATGTACTGGGGACAGGGCATCGCCGGTGCCCCGGCCATCGTCCGCCGGTGCCACGCGGCGTTGCTGGCCCACCACGACCCTGAGCAGGTGATGGTGCTCGACGATCGCGCGATCGACGAGCACGTCGACGTTCCGGGATGGGTCCGTGACCGCACGCGTGGAGATCGGACCAAGTTCTCGGACGTGCTGCGCCTCGAGCTGCTCGCGCGACATGGCGGTGCGTGGCTCGACGCGACGTGCCTCGCCCGCGGCAACGTCCCGGAGCTGCTGCCCGGTCTGCTGGCTGCGGGGTTCTTCGCGCCGCGGTACCGGCGGACCCGCATCGCGAGCTGGTTCATGGCGAGCGATCCCGGCGGCGCCGTCATCAGGATGCTGCGGTCAGCGCAGGTCACCTACTGGCGTCATCACGACCGGCCGATCGACTACTACGTGCTGCACCACCTCTTCGAGGCGCTGACGCACACCAACGCGGCCGTCGACGCATGCTGCGACCCGATGCCGATGGTGCCGTCGTCGGACCTGTCTCGCTTCGCCCGGGAGATGCTCGACCCGTATGAGCCCCGGCGCTTCCGCCAGCTCCTCGACAGCGCGCCCGTGCACAAGCTGACCTACAGGAAGCTGCCGCCGGAGCGCGACCTCACGGGCACGATGGTGGGCGAGCTGCTGCGGGACTGAGCGCGCGGAGCTCGTCAGCGGCTGCCGGGATGCGGATCCACGTGCATGCGCAGCGTCGCGCCGGACAGGGCGCGCAGGACGCCGGCGAAGAAGACCCACACGCCGGCCCACTCGAGCATCTCCTCGACGAAGATCTCCGTCTCCCGGGCCCACACCGGAGCGTCGATCGTGTAGAGCTGCCCGTCGATCATCTCGGCACCGGCGGCACCCAGCACGTAGCAGGAACCTCCCGCGATCAGCAACGCAGCCGCACGGCGCGGCAGTGCGGACAGCGGCGTGATCATCAGGCCGGCGAGGACCATCGCCGCGAGGCCGTAGGGGATCACCCAGGCGAAGTGCAGGAACCCCGTGAGCTCGAACTGCGCCCGCAGGAAGCCGTCGATCCACTCGTGGAAGCGGAAGGCCTCGTCGAAGGCGACGAACGCCATCGTGAACGCCACGAGCCGCCACCGGCGGGCGTGCGCCGACATCGACGGCTCGGCGTCGTCCGCCCACGTGGCGACGAGGACCGTCAGCGCGGTAGTCAGCAGGAACAGCGAGGAGAACCCCGCCCAGAGCCCGCGCTCGCGGTTGAGGTGGAACAGGCGTCGTGACGCGGCGCCGACAGGGGTGTCAACGAGCCCGAGCTGGTGCTCCGCGACGAGTGCCCACGCCGCGCCGACGACGAGCAGCCCGGTGACGACCGCGATGCAGCGGTGGACCCGCGCCGGATCGATCTGGAGGGCCCCACCACGCCGCGCATCGACCGGACCTGCCGGGCGGTCCGTCAGGGCCTTCGTCACCGCAGCACCTCGTCGCGTCCACCGCACCGTCGGGTTGTCGTGACGAGGAGCATAGGCGACCGTCGGCGGCTGCCCGCCGACCCCCCGCATGGCCGGGACGGCGCACGTCGCGGCAGCGGACCCGCGCGGGACCGCCATGGGCGGCGGTGGGGCTAGGCTCGGCGGCACACCGGAACCGAGAAGAGATCGCAGCGATGAGCAGCGCCAAGGACACCTACTACCTCACGACGCCGATCTACTACGCCAACGACGTGCCGCACATCGGGCACGCCTACACGACCGTGGCCGCCGACGTGCTCGCACGCTGGCGCCGCCTCAACGGCGACCGGGTCTTCTTCCTGACCGGCACCGACGAGCACGGGCAGAAGGTCGCGCAGGCCGCCGCCGAGCGGGGCGTGCCGCCCCAGCAGCACGTCGACGAGATCAACCCCCGCTGGCACGAGATGAACGACCTGCTGCACATCTCGAACGACGACTTCATCCGCACGACCGAGCGGCGCCACACCGTGCGGGTGCAGGAGTTCATGCAGCGGCTGTACGACCAGGGTGACCTCTACACGGCCACCTACGCCGGGCCGTACTGCGTGCGGTGCGAGGCCTACTACACCGTCGAGGAGCTCGTCGACGGCGAGCTGTGCCCGATCCACCGTCGCCCCGTCGAGCGCCTCGAGCAGGAGAACTGGTTCTTCAAGCTGTCGAAGTACCAGGACGCGTTGCTCCGGCTCTACGACGAGCACCCCGGGTTCGTGCGGCCCGCGGCCCGGCTCAACGAGGTGCGCTCGTTCGTGGCTTCGGGCCTGGAGGACATCTCTGCGTCGCGGTCGGCGTTCGACTGGGGGGTGCCGGTGCCGTGGGAGCCCGGCCACGTGTTCTACGTGTGGTTCGATGCGCTGCTGAACTACCTCACCGCGGCCGGCTACGGCGAGGACGGCGAGTTCGCCCGCCGCTGGCCCGCCGACGTGCACCTGATCGGCAAGGACATCCTGCGGTTCCACGCCGTGTACTGGCCGGCGATGCTGCTGGCGGCGGGCGTCGAGGTGCCGCGGCAGGTCTTCGCGCACGGCTTCCTGCTCGTCGGCGGCGAGAAGATGGGCAAGTCCAACGCCACCGGGATCGCGCCGGCCGAGCTGGTCGACCACTTCGGGGTCGACTGCTACCGCTACTACTTCCTGCGCGAGATCTCGTTCGGGCAGGACGGCACCTTCTCGTGGGAGTCGATGACCGACCGCTACACCGCGGACCTGGCCAACGACCTCGGCAACCTGGCCAACCGCGTGCTCAACATGGTCGGGTCGTACTGCGACAGCACCGTCCCCGAGCCGACCGGACCGGCGGGTGAGCCCGAGGAGCGGCTGACCGCCGACCTGGCGACCGCGACGGCGGGGCTCGCGGCGTTCGACCGGCTCGACTTCAAGGGCGGGCTGCAGGACCTGTGGACGTTCGTGTCGGGCGTGAACCGCTACGTCGAGGCGCGCGCACCGTGGAGGCAGCGCAAGGACGGCGACACCGACGGGCTGCACACCACGCTGTACACGTGCGTCGACGCGCTGCGGATCATCGCCGTGCTGATCAGCCCGGTCATGCCCGACGCGGCCGAGCGGCTGTGGGCCAAGCTCGGGCTCGACGAGGAGCTCGCCGACCAGCGCCTGCCCAAGGCAGCGGCGCAGGGCGGGCTGCCGGTGGGTGCGCGCACCGACCGGGGCGAGGTCCTGTTCCCGCGCCTCGAGGACGCCTAGCGGCACGGCCGGGGGCGGGCTGCTGGCCCTGACGGCCGGCCTGCTGTGGCCGGCCGCGGCCGTCGAGCGCCGCGCCGACAGCGCCGCCGGAGGTCGCCCGGTGCACTGCTAGGCTCGACCGGGCGGGCATGAGCCACCCGCGCCATCCACCTGGACAGAGGGTCCGGCCCGGTGTACGTCGACACGCACTGCCACCTGGAGATGGTCGAGGGCGAACTGCCCCTGGCCATGGTGGAGCGTGCGCACGATGCCGGCGTCGACGCCATGCTCACGGTCGGCGTCGACCTCGCCTCGTCGGCGGAGTGCGTGTCGACGGCCAATGCCATCGGCTCGGTCTGGGCGGTCGTGGGCATCCACCCCCACAACGCGATCGAGGCGACCGACGCCGTGTTCGAGCGCCTGACCCATCTGGCGCTGCACCCACGCGTCGTCGGGATCGGCGAGACCGGGCTCGACTACTACCGCGACCACTCGCCGCACGCGGAGCAGCAGGAGGCGTTCCGCACCCACATCGACGTGGCGCGCACACTGGACAAGACCCTGGTCATCCACTGCCGCGACGCCCACGCCGACGTGCTCGACATCCTGACCAGCAGCGCCCTGCCGGAGCGCGTGGTATTCCACTGCTTCTCCGGCGACGCCGACTTCGCGCGCACCTGCGCCGAGCACGGGTGGTACCTGTCGTTCGCCGGCACGGTGACCTTCACCAACGCCCCCGGGCTGCGCGCGGCCGCGGCCGCCGCCTCGCCGGAGCTGCTGCTGACCGAGACGGACTCGCCGTACCTGTCGCCGCACCCGCACCGCGGCCAGACCAACGAGCCGGCCCGCGTCCCGCTGGTCGCCGCGACGCTGGGCGAGGTGCATGGCATGACCCCCGAGCAGATGGGGCAGCTGACCAGCGCCAACGCATGCCGCGCGTTCGCCCTGCCGGCACTGGCCGGCGCGGCGTGACGGCGGGCGGCGTCCCCGCGTGCTGACCGTCGGCGACATCCGGGACCTGCTGCGCCGCCACGAGCTCGCGCCCAGCCGGCGGCTGGGGCAGCACTTCGTGATCGACCACAACACGTTGCGTCGCATGGTCGCCGACGCCGGCGTGCGACCGGGCGACCACGTCTGCGAGATCGGGCCCGGGCTGGGCAGCCTGACCGTCGCGCTGCGCGAGGCCGGTGCCACCGTGACCGCGATCGAGGTCGACGCGGGGCTCGTCCGCGCACTGCGCGAGGTGGTGGGTGGTGACGACGGCGTGCGGGTCATCCACGCCGACGTGCGCGCGGTCGACCTGACGGCCGAGGTGCCCGCCCCCGCGCTCGTCGTGGCCAACCTGCCCTACAACATCGGCACGTCGGTCACCCTCGACGTGCTGGCCACCGAGCACTTCGACCGCGCCCACGTCATGGTGCAGCGGGAGGTCGGCCAGCGGTGGTGCGCGGCGGTCGGCGACCCGCAGTTCGGTGCCGTCAGCGTCAAGGTCGCCGCCTACGCCGAGGCCCGGATCATGGCGCGCGTGAGCCGGCGGGCGTTCCACCCGGTGCCCGGCGTGGACTCGGTGACCGTCCGCCTCGAGCCGCGCCCGTGGCCCCACGACGTGCCGCGGCGGTCGGTGCTCGCACTGGTCGAGCAGGGCTTCACCCAGCGGCGCAAGCGGCTCCGCAACGCGCTGGCGCCGGTGGTGCCCGCGGGTGACGTCGACGCCGCCCTCGCGGGTGTGGGACTGCGCCCGGACGCGCGGGCCGAACAGCTCGCCGTCCCTGACTGGTGTGCGCTCGCCGCCGCGCTGGGCGCGCCCACGTTGCCGCTGCGCGATCCGGCCCCCTAGCATGTCGTCGAACATGACGACGATCGCCGCGCCCGGACCGCCGCGCCGCCCGGTCGGCGCCGCCGGGAGCGCCTGCCGGTGACGCTGGCCGAGGGGCGCGACGGCGCGACGCTGCGGGTCCGCGTCCCGGCCAAGCTCAACCTCTTCCTGTCGGTCCGCGGCATCCGCGACGACGGCTTCCACGAGCTGGTGACCGTGTTCCAGTCGGTGTCGCTGCACGACGAGCTGCGCTGCGCGCTGGTCGGGCTGCCGGGCCGCCGCCACCACCCGGCAGGGCGCCGGCGGATGCGCGTCGAGCTGTGGGCCGACCCGACGGCACCGCAGGGAGGCGACAACCTGGCGCTGCGGGCCGCGCTGCGGCTGGCGGAGCTGTCGGGCATCGTGCCCACGCCCGGCACCGCGGCACGGGACGCGGTGCGCACGATCATCGACCTCGACAAGCGGATCCCGATGACCGCCGGCCTGGCGGGCGGCTCGGCCGACGCCGCCGGGGCCCTCGTCGCGCTCAACCGGCTGTGGGGGTGCGGGCTGACGGTCGACCAGCTGCGCGGCGTCGGCGCCGAGCTCGGCAGTGACGTGCCGTTCTGCGTGACCGGCGGCACCGCGCTCGGGGTCGGCCGCGGCACCGACATCACCCCGGTCATGTCGGGTGGCCCTTTCCACTGGGTGATCTGCCCCGATCCGGAGCCGCTGGCGACGCCGGAGGTCTACCGGGTGTGGGACCAGCGGTGTGCGCCGGGCACGATTGACCCCGACGAGACGCTGCTGGCGCTGCGGTCGTCCGACGTCGGCCGCCTGGCCGCGGCGCTGCACAACGAGCTCGAGCCGGCGGCGTTCGTCGTGCGGCCCCGGCTGGCCGAGCGCCGCCGGCGCCTGCTCGACGCCGGGGCGGTCGCGGCCGTGCTCGCCGGCAGCGGCCCCACCTTGCTGGGGCTCGTCGCCGACGAGGGCGCCGCGCAGACGCTGGCCGCCGCGGTGGAGCCGTGGTGCCCGCAGCGCATCGTCGCGACGTCGCCCGCCGGCGGACCCGAGCTGTCGATCATCGCCGCGCCGTCCGACACCGGACCGCTGCTGCGGACGTTAGAGTAAGCGCCATCGCCGGCGCGTCGGTGCTGCCGTGCGCCGCGATGGGAGGTGGTGAAATGGCATCACGCCGTCCTTTGGAGTCGGAGTTGAAGGTTCGATCCCTTCCCTCCCAGCTGCGCTGACGCCGCAGCACGCCCGCCGCACCACCGCAGTCGACACGCATCGAGTGGATCCATGGCACGCGCAGCCGTCGTCCTTGCCGCGGGCAAGGGGACCCGGTTCAGGTCGGACACACCCAAGGTGCTGCACGAGGTCGCGGGCCGGTCGATGCTGCGGTGGGTGCTCGCCGCGCTGCGTCCGCTCGACCTCGACCGCGTGGCCGTCGTCGTCGGCCACGGCCACGAGGAGGTGGCCGCCGATGCCGCCGACGCACCCGGCCTGGAGATCGTCACGGTGCACCAGGCCGAGCAGCGGGGGACCGGCCACGCCCTGCGCGTGGCGTTCGAGGCCGACGCGCTCGACGGCGTCGACAACGTGCTGGTCGTGCCGGGCGACGCGCCACTGATCGCCGGGGCGCCGCTGGCCGGCATGTTCGCCGCCCAGCAGGGCAACGCCGCGGCCATGATGACCACCGTGCTCGACGACCCGACCGGCTACGGGCGGATCGTCCGCGACGCCGGCGGCGCCGTGCTGCGGGTCGTCGAGGAGCGCGACGCCACGCCCGAGGAGCGTGTGATCGCCGAGGTCAACGTGTCGATGTACGTCTTCGACGCCGACGCGGTCCGCCGGGAGCTCGGCAACCTGCGCACCGACAACGCGCAGGGCGAGGAGTACCACACCGACGTCGTCGAGCTGCTGGTGCCCGAGGGGGTCGCTCCCGTGCAGGCGCCGCCCGCCAGCGTGCGGGGCGTCAACGACCGCGAGCAACTGGCCGGCGCGGGCGTCGAGCTGCGCGCGGCGATCCTGTCGCAGCTGCTGCGCGACGGCGTGACGATCGTCGATCCCGCGGCCACCTACGTCGACGCCGGCTGCGTGGTCGCGCCCGACGCCACGCTGCTGCCGGGCACGCACCTCCAGGGCGCGACCAGCGTCGCCGCCGGAGCCACCATCGGACCGAACACCCGGCTGGTCGACACGACGGTCGAGGCGGGCGCGACCGTCACCTACACCGTCGCGCTGTCGGCCCACATCGGCCCGGATGCCCAGGTCGGCCCCTTCACGTACCTGCGACCGCAGGCCGAGCTGGCCGAGCGCGCCAAGGCCGGTGCCTTCGTGGAGGTCAAGCAGTCGCTCGTCGGTCCGGGCAGCAAGGTCCCGCACCTGTCCTACATCGGCAACACCGTGATCGGCGCCGGCACGAACATCGGCGCGGCGACCGTCACCGTCAACTACGACGGCTTCCGCAAGCACCAGACGACCATCGGCGACCGCGTGCGGATCGGCGCCGACACCATGCTGGTCGCGCCGATCAAGGTCGGCGACGACGCATACACCGGCGCGGGATCGGTCATCACCGATGATGTGCCCGCCGGCGCGCTCGCGCTCGAACGCAGCGAGCAGCGCACCATCGAGGGCTACGCCGAGCGGAGACGCCAGCCGGATGCGACCTGAGGACGCCGCGATGGAGGTCATCACGAAGAAGCGGATGCAGGTCTTCTCGGGCCGTGGCTATCCGGAGCTGGCGAAGGAGGTCGTCGACCACCTCGGCATGCGCCTGGGCTCGGTCGACATCCACGAGTTCTCCAACGGCGAGCTGTACGTACGGTACCAGGAGAACATCCGCGGCAGCGACGTGTTCCTCATCCAGACGCACTGCTCGCCGGTGAACATCAACATCATGGAGCAGCTGATCATGATCGACGCCGCCAAGCGCGCGTCGGCCAAGCGCATCATCGCCGTCTGCCCCTACTACGGCTACGCCCGCGCGGACCGCAAGGCACGCTCTCGCGAGGCGATCACCGCACGCCTGCTAGCCGACATGCTGACGACCGCCGGCGCGTCGCGGGTCGTCGCGGTCGACCTGCACACCGGCCAGATCCAGGGCTTCTTCGACCAGCCGCTCGACCACCTGACCGCGCTGCCCCTGCTGGTCGGCTGGCTGCGCGAGCGCTTCCCCGACGACCGGCTGGCGATCGCCTCGCCCGACGCCGGCGGAGTCAAGCTGGCCTCCAAGTGCCAGGCCATGCTGCCCAACGCCGAGCTGGTGTTCCTGGCCAAGACGCGCGAGGCGCACAACGTCGCCCGGACGCTGGCGGTCGTCGGCGACGTCGAGGGGCGCACCTGCGTGCTGGTCGACGACATGATCGACACGGCGGGCACCGTCTGCGGTGCGGCCGAGGCGCTGATGAACCGGGGCGCCAAGCGGGTCGTGGCCGCCGCCACGCACCCGGTGCTGTCGGGGCCGGCGTGCGAGCGGCTGTCCGCGTCGCCGATCGAGACCGTGCTGGTGACCAACACCATGCCGATCCCCCCCGACTGCAGCTGCGCGAAGATCGAGCAGGTCTCGGTCGCGTCGATCGTCGCCTCCACCATGAAGGCGATCTTCGAGGACGAGTCGGTCAGCGAGCTGTTCGACGACCGCAACCAGTGACCTGAGGAGCACCATCTTGGAGGTCTCACCCCCGCTGCGCTGGCTCGGTGCGTTGGCCCTCATGCTCGTCGTCGTGCTGATCGTCGTACCGCTGCTGCTGCAGACCGTCGGTGACACGATCCAGCTCGGGGGCGAGCCGTCGGAGGAGCCGGCGTCCGAGGCGACCACCGCGCCGTCGGAGGCGCCGACCGCCGAGGCCGCCGCCGACGGTGGTGGCGGCGACAGCGGGAGCAGCGATGGCGGTGGCGACGGAGAGCTCCCGACCACCTACACGGTCCAGTCGGGCGACACCGGGTCGAGCATCTCCGACCAGTTCTACGGCTCGACCGACGGCTGGGCCCAGATCGCCGAGGCGAACGACATCGATCCGTCGGCGCCGCTGCGGGTCGGCGTCGAGCTGGAGATCCCCGCACCCGAGTAGCCGGGGGCCGCTTCGCGCGGGCGCGCCCGAGTTGTCTGTCGCCGGTGGCCTGCCTAGACTGGGCGGCCTGCCGGTGCCGGGCGTCGTTGTCGCTTGCCCGCACACGGCACGTCGGTTTCCACCTTCCGATCTCTGCTTGATGACGAGGAGCACACGCGATGGCTGATCAGGTGACGCTGGCCGCGGAGGCGCGCGAGGGCCGCGGCAAGGGAGAGGCGCGTCGCCTGCGTCGCGCGGGCCGCGTGCCCGCGGTCGCCTACGGCACCGACCTCCAGCCGAACCCGATCTCCGTCGATGCGTTGGACCTCTACCACGCGCTGCGCACCGAGGCGGGCCTCAACGCGATCATCCGCCTCGAGGTCGACGGCGACGACCACCTGACGCTGGCCCGCGAGCTGCAGCGCCACCCCGTCCGGCGCGACATCCTCCACGTCGACTTCGTGGCGATCGACCGCCGCCGCAAGGTGACCGTCGACGTGCCGCTGCACCTGACGGGTGAGGCTCCCGGTGCCGACGAGGGCGGCGTCGTCGACCAGGTCCAGTTCCAGGTCGCCATCGAGGTCCTGCCGCTGGAGGTGCCGGACGAGCTCACGCTGGACATCTCCGACATGCAGATCGGCGACGTCAAGCGCCTGGGCGACATCGACCTGCCCGAGGGCGTCGCGCTGCTCGCCGACCCGGAGGCGACGGTCGTCTCGGTCTACGTCCCGCAGGCCGAGGTGCCCGAGGACGAGGTCGCCGAGGACGAGGAGGCGCTGGAGCGCGCCATCGGCCCGGACGGCGAACCTGTGCCCGCCGACGCCGGCGAGGCGGAGGCCACCGAGGAGGGTGGCGGCGACGGCGGCGAGCGCGACGATTCGTAGGCTGTTCACCCGCCGCGAGGCCGACGTGTCCGACGATCGGCTGCTGGTCGTCGGCCTCGGGAACCCGGCGGGGGAGTACGGCGGCACCCGCCACAACCTGGGTGCCGATTCCGTGCGCCTGCTCGCCGACGACCTCGGGCTGCGCCTCTCGCGCCACCGGGCCGGCGGCGTCGCCGCCGACGGCCGGATCGGGCCCGGTGGTCCGCCGGTGACGCTGTTCATCCCGAGCGGGTACATGAACACCTCGGGCGGACCGGTGCAGGCGGCGCTGCGCTTCTACAAGGTGCCGCTCGAGCAGCTCGTCGTGGTCTACGACGACATCGACGTCGCCGCGTGGACGGTCCGGCTCAAGCGCGGCGGCGGGCCCGGCGGCCACAACGGGGTGCGCGACATCATCGCCCGGTGCGGTGGCCGCGACTTCCTGCGCGTGCGCATCGGCGTCGGCCGGCCCCCCGGCCGCCAGGACCCCGCCAGGTTCGTGCTGGCGCGCATCCCCGCGTCGCTGCGCGACGAGGTGGAGCTGACCCTGCGCCGCGCCGCCGACGCCACCCGCGACCTGGTCGTCCACGGCCTCGAGGCGGCCCAGAACACCCACCACGCGCCGGCCTGACCACCGCGCTGGACGGTCGTCGTCCACGCCGCACGCCGCCGCGGCGATCAGCTCCACCCCCGATCGCCCCCCCGCCCCCACCGCCACCTGCACCCACCTCGAACTTCCTGGACCCACCTCGAGGTTCGCCCTCCCAGCTTTCGCGCGACGTTCGAGGTGGGAGCCGACGTTCGTGTGCTGGGCGAACATCGGCGCCCACCTCGACGCTTCCGGCGGGCGACGCCCGGCGGCTACGGGGTCGCCGGGTCGGTCTCGCGCCGGTTCGCGTCGGTGGAGCGTCGCTCGCGCGTGGCGTCCTCGCCGGTGCGCAGGCCGAGCCGTCGGTCGATCGCCAGCACCAGCAGGTAGCCGACCAGCACCGCGGCCTGCACGAGCAACAGGTAGACGGCGAACAGCACGATGCGCCCGAGCTCGTCGGAGCCGCCGAACGCCTGGCCGACGGTCACCCCGAAGCGCAGCACCAGGACCCACCCCAGTGACATCCCCACGAGGAACGACCCCGTGGCCAGCGAGCCCCACACGATGGCCGCCCAGCGCAGCACCCGTCCGGCGAACAGCCGGTACAGCACGATCAGCAGCGCCGTCGCCGACAGCCACCCGATCCAGAAGGTGAGGTAGACGCCGAGCACCTGGCCGACGGCCCCGCCGCCGAGCAGGTCGGGCAGCCCCGCCACCGTCATGAGCCCCGCCAGCGTCACGAGCGGGAACACCCCCAGGTAGGGCAGCACGCGCACCCTGCCCGCCAGCGTGCGGTTGCCGCTGTACCGCCCCTCGAGCGCGCGGACGGCCCGCAGCAGCCCCTCGCCATAGGTCGACGCGGTCACCACCGAGGCGATCATCGACGGGATGCCCAACCGCGGGCCGACCTCGCCCAGCTCGCGCACGATCTCGGGCACCCCCATCGTCGACGGGGCGTACACCGCGAGCTGCTCGACGGTGGCCGCGACCTTGTCGGCGCCGATGAGCAGCCCCGCGCCGTAGAGCCCGAACAGCAGCAGCGGCACGATCGCGATGCCGGCGTACAACGTGAGGCCGGCGGCGGTGAGCATGAGATCGTGGCCGCGGGCGCGGCCGCGCACGTCGAGCGCCAGCGCCCGCACCGTCGACCACCACCGCCGCACCATGGGCCCATCCTGCCCGCCGGTGCGGCGACCGTCCGCGCGCCGCCCCGCGGGCGGACGGTCACCCCCCGATGCCGGTGGGTGCGGGGCGTTGCCGGTGGGCGGGCCGGGCCGGGGTGCGAGGCGGCGTCGGGGGTACCCGCGGGCGGTGGACGACGCGCGGCGTGGAGGATTCGGGGGCCGCGCCACGGCTGGCCCGGCGGACCTGCCCGATCGGCGCGCCGGTCGCGGGGGGTCGTGTCACCATTGGGGGATGAGCTCTCCCCGTCCGCCGTTGGCGGGGCTGATGGACGTCGTCCGATCCACCCTCGACGGGGACCTGCTCGCGCCCGGCGAGCTGCACATCGGTCCGGCGCTGCGGCCCCTCGCCTGCTCGCTGCTGGCCGAGCGCGCCTGCCCGCTGCTGGTCGTCACCCCGACCGCCGACGACGCCGAGAAGCTCGTCGACGACGTCGGCGCCTTCCTGGGCTCCGACACCGCCGCGCTGTTCCCGGCGTGGGAGACGCTGCCCCACGAACGCCTGTCGCCCCAACCGGCCACCGTCGGCGCACGGCTGCGCGCCCTGGACCGCCTGGCCGCCGACGAGGTCCGCGTCGTGGTGGCGCCGGTGCGGGCGCTGCTGCAGCCGATGGACCCCCGCCTGGGGGAGCGCCGCCCGATCCGCCTGTCGGCGGGCTACGACGCCGGGCTCGACGCGCTCGCCGGCGAGCTCGCCACCCTGGGCTACGTCCGCACCACCCTGGTGAACCAGCGCGGCGAGTTCGCCGTGCGCGGCGGCATCGTCGACGTCTTCCCGTCGACGACCGACCACGCCGTCCGCGTCGAGTTCTGGGGCGACGACGTCGACGGGCTGCGCTGGTTCGGCGTCGCCGACCAGCGGGCGCTGGAGGCCACCGAGGGCGTCGACGTCTACGCCGCCCGCGAGCTCGTGCTCGACGCGGAGACCGTCGGGACCGCGCGGGCGTTGGCCTCGCGCCTGCCCGAGCTCGGCGACCAGCTGGGCATGCTGGCGGACGGCATCGTCTTCGAGGGCGCCGAGTCGCTGGTGACCGCGATGCATCCGGCGCCGGCGTGGTTGCCCGACCTGCTGCCGGACGATGCCGGGGTCGTGCTGATCGACCCGGTGCGGCTGGAGTCGCGCAGCGGCGACCTGCGCGAGCAGGCCGAGGCGCTGGCGGTCGCCGGCTGGTCGGACGCCGGTGGCGGCGTGATCCGCGACGAGGGCGTCGGCTTCGGTGACTACAAGGAGATCACCAGCCGGTTCCGGGGCAGCGTGTGGTCCCTGGACCCGTTCGGCCCGCCCGACATCCCCGGGCGGCCGTGGGACTCGTTCCGCGGCGACGTGGTCGAGGCGGCCCGGCGCGTCGGTGAGCTGCTGCGCGACGACGTCAGGGTCGTGCTGACCACCGCCGGGCACGGCCCGGCGCTGCGCCTCGGCGAGGTGCTGCGCGAGCGCGGCGTCGCCGCGCCGGTCGTCGGGGCGGTCGGCGACGAGCGGGTGGCCATCACCGAGTCGCCGCTGCGGGAGGGCTTCCTCTCGCCCGAGCTCGGCGTGGCGCTGCTGGGGGAGTGGGACCTGTTCGGTCCCCGGCGGATGCGCGCGTCGCGCCGGCTGCCGAGCAAGCGCACCGCGCAGGCCACCGTGCTCGACCTCGAGCCCGGCGACCCGATCGTGCATGCCATCCACGGCGTCGGCACGTACCGCGGCATCACCACCCGCCAGCTGCGCGGCCCCACGTCGGTGGTCGGTGGCAAGGCGGCCGGCACCCTGACCCGCGACTACGTCATCGTCGAGTACGCCGCCGGTGACCGGCTGTTCGTGCCCAGCGACAACGTGGATGCGCTGGCGCCCTACATCGGCGGCGAGGAGCCGCGCGTGATGCGCATGGGCGGCATCGACTGGGAGCGTGCCAAGGGCAAGGTCCGCAAGGCCGTCCGCGAGATGGCAGGTGAGCTGCTGCGGCTGTACCAGGCGCGGGTCCACGCCCCCGGCCACGCCTTCGGCACCGACACGCCGTGGCAGAGCGAGCTGGAGCAGGCGTTCGCCCACGTGGAGACACCCGACCAGCTGGCCGCGATCACCGAGGTCAAGTCGGACATGGAGTCGCCGGTCCCGATGGACCGCC
>CAYVGE010000050.1:19332-20020 GCA_964450395.1 uncultured Actinomycetota bacterium
GTGCCGACGACCCTGCTGGCCCAGCAGCACGGCGAGACCTTCGCCGAGCGCTTCGCGGGCTTCCCCGTGCGCGTCGAGACGCTGTCGCGGTTCGCGACCCCGAAGCAGCAGCAGGAGATCCTCGACGGGCTGGCGTCGGGCACGGTCGACCTGGTGATCGGTACGCACCGGCTGCTGTCGGGCGACGTCACGTTCAACGAGCTCGGGCTGGTCGTCGTCGACGAGGAGCAGCGCTTCGGCGTCGGCCACAAGGAGAAGCTCAAGCAGCTGCGGACCAGCGTCGACGTGCTGACGATGACCGCGACGCCCATCCCCCGGACCATGGAGATGGCCATCACGGGGATCCGCGACCTGTCGACGATCGACACCCCGCCCGAGGAGCGCCAGCCGATCGTCACCCACGTCGGGCCGTACGACGAGTCGATGGCGGCGCTGGCGATCCGCCGCGAGCTGCTGCGCGAGGGTCAGGTGTTCTGGTTGCACAACCAGGTGTCGACGATCTCGGCGGCCGCGGCCAGCGTCAAGGAGCTGGTGCCCGACGCCCGCGTCGAGGTCGCCCACGGCCGGATGCCGGAGGCGCAGCTGGAGCGGATCATGGTCCGCTTCTGGGAGCGCGAGTTCGACGTGCTGGTCTGCACCACCATCGTCGAGTCCGGCCTGGACATCCCCAACGCCAACACGCTGATCG
>CAYVGE010000051.1:0-3248 GCA_964450395.1 uncultured Actinomycetota bacterium
CGCCGATGAACACGAACATCCCGACCGCGTCGACGACGTCCTCGCCGGCGTCGGCGTCGGCCAGCCGCACCTGCTCGAGCCGCCCGTCGCCGACGACGCCGGCGATCAGCGTGCGGGTGCGCACCCGGATCGATGCGCTCGCGTCGATGCGGTCGATCAGGTAGCGGGACATGCGCGCGTCGAGCGCCCCGCCCCGGACGACGACGACCACCTCGTCGGCGAACCCCGACAGGTGCAGCGCCGCCTGGCCCGCCGAGTTCGCCCCGCCCACCACGACGACGCGTCCGCCCGCCATCGCCGCGGCCTCGGTCGACGCGGCGCCGTAGTACACCCCGGCGCCGGTGAGCCCGTCGACCCCGGGCGCGTCGAGCCGCCGGTACTGCACCCCGGTCGCGATGACGACGGCGCCGCAGTGCAGCTCGCTGCCGTCGTCGAGCAGCACCACGCGGTAGGGGTCCTCGGACCTGATGCCGACCGCCCGGCGCGGCGCCACCAACGTCGACCCGAACCGCCGCGCCTGGGCGAACGCCCGCCGGGCGAGCTCCGACCCGGAGATCCCCCGCGGGAAGCCCAGGTAGTTCTCGATCCGGGAGCTGAGCGCCGCCTGCCCGCCCGGCGCCTCAGCCTCGACAACGACCGTGCGCAGGCCCTCGGTCGAGCCGTACACCGCGGCCGCCAGACCGGCCGGGCCCGCCCCGATGACCACCAGGTCGTGGTGATCGACCTCGGGGCGCTGCGACAACGCGAGCCGGGCCGCGACGTCCGCGGGCGCCGGGTCCTCCAGCACGCCGCCGTCCTCGAGCAGCAGGACCGGCAGCCGCGCGCCCGTGGCCCCGACGGCGGCGAGCAGCGGGCCGGCGTCGCGCTCGTCGACGTCGACCCAGCGGAAGGGCACCTGGTTGCGGGCCAGGTAGTCGCGCAGGCGGTGCGACGCGGCCGACCACCGGTCACCCAGCAGTCGCAGGCCCGCGTCCGGCCGCGGGCGGGTGGCGTGCCACTCCTCCAGCAGCTCGTCGAGCACCGGGTAGAGGTGGTCCTCGGGCGGGTCCCACGGCTTGACGATGTAGTGGTCGAGCCCGACGTCGTTGATCGCGATGATCGCCGCGTCGGTGTCCGCGTAGGCGGTCAGCAGCACCGACCGCAGGTGGGGCTGTAGGCGCTTGGCGGCGACCAGCAGCTCGGTGCCGGTCATGCCGGGCATGCGCTGGTCCGCGACGACCAGCGCGACCTGGCCTCCGCGTCGGGTGGTGCGTTCGACGGCGGCCAGTGCCTCGTCACCCCCGGGCACCGCGACGACGCGGTACCGCGAGCCGTACCGGGCCCGCAGGTCCGTCGCCACCGCGTCGAGCACCTGCGGGTCGTCGTCGACGGTCACGACCACCGGCGGCGCGGCGCGGGCGCGATCACCGGTCACCGTCGGCACCTCCCGGCGGCGTCGCCGGCACCCACACCGTGAACACGGTATGACCGGGCTCGGATCGCACGGTCAGCCGTCCGCCGTGGACGTCCGTGACGATCTGGTGCGAGATGTTGAGCCCGAGCCCGGTGCCCTGCCCCGGCGGCTTGGTGGTCACGAATGGGTCGAACACCCGCCCGGTGAGGTCCGGCGGGATCCCGGGGCCGTCGTCGGCGATCTCGACCAGCACCCCGCCCTCGGCGGGGCGCGCCCGCACCGTCACCGTGCCGTGCCCGCCCACCGCGTCGATGGCGTTGTCGATCAGGTTCGTCCACACCTGGTTGAGCTGGCCTCCGTACGCGTGCACCGTCGGCAGGTCTGGCGCGTAGTCCCGCACCACGGCGACGGTCGCGGGCAGCTTGTGCGCCAGGATCGTCAGCGTGTCGTCCAGCCCGCGGCGGACGTCGACGTCCTGCTGCGGCGCCCGGTCGAGGTAGCTGTAGCCGCGCAGCGCGGAGGTGAGGTCGGCCATGCGCGCGACGCTGTCGGTGATGTGCTCGACCGCCCGCCGCACCCGCACCCGCAGGCGCAGCCACTGGACGGCGAGGGGGACGGCGACGCCGGCGGCGAGCACGCGCTGGATGTCTGGCGCGTCCAGCCCCGCGGAGGCCAGCTCGTCGGCGGCGTCCCACGGCTCGGCCGCGCCGTGCCCGGCGAGCAGGTCCTCGATCACCTCGGCGCGGTCGTGCACAGCGTCAGGGACGTCCGCGCCGGCGCCGTCGAGCACGGCAGCGACCGCGTCGACCAGCGCCGCCCCGGCGGCGTCGGCGAGCACCCGCGGCAGCACCTCGTCCACGCCCTCCAGCGCCCGCCGCAGCTGCCGGGCCGTCGACAGCGCCGCCGCCGCCGGGTTGTTCAGCTCGTGGCCGAGCCCGGCGCTCAGTCGTCCGAGCGTGGCCAGCCGCTCCTGCTGGCGCAGCGCGAGCTCCTGGCGCAGGTAGTCCTGCTCCAGCCGCCGCAGGCGGGTCTGCTCGAGCGCGGTCCGCAGCCGCACGCGCAGCAGCGCCGGCTCGAACGGCTTGGGCAGGCAGTCGATGGCGCCCATGGCGATGGCACGGGCGACGTCGTCGGTCGCCTCGGTCGCCGAGATCACCAGCACCGGGATGTCGCGCAGCTCGGGGTCCGCACGCAGCACCTCGAGCACTTCGAAGCCGTCGAGCTCGGGCATGACGAGGTCCAGCAGGACCATGTCGACGTGCTCGCGCCGCAGCACGTCGAGCGCCTCGCGGCCGTCGGCGGCCTGCACGACCCGGTGACCCTCGTGCTCGACCCCGCGGGCGAGGGCCAGGCGCGGGATCATCGCGTCCTCGGCGACCAGCACGGTGGCCGGCGCGCGGTCACCAGTCACCGAGGTCCTCCAGCGCGGCGATGGTCGCCGTCGCCGTGGCCGCCAGCGCATCGATCAGCCGGGGCACGGTCGCGTCGCCGTCCGCCGCGGCGGCCTCCAGCCGGGCGGCGTCCGCGGCGAGCGCGTCGGCACCGAGGTTGGCAGCACTCGACTTCAGGCTGTGGGCGTGGCGCCGCACCACCGCCGGTTCGTCGGGGTGCGCGGCGCGGATCTGCTCGATCAGCGTGGACAGCTCGTCGGGGAACGACGCGAGCAGCGACACGACGAAGGCGCGGTCGCCGGTCAGCTCGACCAGGCGGTGCAGCGCGTCCCGGTCGATCACCGCAGAGACGTGGGCACCGCCGGTCGGCGCACCACCGGCCGGACGTCCACCCGCCGCCGAGGGGGCGTCACCGCCGGGATCCCCCGCCATCGCCGCCGGTGCGTCCGCCTGTCTGCCGGTGA
>CAYVGE010000051.1:3258-3805 GCA_964450395.1 uncultured Actinomycetota bacterium
GCATCGGGGCGCACGGGCTTGGCCAGGTAGTCGTCCATGCCGGCGTCGCGACATGCCCGGCGGTCGTCGTCGGTGGCGTTCGCGGTCACCGCGATGACCCACGGCTGCCGGCCCCCACGCCTCCGGATGCGCCTGGTCGCCTCGAACCCGTCGAGCCGCGGCATCTGGACGTCCATCAGCACGACGTCGACGGCACCGTCCGCAGTGACGTCGACGGCGGCTGCGCCGTCCCCGACGACCGCCGGGGTGTAGCCGAGCCGCTCGAGCAGCCGCATCATCAGCCGCTGGTTGGTGGGGTTGTCCTCGGCGACCAGGATCCGCATGGGGTGGTCACGGCCGAACGCCGGGTCCAACCCCGGCGCCGCGACCGCGTGACCGGTCTCGGAGCCATCGGTCAGCAGGGCTGTCAGCACGTCGAGCAGCACCGACTGCTTGACGGGCTTCATGACGGTTGCGGCGATGGCGACCGCCGGGCGCTGGGCCTGCGCCGGTGCCCCCAGCGGGGTGAGCAGCACGTGCGGCACCGCGGTGGCGCCGTTCCCGCCCA
>CAYVGE010000051.1:3815-19523 GCA_964450395.1 uncultured Actinomycetota bacterium
GCCAGCCGCCCCGCGTCGGCGACCCGGTGGTCGAGCACCACGACGTCGATCCGGCGTCCCTCGTCGACGGCGGCGATCGCGGCGTCGACGTCCGCCACCGCGACGGGGCGCATGCCCCACGCACGCACGAACCCCTCCAGCAGGCGGCGGTCGGTCGGGTTGCCGTCGACCACCAGCACCCGACCGGCCAGGGGCCCGGCCGCCGACCGCCGGGGGGCGACGCCGACCGCGTCGGCACCGACGGCGGGGATCGAGAACGCGAACCGCGACCCCCTGCCGACGTCGCTCTCGACGGTGATCGTGCCCCCCAGCAGGCCCACGATGCGCTGGCTGATGGCCAGCCCGAGGCCCGTGCCCCCGAACTTCCGGCTGGTCGACGTGTCCGCTTGCGTGAACGACTCGAACAGCCGCCCCTGCGCCTCCTCCGGGATCCCGATCCCGGTGTCGTGGACCTCGAAGCCGACCCGGCCGGCGGCGTCGCGGTCGTCCACGGCGGTCACCAGCAGCCGCACCTCCCCCGTGTCGGTGAACTTGACCGCATTGGTCAGCAGGTTCACCAGCGCCTGGCTCAGGCGGTGGCCGTCGGTCACGACGACATCGGGCACCGCGTCGTCGACGTGGTACACGAGGTCGAGGCCACGCTGCGACGCGAGCGGGGCAACGACGTCGAGGGACGACTCGACGACGGTCCGCACGTCGACGGCGGCCCGTTCGATCTCCAGCCGCCCCGCCTCGACCTTGGAGAAGTCGAGCACGTCGTTGATGGTCGCCAGCAGCACCTCCGCGCTGCTGCGCACCGACGACAGGTACTCGGACTGCTCCTGGTCGAGGTCGGTCGTGGCCAGCAGGCTGCTCATGCCGATGACGGCGTTCATCGGTGTGCGGATCTCATGGCTCATGTTCGCCAGGAACTCGCTCTTGGCCCGCGTGGCCTCCTCCGCCTCCAGACGGGCCGCGCGCTCCGCGGCGACCAGGTCCGCCCGCTGCGAGGCGTACCGCACCGTCACCAGCCACGCAACCAGGGTGACCCCGATGATGTCGGCGAAGAAGAAGGCGGCCACCCAGCCCGGGGCCGGTGACGACGGCGGCAGTCGACCCTCCAGCAGCGCCGCCACCAGCGCCAGGGCCGCGTAGGCGGCGAACCACCACACCGCCCGACGGACGCCGTAGGCCAGCAGCGCGCCGACCGGCGCGATCAGGGACCAGATCATCACCGCGCCCGACACGCGGAACCCGCCGAGATCGAGCATCAGCAGCCAGGGGATCAGCAGGCTGAGCAGCAGCTGCAGGTCCAGGGCCCGGGTCCACCCCAACCGCTGGTACGCCCACAGGTTGGCCCCCGCCAGCACGGTGTACGCCCACGGCCAGACCGCCGCGGTCGGCACGCCGGCAAGCACGTACATGACCCCCCAGATGCCGCCGGCCACGGCCATCGGGACGATCGCGACCTTGTCGGCGCGTGGCCCCGACAGGTCACGGCTGACGACCGGCTCAGCCATCGGTCCGCTCCGGCTGGTCGGTCAGGATGCGCTTGAGGTCGGTCGCCTCATCGGCGAGGCGCCGGTAGTAGTCGGTGCCGGTGATCTCCTCGACGTGCCGGTGCCGCTCGCGCTGGTCGATCTCGATCCGCAGCTGCGCCACCTCGCGCCGCAGCGCCCGCTCGCGGGCGACCACCTCGCGTGCCATGCGCTGGAACACGCGCGCCAGCGTCCCCAGTGCGTCGTCGCGGCGCGCGACGGGCTCGAGCGCCGCGCCGTCGTACGCGTCCTCCTCGAGGGCGACGGCCGCCTGCACGACGCGGTCGACCTGCGCCAGGTGGTCCAGCTCGGTGTCGCGCAGCTGCTTGGCGGCCAGCGACGCCCGCAGCCGCGCGTCGAGCAGCGGGCGGTGCACCGGCTTGGGCAGGTAGTCGGTGGCACCCAGCTCGATGCAGCGGACGACGCTGCCGAGGTCCTCGACCGCCGAGACCATGATCACCGGAACGTGCTCGAGCACCGGATCCGCCTTGATGGCACGCAGGGTGGCGAACCCGTCCAGCACGGGCATCAGCAGGTCCAGCAGCACCACGTCGACTCCGGCGCCCTCGGTCCGCAGCACCACCAGCGCGGCTGCACCGTCGTCGGCCGCGACCGCCTCGTGCCCGAGGTGTTCGACAGCGCGCGCCAGCACGCGGCGGTTCAGCGCGTCGTCGTCGACGATCAGCACCCGCGCGGTCATCCGTCGGACTCCGGGACGTGGGCCGGTGGCCCCTGCGCGTCGAGGGCGACCTCGAGGCGCCGCCCACCGTCCGGGGGCAGCCGACGCGTCCCGTGCCCATGCCGGAGGGGGAGGTCGATCGAAGCCGGCTGATCGTGGAGCGTGACCCGGACCGGCAGCGGCTCACTGCCACCCCCGGGATCCACCTGGTGGGCCCAGACCAGCAGGTCCTCCACCTCGGCCGTCCCGAGGTCGACCGTGGCGCGCGTCGTGCGCTCCGGGAGATCGGTCGCACCCTCCAGGGTCAGCCCGCGCGCGGCGGCCGGCGGCCGTGACCCGCAGCCGGTCGCGCCCCAGCTCGCGGTCACGGCGCACCTCGACGACGACCGCGGGTCGGAAGGCGCCGGTACGCGCCACCCACGCCGCCATCGCCACGACGGCCAGGGTCACCCCCGCAGCCGCCAGACGCGGCACGGGCGCCTGCCAGATCACGACCGCGTGCGCGGCGATCGCCCCGACGAACACGGCAGCGACGAGCACCCGGGCCGTCGGGCCGCCCAGGCCGCGCGCCGTGACAGCGGGGACGTACCCGCCCCGGCGGCGCGACGCCGAGAGCAGCAGCAGCGGGAACACGCCGGCGAGCAGCGGCGCGGTCAGGGTGCCCACCAGCCCGAGGGCGCCGGTGAACGATTCCCGTCGGGTGACGAGCAGCACCTCGACGACCACGAAGACGGCGGCGAGCGGCACGAGCCCCAGCAGGCGGCCCCGGCGGTCCACACGTCCCAGCACCTCGGTCGCCTGGTGGTGCAGGCCGACCGAGAACTGGACGGCGGCCATGCCCATCGCCAGGATCGCGAACACCGACCCGACCAGCAGGACGCCCGGCCCGAGGGCCTCGGCCAGTGGCTCCAGCGCGGTCCCCGGCTCCCGGAGCAACCGGGCAGGCGCGACGGCGCCGCCGACCGCCAGGCACCACAACGCGTACAGGCCGAGCGCCGTCGCCATGGCCGCGGCGGTGCCGCGCACCAGCGACCGTCCGGACGGGTCCCGCTGCAGGACGACGTGGGCGCCGTTGCCAACCGCGGTGTGGCCGAAGAAGGCCAGCAGCACGACGCCGAAGACCAGGTCGAGCAGGCCGGGGTCGAACCCGCGACCGCCGACGAACGGCACGGCGGTGTACATGAGGTCAGCGCGGTCGACGGCGGTCAGCGCCCACAGCGACAGCACGACGACGATCGCGATGTTGACGCCGCCGACCACCAGAGCGGTGGCCACGGTCGCCTCCAACCGCCCCGACCAGGTGAACCCGAGCGTGACGACGAACAGCACGGCGGCCCAGATCACCGCGGGCGTACCGCTGGTCACCGCGAGCGTCGTGGCCAGGCCCACGTAGTACGCCAGCAGCGCCACGACCGCCAGGGCCGCGAGGCTGACCGCGAGCATGGTGCCGGCGGGGCCGCCCAGGTAGGACGACACCACGCGACCGAAGTACGCGGCGCCCCAGCGGACCGTACCGGTGCGCGCGAACGTCTCCGCGACGGCCGCGGCGGTCAGCGTGTTGATCAGGCCCAGGACCACCAGCAACGCCACCCCCGGCAGCGGGCCGACCCCGGCCAACGCGATCGGCAGCGCCAGCACCCCGGCCCCGACCGTCTGGGTCAGCGTCAGGCTGAACGCGGACCAGAACGGCGGCAGGTCCTCCAGCCGCGCCGCGCCGCGCGCGACCGCCCACCGCAGGCGGTCCGCGACCGGCAGCGAGGCGGCGTAGACGGTATCGAGCGGACGCCCGTGCCGACGCGCGAACGCGTCACCGACGGCGCGGTCGTCCAGACCCAGCGCCTCGCGGATCGCCGGGACGTCGCCGGCGCGGAACCGGTGGCGTCCGGCCAGGCGGTGGACCAGGTCGGCACGGCTGGCCGCGTCGGCGGGCGCCAGGTGCGCCCACGCTCCGGCGAAGCGCTCCAGCACCCGGATGTCGGGTGCCTCGTCCATCCGCCGGCCGGCCGCCATCGCGGACAGGAAGGCCCGCTCGCGCGTCGCGACCATGTCCTCGCAGATCGCCGGGGCCACGGCGTGCCGGGCCCGCAACGCGACGTAGGCGGCCCGGCGCTCGATCGCGAACAGCACCGTGCTGACCTGCCGGCCCTTCAGCCCCTCGAGCAGCTCCGCCCGTGTGACCGGTGGCGGTGCGCCGACCGCGTCCGGGTCCTGCACCGGGCGGGGCGTGTCGCGGGTCATGGGCCGGGATCCAGGACGAAGGCGCTGACGGCTCCCAGCGCGGTGGTCAGCGCGTGCTCGGGGTGGCGCAGCGTGAAGACCTCACGGCTGCCCAGCGCCATCATCGCGTCGTCGTGGCTCAGGACGCCGACGACCCGGGAACCATACGTCAGCGCCACCTGGTCGCGGACGCCGTCGACGTCCATGGCCACCGGCACCTTGTTGACGACCAGCGCCGTGCGGGGCACCTCGAGGTTTCGCGCGACGTCGATCAGGACCCCGGTGCCCTCGTAGTCCTGCTGATCCGGTCGCAGCACGACGAGGCTGGTGTCGGAGATCACCAGCGACAGCAGCGTCTCCTCACCCAACCCGGGATGGGTGTCGACCAGCAGCACGTCGAGGTCCAGCGCGTCGACCAGGCCACGCAGCCCGCGCACGAGGTGCTGGGCGTCATACCCCTCGCGCAGCACGCGGCTGATTTCGCCCGGCTGGATGCTGCTCGGGATCAGGTGGATGCGTCCGTCGACACCCGCGGGCGTGACGTCGTGGGCGACGTCATCGATCGGACGGCCGCGGAACAGGTAGTCGTTGAGGGCGCCCGACAGCGCCGCGCCGGTCAGGCCGAACAGCACGTGGATGCCCGGCGACTGGATGTCGGTGTCGATCACCCCGACGCGTCGGCCGCGCTGGGCGATCTGCACCGCGACGTTGGCGGTGATGTTCGACTTGCCCGTGCCACCACGAAACGAGTGGATCGACACCACATGAACCATCCGGCCTCCCAGACGACCGCGCCCGCATGGCTGATCGTACGTGCTGCCGCCGACGATCGGCAGACCCGCCCCGGGGTCACGGTGGATGCGGCGGGCCGTTCGGCCGCCGAAGCTGGGACCGTGGGCCCGGGCCGTCCGCACGGGCTGCGCGACCGTGGGGGCATGACGACCCCTGACGCCCACGCACGTCGCGCCGCGTTCCGGCTCGGTGGCAGCGGGCCGTGCGCTGTGGCGCCGGTGGGTCGTCGCCGCCGCCGTCGGCGAGCTGGTCGGCCTCGGGCTGACCGGCGCCGTCGCGGCGGCGGCCGTGGCCGCGTACGGGCCCGACCGCCCCACCCCGCGGTCGGGCTCGTCGTGGCGTCCGGCGCGATCGAGGGCCCGGCGGTGGGCGCCCCGTCGGACTTGCTCAACGCCGCGCTGGCGCCCATGCTGCGGACGGGCGCCGGGCGCCTGCTGCCGGGCCTGGTGTTCCTCGAGCTCGAGGAACACCGATCGGGGCGCCGCGTGCAGGTGGTCGTGGGACAGGTCGCGCGTCGGCGGTGTCGTCCACGACGTCCCGTGGTGCACCTCGACGCCGCCCTCGCCGCGCATGCGGCGCGGCACCCACGGGCACCTGTGGACCAACGGCACGTCGCCGACGGCACCGACGCCGTGGTCGTGCTCGACCACACCCGGACGGGGATCGACCCACGCACGTCCGACCCGGCAGCACCGAGGAGGCACAGGCCATGACACACATCGTCGTCGGCGTCGACGGATCGTACGGCGCGGACCGGGCCCTGCGGTGGGCGGTCCACGAGGCGGAGCTGCAGGACGCCTCGATCGAGGTCCTGCACGTCTTCGTCGTGCATCCCTACTCGGCCATGTTCGGCACGACCGACCACGACCTGGCCCGGGACCGGCTGGACGGGATCATCGAGCGGCACCGCGCCCTGCTCGACCGCGTCGAGTGGTCCGCGACGCTGCTGGAGGCCTCCGGCGCCACGGTGGGGCTGCTCGACGCCGCCCACCGGACCGACCTCGTCGTCGTAGGGGCCCGCGGCACCGAGGGCTTCGACCGGCTGGCGATCGGCTCGACCGGCTACCGGACGGCGGCGCACGCCACCAGTCCGGTGGCGGTGGTTCCCGAGGGGGCCGACCACCTCGACGGGTCGCGCAGCGTCGTCGTCGGCATCGACGACTCGCCCGCCGCCCGCCGCGCCCTGCGCTGGGCCGCCGACGAGGCGGCCCGGCGCGACGGGGAGCTGCGGGTGGTGCACAGCTACCTGCTGCCGGTCGACATGTCGTCGTACGCCGTGATCAACCAGAAGCTGCACGACCAGACGCGTGCCAACGCCCACGAGCGGGCCGAGGCGGTGGTGGACGACGCCCTGGCCGCGGTGGCGGTGCCCTCCGGCGTGAAGGTGGAGCGGGTCGTCCAGCTCGGCGCGGCCGCGGGCGTGCTGCTCGACCGCCAAGAGGACCGGCTGCTGGTCATGGGCACCCGCGGGCAGAACGCGTTCGGCCGGGCGCTGTTCGGCTCGGTCAGCCAGCAGGTGCTGCACCACGCCGTCGGCCCGGTGGTCATCGTCCCCTAGCGCACAGCAGCCAGCGGCGCCCGACGGCGCACGCCCGTGTGGCGGTCCGTCGGCGCCAGACACGAAGGAGGTACCACGATGCAGGTCCGTGACTGGATGAGCACCGACCCGGTGACCGTGGCGGTCGACGACACCGTCAGCCACGCGCGCCGGCTGCTGGACACCGAGGGGGTGCGACACCTACCCGTCATCGACGACATGCGGCTCGTGGGCATCATCAGCGACCGGGACGTGGCGATCCGCGAGGCGGCGCTGCGCGACGCCATCCTGCGCCACGAGGTCGCCACGCTGCTCGACGACGAACGACCCGTCGAGGCGGTCATGTCGGTCGACGTCCACACCATCGGGGTCGACACCCCGATCGACGAGGCGGCCCGCACGCTGGTGTCTCGCCGCATCAACGCGCTGCCGGTCCTCGAGGACGGCCGCCTGGTCGGCATCATCACCTCGACCGACTGCCTGCTGGCCACCCTCGACGCCGTGTCGGAGCCCACGTCGTCCTGACGGACGACCACCGCCGGCCGCGGCGGTGCGGACGGACCCACGTCCGCGCCGCTACGGCCGCGGTGCGCCGACCTCCCCCGGGGACGGGGTCGTGGGCACCACGGACCATGCCGACGCGGGCCCCGAGGCGCCGGTGTCGGCTGCGAGCGCCCGGGCCGTCACGTCGACGAAGCCCGCGGCGCGCTGGACGAACGCGGACCAGCCCACGTAGCGGGCGTACCGCTGCGCATCGGTGTCGTGGTCCTCGACCCCGGCGAGCGCGGCCATCCGGTGGGTCAGCCGGACGAACGCGGCGACCGCAGGGTCGTCCGCTCCGCCGTCGGCCGTGACCTGCCGGCGGAACACCGCTGCGGTCACCGACGGCGACGGCGCCGGCGGCGCGTCGGTGAAGTGGTGCTCGACGTAGGCGGCGAGGTGCAGCGCGCAGTCGGTGAGCGAAACCAGCCACGGATCGGTGGTCGCGGGGTGCCCGGTCGGCAGCCCCCACCGCAGCGCCGCGACGAGCTGGCCGATGACGGTGTAGGCATAGGGCAGCGAGCGGAAGCGTCGACCGGAGTGGAAGTAGAAGACCAGCGGGTAGTGGTGCAGGCCCTCTGAGTACGCGAGCAGGTCCCGGTACAGGTCGTGCAGCCTGGTGCTCAGCTCCCGTGGGTGCCCGTCGACGAAGTGCGCGGCCAGCACGTCGGTCGCGTGCCCCGACGCGGGCAGCTGCTGCTCCAGGGCGCCGGCCAGCGTGTTGATGCGCTGCAGCACCCGGTACACGTTGAGCACGTAGCTGATCGTCATGGTGGCCAGGCCCAGGCCGGCGAGCGCCTGGATGCCAGCCACGAGCTGGTACGGCCACGAGCGCGGCGTCATGTCCCCCAGCCCCAGCGTCGACAGCGTGACGGCCGAGAAGTAGACGGCCGACACGACCGGCGGCGTGCCCGCAGGCGCCGCGGCCAGCGCCCCGGAGCCCAGCGCGGGCAGGTAGATCAGCGCGAAGCCGATGACGAGCAGCACCATCCAGGCCACCAGGGCCGACACCATCATCAGGGGCGCACCCAACGACAGCACGTAGGTCCTGAGGCCACCCCGCAGCCGGCGTGCCACGCCCCGGACGACCAACCACACCGCGCGGTGCAGCCGTGGCGTCAGCAGCCCGCGATGCTCGTAGTGCAGCACGGTGGTGAAGATGTCGGCACCGGCGACGGCGATCAGCGCCACACCGAGCGGGACGGTCAGGGAGGCCATGGCGCGCAGGCGGGGCCGCGACCGTGGCTCATCGGCCGACGAGCGTGGCCGGTGCGTGGCGGACGAGCTGGTCGCTGACGGAGCCGAGGACCGCACGGGTCGGGTACCGCAGACCGCGGCTGCCGACCACCAGCAGGCTGGCCCCGACGTCGTCGGCGACGGCGAGCAGCCGCGTCAGCGGGTGTCCCATGACGGCGCGCGTAGACACCGCGAAGCCCGCGTCGCGATACACCGCCGCCACCTCGTCGGCGTGCGCGCACGCAGGGTCGAGCACGTCGCGCTCGACCTCCGGCGAGGTCGCCGAGACCGCGTAGCCGCCGTACGGCGCGTCGGGTGTGGCCGTGCGCAGCACCGCGACCGCGACCGCCGTCACGTCGCACCGGCGCGGGTCCAGGAAGCCCGCTCCCAGGCGGGCGGCACGCAGCGCGGGCTCGGAGCCGTCGGTGCCGACGACCACCTGCGGGCGTCCCGCCGTCGGCCGTCGCCGGGCGACCAGCACGGGCGTCGGACCGTGCAGCAGCGCCGTGGTGGTGCTGCCCAGCAGCCGGCCGGTCAGCACCCCCGGGGGGCCGGCGCCGAGGACGAGCAGGTCCGCGCCCGCGCGGGCGGCGACCTCACCGATCACCTCGTCGGGACGCCCCTCCGGGGTGGTGGTCCGCACCGTGAAGCCCACGGCGCGCAGACGGTCGCTGGCCACGCCGACCACGTCGACCGCCGTCGCCCGGCGATCCTCGGTCGCGTGCAACGAGCGGGGCAGGTGCTTGAGCGCCGGGAGGCCGGCCGCGACGACCGAGACGGCCGTGACCTGCACGCGCGCCGGGTCGGCCACCGCCGCGACCACCTCACCTGCGGTGACCGACGCAGCGCTGCCGTCGGTCGCGTAGACGATGTACACGATCCACCTCCCTGCCGGCGCACCACCGACCGTCCCGAGCCTGCCGCCCACGGACCGTCGCGGCGGGGGCGATGGTCCCGCCGTCACGTGCCGTGGGTCCCACCGACCGGTCCCGCACGCCGCAACGGGCACGGCGCGCCGCAGGATGACGCCACGACGTCGCGCCACGCGATCCACCCCGCCGGCCGCGGACGCCGGTGGCGTCGGGGGCGCGTGACGACGTACAACGGCGGCATGCCCCGCGACCACGCCCACGATGACCAGCCCGCGCACGACCACGACGACGGGCACGGCGCCCACGCCCACGACCACCCCGGCGGCGTCCGCGGCCTGGTGCGATCGCTCGTCACCCCGCACAGCCATGACGCCGGGGACGCAGTCGACCGGGAACTGGAAGCCAGCCGGGAGGGCATGCGCGCGCTGAAGCTGTCGCTGGTGGGCCTCGCGGTCACGGCCGGCCTGCAACTCGTGATCGTCGTGATCAGCGGGTCGGTGGCGCTGTTGGCCGACACCGTGCACAACGTCGCCGACGCGCTGACGGCCGTGCCGCTGGCGTTCGCGTTCTGGGTGGGGCGCCGCGCGCCGACCCGGCGCTACACCTACGGCTACGGCCGCGCGGAGGACCTGGCGGGGCTGTGCATCGTGGCGGTGATCGCGCTGTCGGCCGCCGTGGCCGGGTGGGAGTCGGTCCACCGGCTCGTCGATCCGGCACCCGTGCGCAACGTCGGCTGGGTGCTCGCCGCGGGCGTCATCGGCTTCGTCGGCAACGAGCTCGTGGCCATCTACCGCATCCGGGTCGGCAGGCGCATCGGCTCGGCGGCCCTGGTCGCCGACGGCCTGCACGCCCGCACCGACGGGCTGACGTCGCTCGGCGTGGTGGCCAGTGCCATCGGGGTGGCCGTGGGGCTCCCCGTGGCAGACCCGATCGTCGGCCTGCTGATCACCGCCGCGATCCTCGTCGTGCTCGTGCAGGCCTGCCGCGACATCTACCGGCGGCTGATGGACAGCGTCGACCCCGAGCTGGTCGACCGGGTCGAGGCGGTGCTGACCGCCGTCGACGGGGTGCGCGACGTCCAGTCGGTCCGGGTGCGGTGGATCGGCCACGAGCTGCGGGCCGAGGTCGACATCGCCGTCGACGGCGACCTCAGCGTCGCCGACGCGCACGGGATCGCCGACCGAAGCCACCACCAGCTGCTCCACCAGGTGCGGCGCCTGCGGCACGCCACGATCCACATCAACCCCGCCGCGGACGGCGGCGACGACCACCACCGGGCGACCGCCCACCACTTCCCGGCGGACTGACCGGTCAGGGCGGCGTCACCGCGTGGGTCCGCCCGGCCGACCGGGCGGCGGCCAGCGCGATCAGGCACGGCACCACCAGCACCAGGCTGGCGGCGACGACCAGCGTCGATTCGGGCCGCGGGCCGCCGCGGCCTCGCGCGGCGGCACGCCATGCGCTCCAGGCGAGGGCGGCTGCGGCCACCGCCGCACGGCGGCGACACGTCGACCAGCTCCCCCTCGGCGGCCAGCTCGCGACCGTCGAGTGACCCGCGGCGGCCACGCTAGCCTTGCGCCGACGTGGACGAGGCGACGCCGTGCCCGACGGGCGCCGCCACGTTCCGGGAGCCGCCGGCGAGAGGATGACGCGACACCCGACACCACCTGCACGACCTCCGACCGCCGACCTCCCACGGAAGTGACCGGACGTGGCCCGTGCCTGCTCCACCGCGCTGCTCAGCGCACTCACCGTGCTGCTGGCCGCCTGCAGCGGCGTCGCGGGCGGCGGCGAGATCGTCGTGTCCGACGCGCGCGTGCCGGTGCCGGCGGGCGCCAACGGAGCCGCGTACATGACGCTGACCAACGACGGTGACACCGACGACCAGCTGGTCGGTGTCACCTCGGACGTCGCCGAGGCCGTCGAGCTGCACCAGTCGGCGATGCAGGACGGGTCCATGTCGATGCAGCAGGTCGACGGCATCGACCTCCCCGCCGGTGGCGCCGCGGTCCTCGAACCGGGCGGCTTCCACGTGATGCTGGTCGGTGTGACCGCGGAGCTCGCCGAGGGCGACACCGTCGACCTGACGCTGGAGTTCGCGAACGCCGGCGAACGGACCGTCAGCGCCGAGGTCGTGCCGCTCGGCGACGTACCGGACGTGGACATGGGCTCGGAGGGCATGGAGACGACGTCCGAGATGGACATGGAGGGCTGACGGCACCGGTGCGGTCACGAGCGGAGCACCCGAACGGGTCGCGGTGGGTCGGGCACCCGCCGGCGCTGGTCCCTGGCGGCTGGCCACCTCGTCGCCGTCCAGCAGCACCTGCCCGAGGCGGGCAACTACGACCTGACCGTGCGGGCTTCGGTCGACGGGGCGGCGCAGTCCGCACGCGGCAGCGTCGAGGTCCGCGGGTCCTCCGGCCTGGCCGGCCGCGTCGTCCAGTGGTGCACGCTGCAGCTGTCACGTGTCGGTCGTTGACGGCCGGTGCCCGCCGACGCACCACCACGACGACGCCGTGACCCGCCGCCAGCACCACGACCACCCGCACCTCGCCGAGGTCCGGACGTGACGCCGGCCGAGCAGATCGACGCCCTCGTCGCCGAGGTCCTCCCGGTCGACGACGGGGCGGCCGGCGAGGCGCTCGCGCGCCACGCACAGCTGGTCAAGCCGCCCGGGAGCCTGGGACGCCTGGAGCGGGTGGGCGCGCAGCTCGCTGCCATCGCCCGGGCCTGCCCGCCGCCGGTGCCGACGCAGCCTGCGGTGGTCGTCGCCGCGGCCGACCACGGCGTCCACGCGCACCGGGTCACGCCGTGGCCGCAGCAGATCACCAGGGTGATGGTCGAGCAGTTCTGTGCGGGCACCGCGGCGGTCAACGCGCTGGCTGCGACCGTCGGGGCCCGGGTCCGCGTGCTCGACGTGGGCTGCGCCGAAGAGCCGCCCGACCACCCGCTGCTGCGCAAGCGGCGGGTGCGTGCGGCCACCGACGACCTGACCGCCGGCCCGGCGATGCCACGCGACGATGCGGCGCGGGCGTTCCTGGCCGGCGCAGGCATCGCCGAGGCGCTGATCGGCGACGGCGTCGACCTGCTCGTCACCGGCGACATGGGCATCGCGAACACGACCGCGTCGGCCTGCCTGGTCGCCGCGTGCACCGGCGCCGACCCCGGGCAGGTCACCGGACGGGGTGCAGGCATCGACGACGACACGTTGGCCCACAAGCGTGTGATCGTCGGGACCGCGCTGCGACGCCACCGGCCGGACCCGGCGGACCCGCTCGGGGTCCTCGCGACGGTCGGTGGGCTGGAGCACGCGGCGCTGGCCGGCCTCATCTGCTCCGCCGCCGTCGACCGGATACCGGTCGTCCTCGATGGTGTGGTGACCGACGCCGCGGCGCTCGCGGCGATCCGGCTGTGCCCCGCCGCGTCCGGCTACCTGATCGCGGGGCACCGCTCGACCGAGCCGGCCGCCACGATCGCACTGGACCACCTGGGCCTGCGGCCGCTGCTCGACCTCGACCTGCGCCTCGGGGAGGGCACCGGCGGCCTGCTGGCCGTGCCGCTGGTCACCGCGGCCGCACGCGTGCTGTGCGACATGACCACCCTGGCCGACCTGGGCTTCGCCTGAGCCACCGACGTCGGGGCGATCGACAGGCCGGGACCGCGGGCAGCAACGCTGGACCGCGGCGGCGCGCCTGCATTGGTTAGGCCACCTGACGCACAGCAGCCCACGTGGTGCCGTGGTCCGTCCGGCTACGCTGGTCTGGCTGGCTGGCAGATGGAGCACGGTCGGTCAACGGTGACCGCACCCTACGTGCGGACCCGAGGGGGCACCCATGACGAACGTGGTGGTCGCCGGAGCCGGCCCGCTCGGCGCCTCCGCCGCCTACCACCTCACCCGGCAGGGCCTGGACGTGACGGTCGCAGCCACTGAGGACGCCGTCGCGGCCTACGAGAGCTCCGGCGGCTCGATGTGCTGGCACCGGCCGGACCCACGGCGCGCCGCCGCGATCGAGCGCACGGCCGCGTTCGTCCGCGACGCCGTGGCCGCCGGTGCGCCGATCGACTGCCGCGACGTGCCCTACCTGTTCATCCATGAAGGGGTCCTGGCGCCGGCGTTGAACATCGCCAGCGGCGACCTGGTCGCCCACCTGCTCGACGGGGCACGCCGCGCGGGCGCAGCGACGGCCGACATCGGCCGGATCACCGGCGTCGACCGCGACGGCACCGGCTACGCCGTCCGGGGCGCCACCGGGTCGCTCTCGGCCCCGGCGGTGGTCCTTGCGCTGGGGACCGGCAACCTCGGGGTCATGCCCGGCCTCGAGGGCGCTCTGGAGAAGCGGCAGCTGTTCGTGCTCGGCCTGTCCGTCGACGACGGCCGGGCACGGTGGCCGCACACCATCGTCCAGATCGGCGACGGCTACGCGTACGCCTTCGTCAAGCGCTTCGGCGAGGACCTGAAGGTCGTGGTCGGCCAGGAGGACCTCGTCGCCGACGACGACCTCACGGGCCCCGTCGACCACTTCGCCGAACTGCTCGACGCCGGGGTCGGCGACCGCTTCCCGTGGCTGCGCGGCGCGAGGGTCGAGCGGGTGCTGTGGGGCCTGGACTGGGCGGACAGCAAGCTGCCCGACGTCCGCGACGACGGCCGCGCGCTGTTCAGCATCAACGCCGGCAGCGCCGTCCGGGTGTGCGTGCCCGCCGGCGAGCTGGTGACCGCACGCGTCGGCGACGCGCTGCGGACCCGCGCATGAGCGACGACCCGCACGCAGCGGGCGGACCTCCGACCTACGTGCAACCCGGAGCCGCCGGCCCGACGCACGCCGAGCGCGCCAGGACACTGGTGGCGGGGCGCACCGACGGGGCGCTCTCCACGCTGGCGGTCGATCCGCCCGGTCACCCGTTCGGCTCGGTCGTGACCTACGCGCTCTCGGAGGACGGTGCGCCGCTGCTGTTGCTGAGCACGATGGCCGAGCACGCGCGCAACCTGGCCGCCGACCCGCGCGCGTCATTGCTGGTGACCGCGGCCGGCAGCGGGACGGGACGGCTCGCAGCGGAACGGGCCACGCTGGTGGGCACCGTCACGGCCGTCCGTGCCGACCGCCACGAGGCCGCGGTCGAGCGCTACCTCGCCACCCACCCCGATGCCTTCTGGGCCCGATTCCCCGACTTCGGCGTGCACCGCCTCGAGGTCGATCAGGTGCGCTACGTGCGCGGGTTCGGCGAGATGAGCTGGGTCAGCGGCGACGAGCACCGTGCCGCGGACCCCGACCCCCTGGCGGCGGCGGAGGCCGACATCGTCGCGCACATGAACGACGACCACCGCGACGCCCTCCGGGTGATGATCGACGCGTTCCTCGACGTTCCCGACGAGGTCGTCGATGCGACCATGCTGTCGTGCGACCGGTACGGCTTCGAGGTCCGGCTGGACGTGGCGGCCCCCGCCGCGGACCGCGCCGGCGTCGCGTTCGGTCGCATCGGATTCACCCGTCCGTTGACCGCCGCCGACCAGGCGCGCACGGCGATGATCGAGCTGGTCCGCGCCGCGCGCGTCGACCGCACCGGTCCGACCTGAGCAGGGGCCGTCGTACCCCGCGGCGCCACCCCGTCCACCCACGACCCCCGCGGAGCTGCTCGCACGGTCGATCCTCGTCGTCGGGTGTCACAGGAAGGCCGCCTGCCGGAACCATCCGGTGTTGAGCTCAGGTACGCCTTCCTGTGCCGCAAGCCGCCGACCGCCACCCTACGAGCGGGCCCCACACCTGCTACGGTCGTGGGAGACCCTCATTGGACTGCGTCCAAGGTAAGGCTCACCTCACAGGAAGGACGACCCATGAGCACCACCTCGACCGACATCCCGATCGTCACGAGCCTCGCGCCGGACGCCGCCGCCACCGTGGCCGCTGCACTCCAGCCGACGCTGGTCGAGCTGATCGACCTGGCGCTCACCGGCAAGCAGCTGCACTGGGCGGTCGTCGGCAAGCGCTTCAAGCCCGTCCACGAGCACCTCGACGAGCTGATCGACGAGCACCGCGAGTACTCCGACACGGTCGCCGAGTACATGTCGACCATCGGCATCATCCCCGACGGCCGCGCCGTCCGCGTCGCCAGCGATGCGACGATGGACCCGGTCTCGGCGTCCTTCCTCGACGACGAGGCGGTCATCGACCTGATGACCGACCGGATCAAGACGGTCGTCACGAACGTCCGCGAGCGCATGCCCACGGTCGCCGCGGTCGACGTCGCCGCGGAGGATCTGCTGATCGAGATCACCCGGGTCCTCGACAAGCAGCTGTGGATGACGTCCGCCCAGCGGTGACC
>CAYVGE010000052.1:0-1742 GCA_964450395.1 uncultured Actinomycetota bacterium
TGTCTTGTTGACCACCTGGGCCAGCTTCCATCCCAGGTTCACGGCATCCTGCACGCCGGTGTTGAGGCCCTGGCCGCCCTGCGGGGGATGCACGTGTGCGGCGTCCCCGGCCAGCAGCACACGGCCGCGGCGGTAGGAGGCCGCCTGCCGCGTCATGTCGGTGAACCTGGAGATCCACCTGGGACTGTGTGCCTTGTAGTCGGTGCCGTAGACGGCGACGAGTGCCTCCCGGAGCTCGCGCATGCCGGGGTCGCCGGTCTGTCCGATGTGTCGTTCTGTGAGCACGACCCGGACCGGCCCGCCGTCTGCCAACCGGGCGAGGCCATGCGTGCCGGCGCTGTCGCGACGCATGCCGGGCTCGGGCTCCTCGTCCATCTCGACCTCCGCGATCAACCAGCTGGTCGAGGGATCCGACCCGCTGAAGTCGATGCCGGCTGCCTTGCGGATCAGGCTGCGTCCTCCGTCGCATCCGACGAGGTAGCCGGCTCGCAGCGTCCGGCCAGCGGTGAGGTGGACGTCGACGCCGGTGTCGTCCTGGTCGAACCCGCGCACCTCGCGTCCGCGGTAGATCGGCACGTCGAGCTCGGCGACCCAGTCAGCCAGGATGGGTTCGAACCGGCTCTGCCACAGCGCGAGCCCGTAGTTGTGGCGGGTGGGGAAGTCGCTGATGTCCAGGGGGATCATGGAGAACCCCTGCACCTGCATCGCCTGTCCCTCCGCCAGGAAGCGGTCAGCGATGCCGCGTTGGTCGAGCACCTCGATGGTGCGCGCGTGCAATCCGCCCCCGCGCGAGCCGTCGAGATCCTGGCTGGTCCGCCGCTCGACGATGGCGACGTCGACGCCCGCCAACCCCAGCTCGCCCGCCAGCATCAACCCAGTCGGACCGCCTCCTGCGATGACGACTGCATGGCGTTCCGCCAGCGGGCCGCCGCCTGCAACGTCTTCGGCTCCGGTCATTGGTCCGGCCTTCCTGTGGGGTGGAGATGGCTGCGCCAGCCATCGGACGGTTCGTCGGCAGCTCCGGGCCGAGTTGGGACCACGGCATACCGAAGTGAGTGAAACGGTAGGGGGCCGGGTCGGGCCCGACCGGAGCGAGAGGCGCCCATCGGGCCACTGTCGGGATGAGCGTCTGCGTGGCAACATCCCTGTTGGGGATGGGAATGGTCGTTGCTCGGTCACGCGCAGCGTCGCGCGGTGGGGACTTCTCCTTCGCTGCGCGAGTTCGGCCGTCATGTCGCACGCGGAGCGCGAGCCGTCTGCGGTCGAGCACGCTGACGCAGCCCCGCAGCAACTGCGACAGCCGTGCCTGTGGGCCACCGCGCCACGCCTGTGCGAGTACGCCCGCAGGAACGATCGGCGTGATCCCGCGACGCAACGCGGCGTCGTGCAGCGCCCACATCTGCCGGATGTTGCGCTCGCCCGCGACGAGTGCGCCGGTGTCGTACCGCAGGACGCTCCAGTACCTACCGGCAACCGCGGTACTGCAAGGCCGCGGACGATCCCGCTGTCCTTGACACGAATGCTGATGCACGTGACGGTGGTCGGTCGTGGGCCGGGGTCCTGAGTGCCGGCATGAGTCAGGCTCGGAGGTGCTGATCTCCCGGGCGCGCGACGGTGGTCGGTCGTGGGCCGGGGTCCTGAGTGCCGGCATGAGTCAGGCTCGGAGGTGCTGATCTCCCGGGCGCGCGCAGTCACCGTGGAGGTGCATCATGTCTGAGCCGATCGTGTACATCGACCGCTCG
>CAYVGE010000052.1:1842-10203 GCA_964450395.1 uncultured Actinomycetota bacterium
GCAGTCACCGTGGAGGTGCATCATGTCTGAGCCGATCGTGTACATCGACCGCTCGAGGATCCGGCCGGGCAAGCTGGACGACCTCAAGCTGGCCATCGACGAGCTGGTCGAGTTCATCGAAGCGAGAGAGCCGCAACTGCTCAGCTACGGGTTCCACCTTGACGAGGAGACGTCCCGGATGACGGTGGTCGCCGTCCATCCGGATCCCGCATCGGTGGAGCTCCACCTGGAGGTGGGTGCCTCGGCGTTCAGCAGGTTCGGCGAGTTCATCGAGATGGACGGGATCGAGGTCTACGGGGAGGCCAGCGACCGCATGGTGGACCAACTTCGCAGGAAGGCCGAGATGCTCGGCGACCACGGGCGGGTGACGGTCCAGCCCTTGCGCGCAGGCTTCTCGCGTCTGGGAACTCAGACCACGTCCCGACGCGTGACGTGACGACGTCGACGAGGGTTCACTGCGCCGTCGCAGCCCAGCCAGAGGGGCCTCGGCAAGGCATGCGCTACCGTCGCCGGGAGCAGCAGCACACGGCGGTGGCCACGCTCGCACGCCGAAGGTGCGCGGTCGAGCGGCCGCCCGTCAGGCGCCGCTAGCATCCGCGGCCCAGGTCGCGACGATCGAGGCGAAGCGTGCGGCGACAGCGTTCCATGGACGAGGTGGGCGACGCCCCCGATGTCGGTGGCGGGTGGTCGGTGCGCAACGATCGCGGCGTCCCCGAACCGTCGCGGCGGGGCGCGGCCACACCGGAGATGCGAGGTCGTGTCGTGGCGGGCGTCTGCGCGCTGTTGTCCGTCGCCACCGTCGCCGCTGTCTCGGCCGGAATCGGCGGTGCGGGGGACGTGTCGGTCGGCGCTGCCGTGCTGCTCGGGATCGTGGAGGGGTTGACGGAGTGGCTGCCGGTCAGCTCGACCGGGCACCTCATGGTGGTCCAGCGGCTGCTGGGCATCAGTGGCGGCGCGGCGGACACCTACGCCATCGCCATCCAGGCCGGCGCCATCGTGGCGGTGGTGTGGCTGTACCCGGCGCGGATCGTCGGGATGGCTCGGGGCGCGCTCGGCCGCGACCCCATCGGGCGACGCCTCGCGGTCGCTGTCATCGTGGCGGCGGCGCCCGCCGCGGTCGTCGGGTTGGCGTTCGAGGACGTCATCATGGACCGGCTGTTCGGCCCCTGGCCCGTCGTGGTGGCCTGGTTCACCGGCGGTCTGGTGATCCTCGCGGTCGTGCGACATCGGCGGCACCTCCCCCCGGACGCCGGCGCACCGCTGACTGCGCTCGGCTGGCGGGGCGCACTGCTGATCGGCTGCGCCCAGACGCTGGCGCTGTGGCCGGGTGTCAGCCGCAGCCTCGTGACGATCCTGGCAGCGACGATGCTGGGCCTGACCGTGCCCGCCGCCGTCGAGTTCAGCTTCCTGCTGGGGTTCGTCACGCTCGGTGGTGCGACGGTGTACGCGATCGTGTCCGGAGGCGGCGCGGTCGTCGCCGCGTTCGGGCTCGCGACCCCGCTGCTGGGCCTCGTGGTGGCGTTCGCCGCATCGGCGGCGGCGATGCGGTGGATGGTCGCCTACGTCAGCCGCCACGGACTCGAGGTGTTCGGGTGGTACCGCATCCTGATCGCCGCGGTCACCGCCGCGCTGCTGACTGCGGGCTGGCTGTAGCCGCCCACGTTGGATACGGGGGCACTCGCGGTCCGCGCGGTCGGGTGCCGGCGGTCGAGTCAGGTGAGTCCCAGCCCACCGTCAGCCACCACCTCAAGGCGCTGCGTGACGCCGGCCTGGTCGACAGCCCATCCCGCGAGCTGCTCGGCATCGGCGGTGGTCAGTGGCGCGTCGAGCAGTGGCGCGCAGCATTCGACGACGGGCTGCATCGGCTGATCCCTTCCGTTGCCGTTGGTCGGTGTGGTCACAGGACGAGGGTGCCCAGCCAGCCGAGCAGGACCGCGGCGACGACCAGGATCGCGACCACCAGGCCGACGACGCGGCGGCGGGCGATCACCAACAGGCCCGTGACCGCGCCGATGCTCGTGCCGGCCCCCGTGACCAGGAAGGCCAGGGCGGCGCCGGTGCCCATGCCGCCGTCCATCAGCGCGGCGACCAGCGGCAGCGACGCCTCGGTGTTGACGTACGCCGGGACGCCGAGCAGGGCTGCGAGGGGCACCGCCGTGGCGCTGTCACCGCCGAGGTGGGTCGTGATCCACGATGTGGGGATCGCCCCGATCGCCAGGTACCCGAGCGCGGTGAACGCCAGGAAGAACACCACCAACCGCCGACCGACGTCGAGTGCCTCGTGGAGCAGGTCGTCGAGTCGCAGCCGCTGCCATGTCGTCACCGCCGGTGGCGCCGGGCGTGTCAACGTCGGCATCGCACCGCGCGGGGTCGTGTCCGATCGCGCCTCGACCGCAGCGGACACCTCACAGGCGTCGTCGCCGCACGGTGTGGGCTCGGGGGTGACGCGGGCCTGGCCGTGCAGCCAGCCGGTCCGCTCGATCCGCGCGGTCACGCCGCCGGCGGCGAGCCCGATGGCGATGGTGCCGACGAAGAACGTCAGCGCGAACGGCCAGCCGAACAGGCCTGCGGACAGCAGCAGCTCGGCGGGGCTGGTCAACGGCGAGGCGACCATGAACGCGACCAGAGGCGCCCACGGCGCGGAGGAGGCGAGCCCGCCGAGCAGGATCGCCGTCGTCCCACACGAACAGAACGGCGTCAACGTCGCCAGCGCCACCGCCGCCACAGTGCCCAGCCACACCCGACGGCGCAGCAGCGCCTCGAGCCGGTCGGTCCCGACGTAGGTGGACACCGCGGCCGCGGCGACGATCGACAGCACCAGGTACGGCCACGTCGTCGCGACGGTCTGCGCGACGTCCGCGGCGACGTCGCCCAGCAGGCTCCACATCCACGCGACCATTGCCACCACTCCCACATAGACAGCTGTCTATACGTCGCCAGCCTGCCACTCGTATAGACAGCTGTCAATGTATGGGGGGCGGCCGAGTTCCGATCACCCGCCGTGGACGGTTCGAGGCGGACCACCGAGGCAAGGCACGTTGGCGACCTCGGCGTCGCGGTGGCCCAGCAGGTGCGCGCCGAGCAGCCGGCCGTCGGCGGCGCCGGTGAGCCGGATCTGCAGAGGGCTGGCGCCGGGGTAGTAGGCCTTGTGGTCGTCGACGGTGATGTCGATGGTTGGTGATGCTCGATCGTTACGCCCGGACGGGGACGTCGAGGTCGACCAGCAGCGCGCGGACGCGGTGCTCGATCTCGTCGCGCACCGGCCGGACGGCCTCGACCGGCTTGCCCGCAGGGTCGTCCAGCTCCCAGTCCAGGTACCGCGTGCCCGGGATGACCGGGCAGGCGTCACCGCATCCCATGGTCACGACGAGGTCGGTGGCCCCGATGATCTCGTCGGTCCACGGCCGCGGGAACTGGCCGGCGATGTCGATGCCGACCTCGGCCATGGCCTCGACCGCGGCGGGGTTGACCTCGCTGGCGGGGTCCGAGCCGCCCGACAGGACGTCGACCCGGTCGCCGGCGAGGTGACGCATCCACCCGGCCGCCATCTGCGACCTGCCGGCGTTGTGCACGCACAGGAACAACACGGTCGGCCGGTCGCTGGCGATCCTGCCGTCGTTCTTGGCTACCGCGCGGAGCCGGTCGCGGGTGAACCGTTCGGCCATCACCGGCACGTAGGCGCGGACGCGGGCGTGCGCGAGCCGTGCGAACGAGTCGGCCATGAACCGTTCGATCGTCTCGACGCCGAAGACGCCATCGAAGTCGCGCTGCAGCCGCACGCTGCTGGACTTGATCAACTGCGCCTCCTCGGCGGACGCGGCCGCCGGTCCGGGCATCTCGGTGCTCATGATCGGGTGCTCCTGATCGTCGTCGGGCTGTCACGTCGGGCGGGCGCGGTCACGTGCGTGTCGGTGGCGAGGCGGTCGATGCGGTCGGCGATCAGGTGGAAGGCGGTCTCGAACGTGGCGCGGTCGCCGCCGACGGGGTCGGGGATCGACCAGTGCCGGTGCGGCGCGTCGACGGTCAGGCCGGTCTCGTAGGCCCGGTCGCACACCGACACCACCAGATCCGGACGCACGTCGACCTCGGAGACGTGGGTGGGTCGGGCAGCGGACAGGTCCAGTCCGTGGTCAGCCGCCACGGCGACTGCGGTGGGGTGCACCCGATCGGCGGGCTGGGTGCCCGCGCTGACGGCGTCGCGTCCGCTGCGCTGCCGCCACAGGGCCGCGGCGAGCTGCGACCGCGCCGCGTTGTGCGTGCAGACGAACAGCACACAGTCGACGACCAGCGGCGTCATCGCCACCACGTGCGGGATCGCGGCCGGCTGCAGCGTGACGTACCGACGGCGACCGTCGCCCTGTGACGGATGCCGCGAGATCAGCCCGGCGTCCTCGAGCGTGTTGAGGTGGAACGCCAGCAGGTTCGACCGCAACCCCGTCGCATCCTGCAACTCCGCGGGCGCGCGGTCGCCCCACCACAGCAGGTCGATGATCGCCAACCGGTGCTCGTCTGCCAGCGCTCGATGCACCAGCACGCGACGCGCGATCGGGTCGATGGCACCCATGCAGCGCGGTGTCCCTTCCTGTCGGACCGACCACGGCGGCAGCCGTGCCCGCAGGGGGACGATACCGCCTCATCCAGCGTTGAGTCAATAACTCCTGAGCATTACTGGACCGTCAGCCGGCAGGGGCGCAGCCGCAGCGCGTGCGGGTGGGCGTCAGGTCACCACGGGGATGGCGCAACCGGCCACGACCGCTGTGAGGAAGATCGACGCGACGACACCCGCCAGGACCCGGCGTGACACCAGCGTGGAGAGCACGGCCAGTTCGGGCAGGTTGACGCCGGCGCCGGCGATGATCAACGCGACCACGGCGCCGTCCGCCATGCCCTGGTCGCGCAGTGCCGCCGCGATCGGTACGAACGCCTCACCGGACGCGTACAGCGGGGTGCCGACCAGCGCGGCGACGGGCACCGCCAGCGGGTTGTCGGGACCTGCGACCGTGGCCAGCAGGTCGCGCGGCACGACGCCCACGACCGCAACGGCGATGATCGCGGCGACGCTGAGCGGCACCGCCATCCCGCGGATCAGGCCGATCGCGTACCGCGCACCGTCGCGGGCCTCGGTCGCCCAACTCCGCCACGGCGGGCCCGGCGCGAACGGATCCGGAGCGCACGCCGGGTCAGGGTCGTTGCGGGCACGCGTGGCGGGTACGTCCGCCCGGCGACGCACACCCTGCCGGCCTGCCCGCACCGCCATTGCGTCGGCGACCAGCGCTGCGGTCAACGCCCCGGCGAACGTCACCGTCGTGTACAGCACCGCCGTCCGCGGTCCGAAGACCAGCGCGAGCGCGGCGAAGATCAACGGGTCGAGCACCGGCGCCGACAGCAGGAACCCGATCCACGCGGACGTCCGCACCCCGGCGTCGAGCATCGCGACCAGCGCGGGGATGGCCGAGTAGGTGCAGAAGGGGGTCAGGAACCCCAGCGCGATGCCCTTGACCGCCGCGGCGACGCGGCCGCCGCCCAGGAGCCGACGCAGCCGGTGCACCCCCAGACGTCGCGCGGCGACAGCGACCGCCGTGGCGACGACCAGGAACAGCGCGACCAGTTCCGCCAGCAGCCACACCGATGCGGCCACGGCGTCGAGCACGCGGCCGGCCACGGTCACGTTCGCCAGGGCGCGGCAGCGACCGGGTCATCGCCGGCCACCGGCACCCGGCCCATGACGACGTCGGCCGCGGCCGGGAACGAGGTGAGGCAGTCGTCGTTCACGCGGTACAGGCTGGCCGTGCCGACGTGCTCGACGAAGACGAACTCCAGGTCGGCCAGGCGCCGCAGGTGGACCGACACCGTTGACTGGCCGACGCCCACAGCGGCGACGATCTCGCCGACCGTCAGCGGACCGTCGGTGGTGGCCAGCAGATGCAGGATCTGGATGCGGGTGGCATCCGCCAGGCAGCGGAACCAGCTCGCGTACGCCTCGGCGGATGCGCGGGCAAGTGCCATGTTGGAGCCTTTCATCGCTCATCTGCGATGATAGATCAAAGGCCCCAGCGAGTCACCGACCTGCCGACCGGCTCGCCCCCGGGCCGGTCGAGTGCACGGCGACGAGCCGCGGTTCGGACACCGCTGACGGCTGATCGGGCATCCGGCCGAGCACCGCCAGGCGCTCGATGGATGGGAGTCGCCGGTCCGCGCGCTTCGGGCGCTCCCAGAGTTCGACGGTGAGCCCGTCTCCTGTGCGGGTGACATGGACGTGGGTCTGCACGAACGCCGGCACGAAGACCGGAGGCGCCTTGAGCCAGGCCGTCACCGGTTGCAGTTGGCGCAGCCAGCAGCCGGTGTTCACGATCACCGTCGATCCGCCGTCCGCACGTCCCATCTCCTGTGCCGCCGGCGCGTGGGTGTGGCCGGAGACGAACACGGCGATGTCGCGGCCGGCGATGCGGTCAGCCATTGGTGGGGACGCGCCGGACTCCAGCAGCCGCTGGATCGCGGCGTTGCCGTGCTCGTGCGTGTCGCCGAGGCCGCGACCCCGAAAGCGGTGGGCCAGCGACGCGATCACCCGCTGCGCCACCGTCCGGCTGACCACGAAGAAGATGATGCACGCGGCCAGCAGGACCACCGCGTCGTCGGCGACCTCGAGGAGCAGGGCCTCGACCGCCGTGCGGGTAGGCTGCAGGATCGCCGCCGTCGTGTGGTAGATGCCGTACGCGATGATGAGCGGCACCAGGAACCAGTGGATGACCATGCGCAGGAGCCGGTAGTACAGCCGCCCCGCGACCCATTCCGGCAGCTTGGCCAACGGGAAGACATAGCTGAGGTCATGCAGATCCAGTGTCCTGGTCACGGTCATCCCCGCACCGATCGGCCGGATCACGTCAGTCACGATGTGCGACCCGATCGGTGTGTCGAGCGGATCTGCGTAGTCGAGGATCCGGTTCGTGGGGTCGAACTGGTTGCCGTGCTCGCAGTACACCAGGTGGTGCGGCAGCGACGCGTACGACGCCACGTACGACAACGCGAACTCGTCGACGACGCCGGCAGTGATGAGGGACTGCTGGAGGCGTGGGTTCCACCACGCCTCGGCGTCGTGGTTGCCCGCCATGTAGACCACCCGATGGTCCGGCGCTTCCCGGACGCGTCGCAGGGCGGCGAAGAGCTCCTCGTAGTCGCCGCCCGTGAGCATGGCGTCGACCAGATCATCGACCGACGTGGAACCGATGCGCAGCAGGTCGAGGAAGTCGCCGGCGAGGACGAGCTCCAGCGGGCCGTCGTGCTCGGCGAGCTCGGTGAAGAAGGCCGTCAGCTCGCCAGCGGACGCGAAGATGTCGCTTCCGCGCGTGCCTCCGATGTGGGTGTCGGAGATGAACACGAGGACCGTGTCGTCGGTCAGCTGCTCACGCGCGACGATTCCTGCCATGACCCTGCTCCCGATCTCCGACACGCCGCCACGGCCGTTCGACCTGGCCGTCGACCGCACGTTGGGACGCGCGCGGCCGGACGGATGCGGGCATCACAGGTCAGGCAGGCCGGGGGGAGCGTACTCCGACGACCCCGGACGAAGCCGTTCACCGACGGTGGGCGATCGGGCGCGTGACGCCGGCCCGCGCTGGGAGCGCCCGTCTACCGCAGTTCGAACGCGAGGACACGATGTCGTCACGACTCCACTACCGACGCGCGAGCCGAGGCGTCGAGTTCGACCGGCTCGTCTTCTTCACCGATGCGGTGTTCGCCATCGCCCTGACGCTCCTGGTGGTGGAGGTCGGTGTCCCCGAAACGGTTCGCGGCGCCTCCGACGATCCCGGAGCCCTGCTCGAGGCCCTCGGCGAGAAGGTACCGCTCCTTGCTGCGTTCTTCCTCGGCTGCTTCGTGATCGGCTCGTACTGGGCCGCCCACCACCGCTTCATGGCGACACTCGACGCAGTCGACCGTGGATTCATCGGCCTGACGGTCGTCTACCTGGCCTTCGTCGCACTCCTGCCGTTTCCGACCGGAGTGCTGGGCGAGTTTCCGAGCAACCCCGTCTCGATGGTCGTCTTCGCGCTCAACATGGCCGCCGTCAGCAGCATCGAAGCGGTCATGCTCGTCCATGCGCGGCGCCGGGGCCTCCTGCGCGACCGGCTGCCCGACGATGTGTACTCGTGGGTGCTGCGCATGGAGCTCAGCCCGGTGGCGCTGTTCCTCGTGTCCATGCCGGTCGCGTTCGTGACGCCCTGGCTGGCGGTCGTCGTGTGGTTCCTGTCTGCACCCCTCCAGACGATCTGGAATCGACGCCGACCGGGCACGGCCAGCCGGTACCTGTCGTGACGTGCACGCTGGTGGTGAGACTTCCGGATTCCAGGCAGCGCACTCGGGCGG